>NZ_CP046804.1:311951-623902 GCF_009763805.1 Vibrio cidicii | reverse complement strand
CCTTGACGTAATACCCAGTCGCGGAACACACCATAAGGCCAAGCGATAGCGATGTTGACCGGAATCGACAACGTTCGTGATGCCAATGATTGCTGGAAAGTCATTCCAGAAATCAGAATCTCGATAATCATCCCTGAGATAAAACAAAAAACCACCATAGCAAAAGTATCTGCTGCTGCATGACGGATACAAAATGGCGCACGAGATTTCATTTACGTCCTCTAAAATATATAACTATAAAAATGGCAATTTAACGACATCATGAACTGGATATAAAAACCAGAGCAGTTCATGGCGCTATTAGAGCAAATAATTTGTAGTTTTAGATACCGTATTTGAAATTGAGTTGTAAATTTATGACCAAAAAACACACCAAATGTAGATAAAGTCACCAGAAATGGATAAAACCTCATTTCAACGATCTTTGAGATGTAATTTAACTACATATAATGATTTTGCGTTGAGAAGAGAAAGAAGACCTTTTATGCCTCACGACGGTATTGGTAGAGCAAGTCTGCATGCCGGAATAACGCATCATCGAGTTCTTTCTCTACAATCGGTTTTGCGATGATGTGAGTGGCACCGGCCTCGCACATACAAACTCGTGTTTCTTTGAATACATCGGCAGTGCAACCGAAGATCAAGACTTGGTTAATTGAGGTTGGCATGGCACGAATGGCGCGAATGGTTTCAATACCATCCAGTACGGGCATGTGATTGTCCATTAAGATCAAGTCGAATGATTGCTGTGGTAACAGATCCAACGCTTCTTGGCCGTTTTCGACACAAGTGGGAATAAAGCCTTTGTTGCGCATAAACGTTTCAAGAATGATGGCGTTGGTACGGTTGTCTTCAACAATCAGCACGGTCAAACCTTGATAATCGAGGTGATAATTTTGCTCTTGCTCCACACTGCCCGCTTCACACACTTGCAGTGGTAATTCGACGCTAAAGCAACTGCCAAGCCCTTCTTGACTGGAAACGCTAATTTTACCACCTAACTTTTCAACGATTTTTTTAACGATTGCAAGTCCAAGGCCAGTGCCACCATAACGTCGTGTCGTTGACGATTCGGCTTGTTCAAATGGGCGGAAAATACGTTTTTGTGCCGCAATAGGAATGCCTATCCCTGTGTCTTTAACTTTAATCACAAGGTGGTTCATCCCTCCTTTGAACACTTCTTCCAAGTAGACTTCAACCACTCCGTGGGAAGTAAATTTCACCGCATTATTGAGTAAGTTGAATAGTATTTGCCGCAAGCGTGCACGATCTGCATGATACCAACGTTCTTTGGCAACCTGTGAATAGACGCGAAATTGCAGTCCTTTTTCTGTACACAGGGTGTAGTAGATACTGTTTACACTGCCAATAATCGAGTCAAACGGGAATGGGGCGAGATCAAATTCCATGTGTCCTTGCTCGATTTTAGAGTAATCCAAAATTTCATTGAGCAAAGTCATCATGTGATCACCGGAATCGTATAGCGTTTTTAGGTGCTTTTTCTGCTCGTCGGTCAATGGGGTTTTCAGCAACAGCTGCGCCGTGCCCAATACGCCATTCATGGGTGTACGAATTTCGTGTGACAAAGTGGCTAAAAAGGCGGTTTTGGCGTTGGTTGACGCTTGCGCTTTGACTTTTTCTGCCTCCAGATAGACGGTTTTCTCGTTAAACGCATCAATCAGATGTTTGATCTCGTCATCGCTTTGATAATCGATATCAACGATCCCGCCGGTTTTTGAGTTGTCCACGCTTTGCGCAATCGTGATGATTGGTGCAATCAAATAGCGATTAAGTAAGTAGTAACCCGCCAAAACGCAGATGAGTAAGAAAGGCAAAATGCCCCATTCCACCCGTAGCACTTTGTCGAATACTTCGTCACTTATTCGCTGGCGAGCATTGACTACTTTCATCTGCCAATGAAAATCGCTGAGTTCAATCTGGCTCACATAACGCCCCCGAACAAGACTGTAGTTATGCTCGGTGATCAAGCCGCCATTTAATGCGCTGATGGTGACCCCAAGTTGGTAAATCTCAGTATGCTTGCGAATAAAATCAAACAGTGCTTGCAAGGAGAGATCAACCGCAGCCACTCCAGCAAACTGCCCATCAAGGTAATAAGGTTTGGATGCGGTGATCATCTGCACTTGCGTATAAGGGTCGATGTACACCTGCGACCAACTTAGCTGACCTGAAGGTTGATTGGCAACGGACTGATACCAAGGCTGAAGATGATACCCTTGGGATTCCGGGTTGTTATAAAGGTGTACCTGCCTTACTTCACCTTGCTTGGTTTTATTAAAAAACAAGCTTCGATAGACAGGTTTCGCTTGATTGAGTTCCGGCTCAGGCCAAAGCCCACCACTGGCGATAATCTTGCTGCTGGCGGCGATGAGATTGGCAACACCACGGGAAAGTTGCGCTTGAGGGGGGTTGCCTTGAGCGAAGCCGACGAGGCTGTCGAGTAACCCGAGCGAGCTATTGAGCGGCTCTTCAATGTGTGCGGCAAGCAGCTCGGTTCTCAAATCCAAATTCTGCTCGATTTTGCTGCGAACTAAAGGCTCAACCACGAAATAGGTGACGCTGCCGATGATAGCGAGAAAAAAACAGAGGTACAGACTCAAGGCGAGAATGCTTTTGTTGCGAAGTGATGAGCGAATTTCCATATGATGATAGCGTTCCCTGTTAGCTCACTTTAGTGTATTACCATACCCAGCACCTCTCAAGGTACGGGGATCAATGACTTACTTTTCTTAGCAACAACGACACAGAGGAAAAGAGCGACAATCACTGAAACTGGCGCTCTGCCCTTTTTAATGGCGGCCGAGATTGGTAAGATCCCCCCATTCACTCGCCCTTAACATCCAAGGTATTCTATTTTGACGTTATTTGACATTCTTTCCCTTGAGGAATTAGACGGTAAGTTGCTCAATCTTGCTAAAACGCAAGGCTTTGTCACTTCAATGGCGGCGGCGCCCAACATCCTCGACCCACATGAATGGCTACCTTTCTTATGGGGAGGTGAAGAAACTGCACCTTTTTCCGACGGTGAACAGCTTGAAGCCTACATTGACGCAGTAGTGCAACTGTGGAATCAGGCACGCCCAGCGCTGCTTGATGGCTCTTGGCAGTGGCCAGAAAACTGTAAGTTAGATGACGCAGAAATTGTTAACCAAGCTACTCGTGATTTTTGTGAAGGTGTACTGCAAGGCTGGCAACTGGCGCGCGATGATTGGGAAACCTTGATGCCAGAAGAGAGTGAGGAAAATGCGCTGCTCGGCGGAGTGTTGCTCTCTTTAACGATGCTTTACGACCCAGAAACCACCATTGCGACATTGAGCGAACAGGGCTTTGAAGGGCTTGAGCAGTTTGCTGAGATCTTTAATGCCATGCCGGTGATGCTTTGCGGCCTAACCCAACGTGGTGTGATGCTCGCTGAGCAGCAATAAATCCTCTTTCCCGCGGCGAGTGGTGTGCCACTCGCCGTGCATGCCTGTTTGTTTTACCCACTTCTTGTCGACTGACTTTAGCCAACACATTACGCATATCCAGCCAACCTCTCATAATCAAACACAATAATAATCACATAAATTATACCAACCAGTAAAAATAGCATTACATCTCTAGCGGTTATTTGTTAGTATCTGCGCCAATTTCGGTTAATCCAATGTTGCAATGAACCTACGCATAAATCCGCAAACCAAACAAACAGCAGTGGCGTTTTACGTCATTATTGCTTTGTTGTTTCAGATTTATCTGTTGGCGACCATGGCGCTCAACCCTTCTCAAGTTAATCGACAAAACTGGCTATCAGACAGCCAAGGCGGCAAAGTGCTGCTGTGTACCGCACAAGGCTTTAAGTGGGTGGATATCAGTGAACTGATTGAAGCCAATAACCTTGAAGCATCGGATGCGGACAGCGGCCATGAGAATCTGAAGTTTCACTGCCCACTGCTCAAAGCATGCCAGTTTTCTTTAAGCCTGGCTGTTCTCTGCTTAGCCATCATCTTGGCGTGGCTATCTCGCCCCGCCCCAACACCTATCTTCTATCAACACCTTCTTTGTTTACAAAAGGTGTATCTCTCCATCGCCCCGAAACAATCTCCACCACATTCTTTCTTCGCCTGATCTCTGAGCCATCGGCTCAGCCGAGTCATTCACGCTCAACATTAAAAAAACGCCACCCTTAACGGGATGGTGAGCTCGTGCTGTTTGCTATCCGTTAATGCTATCTGTTAAACGGCGCGCGCTGACTAAAAATTCAGAAGGAAGAATCATGTTTAACCCATCATTAAGCGCTAAAACACTTGTCTCTATCACTCTTTGTAGCTTATTGGCCGCATGTGGCGGCAGTGACAACAGCAGTTCGGGGGCAAGTAACACCGATAGCAAAACCAGCCAAGAGGTAGCAATTCAGTTTTCGGCACGAGTCGGCAATGAAGAAATTCGCTGCGAAGCGATGAACAACAGCGTGGTAGGCACAGCCAACAGCCAACCCACTTTTAGCGATGTGCGTATGTATATCTCGGAAGTTGCGCTGATCAACGAACAAGGTGAAGCGGTATCCGTCGAACTTACCCAAGACGGCAAATGGCAGTATCAAAATGTTGCCCTGCTGGATTTCGAAACGGGCACGGGCAGCTGTGCGAACGGCAATCCAGACACCAACCATACCATTCGCGGCAAGGTTCCACAGGGTAAATACACCAGTCTTCGTTTTACCCTCGGCGTGCCAGCAGAGCTCAACCACTACGGTATTGATGGCGATGATGCTGTCTCTCCTCTTGATGTCACGGGGATGAACTGGAGCTGGCAAAAAGGGCACAAACATTTGCGCATGGATGTGGCGGGTTGGAACATCCACCTTGGCACCACAGGCTGTGAAGTGACCGATGCCAACGCAGAAGTCGTCGACTGCTCAGGCTCTCGCCCGAACCGTCCACAATATCAGTTGGATAACTTCAATCTAGCCACCAGCAAAGTGGTGCTCGATTATCAAAAACTGGTCGCCAACAGCGACATCTCTAAAAATACGGACGCAACGCCATTGGGCTGTATGTCGGCGAATAGCGACCCTGATTGCCAAGGCGTGTTTGATAACTTAGGGTTGGATCTCACCACGGGTCAGTGCTTTGCAGGCAACTGCTCAACTTCACAATCTTGGGTGAGTGTGGAGTAATACCGATGTCAGCAAACCTCAAAAGTGGTTTGCTGACACTGCTCGCGCTGACATCAGTAACGGGCTGTGACGGCGAATCAAGCTACGACGTCACTGCGGCGGGTTCAACCAACCTCAGTGGATTTGATTTTCAAACGGGCTCTCTTCCCATGCCGAGAGAGCCAAACGATAACCCGGCCAGCGAAGAAAAATTCCAGCTGGGACGACACCTTTTCTACGACAAGCGTTTATCGGGCAATCAGACCTTTGCGTGTGAATCTTGCCATCAGCAGGCGCTCGCATTTACCGATGGGCTGGCGGTTCCGACTGGTTCAACCGGCGAGGTGCTACACCGCAACTCGCAAACGTTAACCAATGTGGCTTACAACGCCTCCTACACTTGGGCTAATCCGGTGTTGCACACCATAGAGCAACAACTGGTGATCCCACTGTTTGGGGAATTTCCGGTTGAGATGGGGATTAACGATGCGAACCGTGACGAGATTTTGCAACGCTTTGAGCAAGATCCCCGATATCAGGCGCTGTTTAACCAAGCGTTTCCGAACGAGCAGCAACCCGTGACTTTGCCCAACATCATCAAAGCGCTGGCGGTGTTTAACCGCGCCTTGATTTCTAAAGAGAGCGATTTTGATCAAGGTACGATGAGCAGTGCGGCGCTACGCGGTCAAGCACTGTTCAACAGCGAAAAGATGGAGTGCTTTCATTGTCACAGCGGCTTTAACTTCAGCGATTCGACCTTGCACGCCGATACGGTATTTGTCAGTCGTCCGTTTTTTAACACCGGCCTTTACAACTTAGATGAGCAAGGCAGCTACCCAGCGCAAGATAATGGCCTGTATACAGTGACAGCAAACGCAGCAGACAAAGGCAAATTTCGCCCACCCACGCTACGCAATCTCGCTTATACCGCGCCATACATGCACGACGGCAGCATCGCCACACTCTCTGAAGTGCTGGATTTTTACGCCGCAGGCGGCCGTCATATCGAAAGCGGTTTCTACCAAGGCGATGGGCGACTCAACCCCAACAAAAGTGAGTTTGTCAATGGCTTTACTTTAAGCCCGCAAGAGAAGGAGGACGTACTGGCCTTTTTGGGGGCACTCAATGATGAAGCCTTTGTTCGCAACCCGCGCTATGCCAACCCGTTTTTGCCGGAGGATAACCAATGAAACACGCTTTCACACTCACGGCAGTTAGTTTGCTCTCTAGCCATATTGCCTATGCCAACCCGAGCCATGAGCCAAACATTGAAGTAAAAAGCAACGTGTTTCGCCCAACTCGGCTACTACCACCAAAGTCGCGATCAGCAATTTGCTATTCCGGGTATTTTGACCAGCGCAGATGCGGCGCACCAAGAGCAAGGCGTGCAGTTGATGCACGGTGAGCTAGGGCTACTAGCCATTTGGCCGCAAGTTGTCGCCGGGAAAATCACCCTCGGTAGCCACCACGGAGAGAATGTCGAGGTCGAAGAGCTCTGGCTACAGCCCCACATCGGACAAAACTGGACCTTACGTTTAGGCCGTCAACTGTCGCCCATTGGTTTATACAATGACGTGCATGAGCACGACTGGCGATTTGTCGATGCATCGTTGCCACAACAAGCATTTCTTGCCAACCAGTATCAAGACGACAGCATCAAGCTCACCTACGCCTATGGTATGCATGATCTTACCGTTTGGGTTGGACGCGGCAATGGTTACCCCGCCCAAGCAGATGCAAGCGAAAGTACACCCGCTGCGCTTGGCTTGAGCTATCAGTGGCAAGGTTTTAAACAAGCGCATTCGTGGCGAGTTGTCGGCTCGCTGGCCCATTTCGATGCAACCCAACGCGGCGCACAAACCAACCAAGGTCATAACCATACCACCACGAGCAGCACGATTATCTTTGATGGCACCACCACCTTGGTTGCTCTCGGCGCTCAATGGCAGTGGCAACAATTTGGCATTGAAGCGCAATGGATGGGGCAACAAATCGACGCTCGTCTTAGCGACTCTCAGCAGATGCAAACCGACCTCGATGCCTTTCAGTATGGGGTGAGCTCGCAGATAGTTTGGCAAAGAGAGACGCTTGAACTGGCACTACGTTACGACGCGCTCATCAGCGACAACCAAGTCAGCAAAGAGAGCAGTGAGTTTAGTCAAGCGCTCAATGCCGAAGGTTTGCGTCCTCAACGCATTAGCGCGGTGCTCAACTGGCATTTCGCCCAAGCGCAAACGCTGCGCTTACAAGGTAACTACGAAGAGATTACTCACCTTAGCCAAAACGCATTTTGGCTTGTGTATCAGGGCAACCTGAACTGGTAAACCAAGAAAAACCACAAGGTAAATTAAAATGAAAAAAACCATCCACACATTGCTCATCACACTGCTGTCTTTGACCACTGGCAGCGTTTTCGCCCATGACTACCATCAAGGCAGCATACAAATCGATCACCCTTGGAGTCGTGAAGCGCCACCGACGGCGACGGTGATTGCCGGTTTTTTCCAATTGAAGAACACCGCAAGCAGCGACGACTTTTTGCTCAGCGCATCAACCCCAATCGCTGAGCGAGTGGAAATTCATACTCATGAGATGGCTGACGGCATGATGCAGATGAAGAAAATTGACGCGGTGCGCGTTGGCAGTATGCAAAGCGTGATGTTCGAACCCGGCAGCTATCACCTGATGATCTTCAACCCAAGCAAGAACTATAAGAAAGGCGAACGCTTCCCGATGACGCTGACATTTAAAAAAGCGGGCAGTATCGAAGTCGAGATGGCGATTGAAGAGGCGGGCCACGTGCATACTCACACTCACTAATACCACCTGCCATGATGAAGATGTAATAGCGAGATAACTCACGAAAAAGAAAAGGCACTGAGGCAAAACCCATAAGGGCAACCTCGGTGCCTTTTGCTAATAGGACGTTACACGATCACGTGCGGCAAGTAGCGAGCCAAGTCTTGAGTGATCAAACTTGAGTCTTCACGAATCGAAATACCCGCCGCTTTGTCGTTGACTAACCAACTACCGATTAAGGTATGGCTATCGGCAAACTTTGGCAATGGGCAATATTGTTGGACAATAAAACGCCCTTCCCCATACGGCCCGTCGGTTTTATGACGAGATTTCCCATTACGTACGATCTCAATGTTTGCCCCTTCACGAGAAAACAAGGGCTTGCGCACAAAATCACTCAATGCGCTCGCTTTTGTATCATCGGCAAAATAGGCCGGTAGAAGGTTTGGATGCCCCTCGAACTCTTGCCATAGCAAAGGCAACAACGCTTTATTCGACAATACCGACTTCCACATCGGCTCCAACCAATTGATTTTCGACGTGGTGAGAAACTGGCTGTACTCATCATGGAACATCTCTTCCCAAGGGTAGAGTTTGAACATCCATCGAATAACCCGATTCTCGAGATCGACAAATTGCCCTTGTTCATCGACACCAATGTCTTCGATATAGACAAACGCGGTTGAAAGTTTGGCTTCTCTTGCACAATCCTCCAGATACTGCACAGTCGCCCGGTCTTCTTCAGTCTCCTTACAGCAACTGAAGTACAAAGTTTGCCCCGGCTGCAAACGGGCAATGTGGGCCAACCGTTCGATAAGATAATCTTGCAAGATATTGAACTGGTCGGCGCGTCGAGAAATCACGCCTCGATTCACCACATCTTCCAACCATATCCACTGCCAAAAGGCTGTTTCAAACAGCGAAGTTGGGGTATCGGCATTATTCTCGTACAACTTGGCCGGGCCGTTGCCTGAATAGGCGAAATCAAGCCGTGAGTAAAGTGATGGCTCTTTCATCAACCATGAACGGCGCACCGCCTCCCACATCGTTTCGGGTATGGCAAAACGGGTCAAAAGCGCTTCGTCGTGTACTACTTTGTCGACGATGGACAGGCACATTTGGTGGATCTCTTCCGTCGGCGCTTCGAGATCGTGTTCAATCTGCTGCAAATTAAACTGATAATAGGCCGATTCATCCCAATAAGGCTGCCCGTACATAGTATGAAAGCCAAAGCCGTAGCGCTCGGCAAGTGCCCGCCAGTGATCTCGCTCTTTTATTTCGCGACGAAACATTTAGCCGCCTCGACTGATAGAGACCGACTTGCCAAATCCGCCACGCGACATCACTTTGCCTATCGTGCCGCCGCTTGACTTAATCGAGCTGGTGTTGATTTTCATCGCTTGGCCCAATTTCGTACCATAAGAAACACCATTGCCAGAGTAGTAACCACTACGATAGCGGTAGAGCGGCTGAGAGAAAAAGGCGCTTGAGCGAGACGTTAAACCGCTGGTGTCGCGTGTGTAAAAGAAACTGCTCATGCGTGGCATATAAGAGTGATAGGTGCTGCTGTAATAGCAGTCATCCGAATCATAGCCAAACTCTCTTTTACATTCACTTTCTGATTGATAGCGCGGCGCACTGAACTCCGCGCGTGCGAGTGCTTCTTTGTAGGCCAGTTCGCACTGTTCGAAATAACCGGGATGGTTTCTTTTACACTGTTCGCTGTCTCGGTAAATGTAGCCTTCTGTCTTAGGCTCATAGAATGAGTAAGCCGCGACACCACCAACAAGAAGATATGGAATGGCAGGCAGGACCTTCTCAAAAGACGATTTTTTCACGTTAGCACTGCGTTTCATCTCGACTCCTAGTAAGACATGCACGCAGCATTGAGTACACCCACAGACACCGAAACCGTTGCCAGAACAATCCCCGCTGGTACTTCATCGTTCTCAATTCGCTCACCAATGCGCGGCAATAACACCAAACGAACAATGGCAAACGCGACCAATTGCGCCATCAAGGCAACGACACCCCAAACCGCAAAATCAGCAATGTTAACCGAGTTTTTCGCCGCGCCGGAGATGGCCAAACAGTACCCCAAAAACGCGCCACTAAGGGCAATCGCCGCTGCGGTATTTTTGTGGTCCTTTATCAGCGACCACTCATCATAAGGTGTCAGTCGGACATAGATAAATTTAAAAGCCAGCACAAAAGCCAACGACAGTGAAAAATAGAGGAGAAAGTTGGGGAATCCTGCCAACAACTTAGAGAGCATATCCATGATTTTACCTAGATGTTTACCTTAATTGATTCATTGTTTGCCAGTGGAACGACTCCACCCGCTCGTCTGCTATGTAAAAGAGCTTGCTGCCGGATGGAATGCGCTTGTTGAGTGGTGGATTGAGTTCAATCCCTTGGCCAACATCCACGGCAATTAGCGTTGCCTGATGCTGTTGCTTAATAAAGGTGAACACACTGTCGACATCGGTCTCAGGTTGCGTGTTCGGGTACAGCACTGAGTATTGCGTCATCCCTCTGGTCGACGCGAGTAGCTCTTGATGCAAAGTGCTAGAGCCAGGATCCACCGCCGCCTTGGCCAGCATTTCCGCGCCAACCGCAGGAATGCATTCTGCAGTTGGACAATGCTGACTCAGCAAGCGGCCAAGCGCTTCATCTTTGAAATAGGCCACCAAATGGGCGTTTGGAGTGACGCTCGCACAATAAAGCGCGGCGGACAGAGTAATGTCATCTTGCTGAGTATCAACGATGATACAACTCGCTTGCTCCACATTGGCGTTGATCATCTCTTGGCCATCGGTATAGCTGGTTACTTTGACAAAACCTATCTCGCCGGGTAATGGATTCTCAATGTCTGAACGGCTACAGAGCACTATCGGCCGCTTACCCGCCTCTTCATGTTGTAACATGCGGATCAAGTGAATCGTTCGCTGGTTATTCCAGCCTAATAAAAGAATATGATTTTCCACTCGAACTCTCCTTTTGCCCAAGACGCCAGCACGCCAATAATCAATCGCCCCACCCGCGATACGACTGAGTAACGCAGCAAACAGACTCAATCCACCTGGAATAACAACGAGAACCACAACCCAGCGACCAAAAGTGGTGCTGGGTGATAAATCGCCATACCCCACGGTCGATGCCGTCACCATTAAGTAGTAAACAAATACCGAGAGATCACGGGTAATCGCATCCTCACCAGCCCAGCGTAATAATCCCCAGCAAAGGCTCAGGTACACGCCAACCAGTAACAGTAAATTGCGGTTGCTTAGCCTAAATACATGGGTTTGAAACCACTTTTTTAGCACCAACCAAATTGACATAGTGAACCCCTTCATTCATCAGGATGCTGAATATAAGTCAATTATTTGAGATAAAAAAACCAGCCGATTAGGCTGGTTTCCATTTTGTGATCTTGTGCGCAGTATTAGGCGTTTCCTTTTACCTGCATGTTCAATCTTTCGGCAAAGTCCAACATACGGTTTAATGGAATCAAAGACTTAACACGCAATTCTTCATCTACAAAAATCTCATGTCGTTCGCCACCATCACGCAAAGCGGTCTCAATGGCTTGCAGGCCGTTCATCGCCATCCAAGGGCAATGGGCACAACTGCGACATGTCGCGCCGGCGCCAGCTGTCGGCGCTTCAATCAACTCTTTCTCAGGCACGAGCTGCTGCATTTTAAAGAAAATGCCTTTGTCGGTCGCGACGATCATCTTCTGCTGAGGTAATGCTTTAGCCGCTTTGATCAATTGACTGGTTGAACCTACGGCATCGGCCAATTCAACCACACTGGCTGGCGATTCTGGATGCACCAAAATAGCAGCGTCGGGATAAACGGCTTTCATTTTGCGAAGCGCATCGGCAGAGAATTCATCATGCACGACACATTCGCCTTGCCAAAGCAGCATATCTGCGCCGGTTTTCTTGGCGATGTAAGAGCCCAAATGGCGATCTGGCCCCCAAATGATCGGCTTATCTTCGGCGTCCAAATGCTCGACAATTTCAAGTGCGATACTGGAAGTCACCACCCAGTCAGCTCGTGCTTTGACGGCGGCAGACGTGTTGGCATACACCACCACTGTATGGTCTGGATGCGCGTCACAAAACTCCGTGAACTTGTCTGCAGGGCAGCCCAGATCCAAAGAACATTCAGCTTCCAATGTCGGCATCAAAATGCGTTTCTCTGGGGTAAGGATTTTTGCCGATTCACCCATAAAACGCACACCAGCAATAATCAAAGTGCTCGCAGGGTGACGATTACCAAACTTAGCCATCTCCAGAGAGTCGCCGACAAAACCACCGGTTTCTTCCGCAAGGGCTTGAATTTCAGGATCGGTATAATAGTGGGCAATCAGGACGGCATCTTTCTCTTTCAACAATGCTTTGATGTTGGAAAGATGTTGCTCTTTTTGTTCCTGCGTCAAAGGGATAGGCTTTGGAGGGAAAGGATAAACCGTGTCAATCTTGTCTAAAATGTGGCTCATTGCTCGTGCTCTACGCAACTTCCTATAGTTCGCGTATTGTAACCTCAAGCGAATAGAAGATGCAAAAGCCATAGCATGCAGAAAACTGGCAAAAAAATAAGGAGCCTGAGCTCCTTATTCTTGCAATTTTGATTTAGCGACCTTGGCCGAAGCACTACCAGGATGTTCATCAATCGCTTGCTGATAGAACTTCTTCGCTTCCGCTTGATTGTTGTTACGAGCCGCAATATCACCCAGCTTGACCAAAGCGTCAGCACGCTTGTTGGAATCACGGTAAGTAACCACCGCAGCAAAACTCTTAGCCGCCTCTTTATCCTGCTTTTGCGCAAAATAAAGCTGACCTAGCCAATAGCTGGCATTCGCTGCATAACTCGAATCTGGGAAGTCTTTTTGAAACTGAATAAACGCGGCAATCGCACCAGCGTAATCACGCTTTTTCAAAATCATGTCGACTGCATTTTGATATGCGGTCTGCTCATCCACGTTGGTACTGTACACACCTTTATCTGCACCCGAATCCACCTCGGCTGCTGGTGAGCTCGTATTCCCTACGGACTTAATTTCACCCCGCACGCGATCCAGCTCGATGAACAATTCTCGCTGTCTTTCTAGCATTTGCTGCATATCGTAGCTATTGCGCTCAAGCTTGCCACGCAGCTCCGCAATTTCTAGCGACATTTGATCGATTTGTTGCTGCATCTGCAGTTGAACTCGATTTCGGTTTTGCAGCAGACGCTCAAGACGCTGAACATCTGTTTCAGGCGCAGCGTTAACGACAGATTGGCTAGCATTGACAACAGACGCTGTCGCGGGCTCGCTATTGAGATCAGATACTGGGGCTGGTGCAGCGAATGCAATATTCGCTGCACTTGCCAGTAACGTAAGCGTAACCGCTCGCTTAGTGTTACTGAACATGAGGCATATCCTCAATTAGTAAACCAATACTGCGCGACGGTTTTTCGCGTAGATTTCTTCGGTTTGACCAAGAAGAAGAGGTTTCTCTTCACCGTAACTCACGATAGAGATTTGATCCGCTTGAACGCCCATCGCTTGCAGATATTTCGCAACTGCTTGTGCACGACGCTCACCCAGCGCGATGTTGTACTCAGGTGTACCACGCTCGTCGGCGTGACCTTCGATAGTTACTTTCAGTGACGGGTTTTTGCTTAGGTACGCTGCGTGCGCCGCTAACATCTCTTCGTAGTCACTTGAGATAGTTGAATTATCAAATGCGAAGTAAACGGTTTGAGTTTCACGCAGAGTTTGTTCTTTAAGCTCTTGCTCAGATAGCTGACCGTTTTGGTTGATCGGCGTGATCACTGTGGTATCAGTACCACCAGTCGTCGCTGAACCACCAGACGTTGTTTGGTTAGTTTCAGTGCTGGTGCCAGCGTTAGACGCTGCGTCATCACTTGAGCTACACGCAGTAACAGCCATTACTGGGAGTGCGATTAGAAGCCCTTTAAGAACCTTGTTAAGTTGCATCTTATTTTCCTTTATTAATCAAACTTAGTTGCTACAAAAACGGAGACCATGCGGGAGCTCTGACACGCCCATTCGTTGCCGGTAATCTAGCTTTAAAGCGACCATCGATAGACACCATCGACAGTACATTTTTCTTATCGTAAATGGAGCTATAAATAACCATACCTCCATTTGGCGCAATACTTGGTGACTCGTCAAGTAAGGTTTTTGTCAATACTTGAACTGCACCCGTCTCCAAATCCTGTTTGGCCAGATTAAAGCCGGATTCACTACGATTAACCATGATCAGGAATCTTCCGTCCGGAGTAATCTGTCCACCCAAGTTCTGGCTACCTTGCCATGTAAGACGGCTAGTCGACCCGTCGCTCAAATTTACTCTATATATCTGTGGTTTACCACCCCGATCAGAAGTAAAGATGAGCGATTTGCCATCAGGATGCCAGAATGGCTCCGTATTATTTGATCTATCCCGCGTTATTTGGGTTAACTGGCGAGTTTTTAAGTCCAGCGTATAGAGCTGTAAAGATCCCGTTTTGGACAGAACAAGCGCCAATTGACTCCCATCTGGAGAGAAGCGTGGCGCACCATTATGACGTGGATATGACGTTAGTTTCTCATGTTCGCCAGTATAAATATTCAGTATGAAAATTTCCGCCTGACCATTTTGAAAACTCACGTAAGCCAGTTGTCGACCATCAGGAGACCAAGCGGGTGACATCAGTGGTTGCTTCGAGCGCAGCACTAAACGTTCATTAAAGCCGTCGTAATCTGAGATTCTCAGTTGATAGGGGAATTTGTCGTTGTCGTTGACTACTACATACGCTATGCGAGTCAAAAATGCGCCGCGTTCTCCGGTTAAACGCTCATAGACTAGGTCGGAGATGCGATGGGCGTATTCGCGCAGACGCTCGCCTTCGACGGTTGCGACTTTGGTAAACAACACATGATCTTTTGATAGCACGAGTTGGCCGTCTTCCAATGCCCGACTTTGACCGTTGGTGAGCATACCACGCACGACATCGATCAATTGATAGCGGACGACATACTCACCTTTCTCATTTTGACTGATGCTGCCAGTTACTAACGTATCAACGCCCAAAGCCGTCCACGCGTCGAAGTTAACCTCAGATTCGTTGTAAGGAGTCTGGGGCATTTTATTCGTTGCGATTGGGCTAAACTTACCGCTACGTTGCAGATCGGACGCAATCACCGCGGAGACATCGGCTGGAAGTGCTGCTTTTCCTTGCCATTTAAACGGAACAATAGCGATAGGCCTTGCCGAATCGATACCATCCGTAATTACAATTTCTAGTTTTGCATTTGCTGTAAGTGGCACTAGCACTAGGAGCATACAGAACAATGGCCGCAATAAGCATTTCATTAATTCTTTCACGTCAGGTCCCTATAATTTAAATCTAAAGTCAAAATCTCTAAACTCCTTTTGAAGCTCCGGTTCCTTTGGAAAATCAAACTCTTTTGCTTTCACGATGGATGCTTTCGCAGCACGGCAAAGTGCTGGATCTCCCTCAACAACAGTAGCTTCGGAGACAAAAGCTTTGTTGTTTCCAGTAGGAATCAGTTTTATGTTCAGCACACAACTACGCCCGTTGTACGGTTGATCTTTAATTAAATTATTTTCAACTGTTGTTTCATAGATTGCGATGTAGCGAGAGCGCTCATCAGATAAATATTTTGAACGTGCCGATGAATTAGCTTCCAACTCATTTTCTAAGCCCGAAAAAATATCATCGAGCGCTTCTTGTTTCTCTTTGCGTTCTTTTTCCAGCTGCTGCAAACGTGCTTTCTCTTTGCGCGCCTTTTCCGCAGCCTCGGCAGCGGCTTTCTGTTGAGCAATCCGCTCTTGCTCTGCTTTTTGTGCAGCTTCGCGCTCACGGAGAGCCTTTTCTTCGGCTTCTCTCGCCGCTTTTTCGTTTGCTAAACGCTCTTGTTCCGCTTTAGCGGCAGCCGCTTCTTTCGCAACGCGCTCTTGTTCGGCTTTTTTTATCGCTTCTTCTTTCAGTTTCCGCTCAGCTTCTAGCTTAGCGGCACGATCTTTTTCCTGTCGCACCTTCTCTTCTGCGACTCTTTGCTCTTGCTCTCTCTTTTTGCGCGCCTCTTCAGCTTCACGTGCTGCTTTCGCATCACGAACTTGCTGCTCTTTTAGCTTACGCAGTTGCTCTTCTTCTGCTTTACGGTTCTTTTCTAACTGTTCTGCTTCACGACGCAACTTGTCCAGCCGCTCCTGCTCTTTCTTAGCGGCTTTTTCTCTCTGCTGACGGATTTCATTCGCTTGCTGTTGTACCAACTTAGGATCAATCACCACAGCCTGTACCATTTGCCCAGAAGCTTGCGGTTTAGGCATATTAAAATCAGTGCTCCAAAGCAAAGCGACAACTAAGGCGACATGCAGGAGTAGTGAGACCACAATGGGGACTACGAAATCATTCTTTTTATTTTTCTTTTCTCTCATGATCGCGTCTGACTTATTCTATGTCGGTTAGCAGGCCAACTTTGGGGATGCCGGCTTTACTGAGTTCATCGAGCAATAACACAATTTCCGCGTACGGTGTTGCGGCGTCACCACCAACAGCAATAGGCGAATCAGGTTTGAGAGAAAGCTCTGCTTTAACTCGCAAAATAACGTCGGCCAACGATAGACCACGTTGCACCTCTTCATTATTGACACTCAACCCTAAGTTGCCGTCTTTATCCACTTCGATGATGATAAAACTGCTGTTACTTTCGCCAGCCATCTGTTCCATAGACTGTGCGGTGGACGTCTTCGGTAGTTCTACATCCACCCCTTGAGTCACAAAAGGGGCGGTCGCCATAAAGATGATCAACAAAACCAACATAACGTCGATATACGGCACCACGTTGATCTCCGCGGTCATCTTGCGTTTTTTCGGTTGATACCCTGCCATCAGTGGCTACCTGCCATGGCTTGACGGTGCAAAATACTGTGGAACTCTTCTGAGAAGGTGGCGTAGTTGTGCTCCAACTTCGTCACTTTATTACTCAGACGGTTATAGGCCATAACAGCAGGGATAGCGGCAAACAAACCCATAGCTGTAGCAATCAAAGCCTCAGCAATACCAGGGGCGACCATAGAAAGGGTGGCTTGTTTCACTTCACCTAAAGCAATAAAGGCGTGCATGATGCCCCAAACGGTACCAAATAGTCCAATGTAAGGGCTGATTGAGCCAACCGTTGCCAAAAATGGCAGACTGTTTTCTAAATCATCCACCTCACGGGAAACGGCAACACGCATTGCTCTGCCCGTTTCCTTCCATAACGTAAGCTGGTGAGTTGGCATTGGTTTTACGTAATCGAGCAAACTCGGTAAAACCAGCATAAAAAATCTCTTCTGCGCCAGAGAGGTTCTCTTTTCTGGCTTTCACTTGTTGATAAAGCTGAGAAAGGTCGATACCAGACCAAAATTTGTCTTCAAACTCTTCAGCGTCTTTGCTCGCCTTCGACAACACTTTGCTACGCTTGATGATCATGGCCCAAGAGACGACTGACATACCAAGCAAAGTTAACATGACCAACTTAACCAACAGGCTCGCTTGTAGAAAAAGATCTAAGATAGAAATATCAGCAGTCACTATTTGTTAACTCCGAAATAATAGATGTGGGAATGGCAAAAGGTTTCATTTTCAAATTATCGATACATGCTACCTTAACTGTTGCTTTACACAACAACCGCCCTTCTTCATTGACCAACTCTTGACAAAAGGTCAGAGAAACGCGCTTAAATTCGCCAATTTTGCTTCGTACGGTCAACTTTTCATCGAGTCTTGCTGCATGTATAAAATCGATATCCATATGTCGGACCACAAAACCGATATTTTGTTTCAGTAGCGCATCTTGTGAAATCCCAGCCGAGCGTAGTAACTCTGTCCGAGCGCGTTCGAAAAACTTGAGGTAGTTAGCATGATAAACCACCCCTCCGGCGTCCGTATCTTCATAATAAACCGTCACTGGCCAAGTAAAAGCTTGGTTATTGCTGTTCAATGTCGTACCGATTCAGTGCATGGATTAAAGCGATTACTATAACTTAAGTCACATAAATTGGTACTACACGCCTGCCTTTTTTTGAATTGTGTGGAGAAAATAAAAAGCCAGGCACTTGGCCTGGCTCAAATATTAACCATCTCGGTTACAAAATGTGTAAAGCGGTTAAAAACAGCAGAATTGGGATTGAAAAATAGGGACTGAACAAGAGCTGCCAATACCAATTTTTCGGCGTAAACCCAATACCATACACCATGCTCGAACACACCGCCCAAATGAGCGCTGGACCAATCAGCACATTAAAACCGCCGATTGCTGTTGCGTAGGCGTGAGGCTCCCACATCACTAAACCAACATGAACAAACCCGAGTACTAGCGTGAATGCTTTCAGCCACGTTCTGTCGAACGGTTCATGCAGTGTCGCGATCTGTTCTACTAGTTTATTCACTGTCTTTGTCCATCATTTCTGAATGCTCTAGCCAAAGAGCGTTGATGATGCCAAATGCACAAGCAAGCAGTACACCGAGAATCCATGCGAAATACCACATAGTCTTTGCTCCTTAGTAAAGTGAGTTTTTGTTGTCTTCAATGAATTTGCTGTCTAGGCGGCCAAACATTTTGTAGTACGACCACGCAGTGTAGGCCAAAATGATCGGCACCATCACAAAGGCAACGCCCGTCATCAAATTCAGTGTCAACTCAGATGAAGTCGCATCCCACATCGTCAAGCTGTGACTTGGCATTAGATCCGATGGCATGATGAATGGGAACATGGCAAATCCAGCCGTAAAAATCACACCCGCATTTCCTAGGCTTGAAGCTAAGAAAGCCAACGCCCCTTTTTCAAGACGAGAAGCAATCACGGCCAGTAAAGGCATGAGTACACCCAGAGCTGGTGCAGCCCATAGCAGTGGATAAGCTTCAAAATTGTTCATCCAAGCACCCGCTTGACGAACTACTTCTTTATTCAGTGGGTTTGATGCGGCCATGGTATCGATGCTGCCAACAATGACGTAACCGTCAATGCTCTGGATCCAAAAACCTGCTGCCACAAAAGCAAGCGCTGTCAGCACACCAGTCAGTTGTGCAACATTGCGCGCACGAACGTGAACCGCATCTGTGGTTTTCATTTGCAGCCAAGTCGCGCCTTGCATCAGGATCATAAACAAGCTCACCAAACCACAAAGCAATGCAAACGGGTTCAGCAGACCAAAGAATGAACCATGATAGGTTGGCATCAAAAAGTCACTCAGTTGGAATGGCACGCCTTGCAGTAAGTTACCAAACGCCACACCAAAAATGACAGGCGGCACAAAACCACTGATCGAGATACAGATATCCCAAGTGTTGCGCCATTTGGCATCTTCAATTTTTGAGCGGTAATCGAGACCAATCGGACGCAGCCATAGCGCGGCCAACGTTACGATCATTGCTAAGTAAAAACCAGAGAACGAGGTCGCGTAAACCAGTGGCCAAGCGGCAAACAGGGCGCCACCAGCGGTGATAAGCCAAACTTGGTTACCATCCCAATGTGGCGCGATCGAGTTGATCATCACGCGGCGTTCATTGTCATTTTTACCAATTACAGGGACGAGTGCACCCACCCCCATATCGAATCCATCAGTAATTGCGAAACCAACGAGTAGCACACCGATCAGTACCCACCAGATTAATCGCAAGATTTCGTAATCAAACATCTTGTATCTCCTTGACCTTACGCTTCGACCTGACGACTGACTTTGTCTGCAACAGAGTCTGCATTTTGTTCGAAGTGATAACGACCTGTTTTCAGGCTGCTTGGGCCTTTACGGGCAAACTTCACCATGAGGTAAACTTCTGCGATTAAGAACACGGTATAGAGCGCTAAAATAGCGAACAACGATGTCCAGATTTCGCCAGCGCTCAGCGCAGAGGCTGCCACATTGACAGGTAAGATTTCGCCGACGGCCCAAGGCTGACGACCAAATTCAGCAACAAACCAGCCTGCTTCGACTGCGATCCAAGGAAGTGGAATACTGAATAGCGCCGCTTTGAGTATCCATTGCTTTTGTTCGATCTTTTGACGACAAGTTTGTACAAACGCGGCACCAAACACGAACAACATAATGAAACCACAAGCAACCATGATGCGGAATGACCAGAACAGTGGCCAAACCGTTGGAATAGAATCATCGGCTGCCGCTTGGATCTGCTCTTCTGTCGCATCGGTCACTTTGTCTGTGTAGCGTTTCAGCAACAAGCCATAACCTAAGTCACCTTTGACCTCATCAAAAGCCGCCATGTTGGCAGGTGATTTATCGCCAGCGCGCAGTTTTTCCAACAGTTCATAGGCGTACATGCCGTTACGAATGCGGTCAACGTGCTGATCACGCAGATCGCGCAAGCCCGTCACTTGTTCATCAAATGAACGCGTGGCAATAATACCCATCACATAAGGGATCTTGATGGCGTAATCGGTATGCATCGCATCCTGATTCGGCAGACCAAACAGCGTGAAAGCGGCAGGCGCTGGCTCTGTGTGCCACTCGGCTTCAACAGCGGCTAGTTTCACTTTCTGCACTTCACCAAGCTCATAGCCTGATTCATCACCAAGCACGATAACAGAGAGGATAGCGGCCATACCAAACGAAGCGGCAATAGCAAAAGAGCGGCGAGCAAAGGCGATATCTCGACCCTTAAGCAAGTAGTAAGCACTGATGCCCAAGATGAACATTGCGCCAGTGGTGTAACCAGAAGCCACGGTATGAACGAACTTCACTTGTGCCACTGGGTTAAGCACTACTTCGGCAAAACTCACCATCTCCATGCGCATGGTTTCGAAGTTGAACTCTGCGCCCACTGGGTTTTGCATCCAACCATTCGCCACGAGAATCCACAATGCAGAGAAGTTAGAACCTAAGGCCACCAACCAGGTTACCGCTAGGTGTTGACGTTTAGATAGACGATCCCAACCGAAGAAGAAAAGACCAACAAAAGTGGATTCTAAGAAGAAGGCGATCAGGGCTTCTATCGCGAGAGGTGCACCAAAAATATCACCTACGTAGTGCGAATAGTAAGACCAGTTGGTACCGAACTGGAACTCCATGGTTAGGCCTGTCGCCACACCTAGAGCAAAGTTAATCCCGAACAGCTTACCCCAGAACTTTGTCATGTCCTTATAGATCTGCTTATCGGTCATTACGTACAGTGACTCCATGATGGCTAACAGAAAAGCCATGCCCAGAGTCAGAGGTACGAACAGGAAGTGATACATCGCTGTCAGTGCAAACTGCAACCGCGATAGATCAACTACGTCAATCATAGTAACTCCTATGTGTCGGCTGAATGACACTCTCTACATTTTACAACTCACCAGTGTTGAGAAAGCTTAGCACTTGTTTAAATAAAACAAGCATTTGTTGCAAAAATGTACCTTATTGGTTAGTTAATTGTTAAGCGTCAGCTAATATAGCTACAGCTAATACTACTGCTAAAGCTATCTTGTTTCAAAAAATTTATAGGGAGATTCTGCGTTGATCCAAATCAAGATAATCTGTTCATTTTTGAGCAAAAAAACGTCAAATTGATCTAAATCAACACTCAAATAGAGGGTTTGTTAAATGCAGGTAACCACAGAGAATCAAAGGGAAAATAAGTAACACCAAAGATTAACAATTGACCACTTTTTCTTACCTACAAAGGGGTGGTGAGATTTCAAATAATGTGAATTAAATCACATTAAGTAGAGAGCCAGATCTGACGTTCTGGCTCTACAAACTTATTTTTCTATTCCGAAATGGAGATAAGCTCTGTCCGTCGCGATCCGACCTCGTGGTGTTCTTTGTAAATAACCTTGCTGAATGAGATACGGCTCAAGTACATCTTCAATCGTATCTTTTTCTTCACCGATCGCAGCGGCCATGTTGTCTAGCCCAACTGGACCGCCAGAGAATTTCTCCATAATGGCAAGCAATAGCTTTCTATCCATGTAGTCGAAACCCTGCGAATCAACATCCAACATATTCAACGCAAGATCCGCAACCTCAGCTGAAATGTGCCCATCACCTTTCACTTCGGCGTAATCTCGTACACGCCTCAACAAACGGTTAGCAATACGAGGAGTACCACGTGCGCGGCGCGCCACTTCCAGAGCACCTTCTGCATCCATTGAGAGATTCAAACAACTGGCACTACGCTGGACAATATTTTGCAAGTCAGGAATGTTGTAATACTCAAGACGCTGAGTGATGCCGAAACGATCGCGTAGCGGCGAGGTAAGGGAGCCCGCTCGCGTGGTCGCGCCAATTAGAGTAAAAGGCGGCAAATCGATTTTGATCGAACGCGCCGCAGGGCCTTCACCAATCATGATGTCGAGTTGATAGTCTTCCATCGCCGGATAGAGTACCTCTTCAACCATTGGGCTAAGACGGTGGATCTCATCAATAAATAGCACATCATTCTCTTCGAGATTGGTCAGTAGCGCTGCCAAGTCCCCTGCCTTTTCTAACACAGGCCCAGAAGTCGTACGAATATTGACGCCCATTTCGTTGGCGACGATGTTAGCCAAGGTGGTTTTCCCCAAGCCCGGAGGACCAAAAATCAACAAGTGATCCAACGCTTCACTACGCAACTGGGCCGCTTTGATAAAGATTTCCATCTGGTCACGCACATGATCTTGGCCTTGATAATCAGCCAGCTTTTTCGGCCGAATGGCACGATCAATCACGTCTTCTTCACGAAATGTAGGGTTTTCCGGTGCAATTAAGCGATCTGCTTCAATCATTTCAATATGCACCCTTAGATCATGGATTTCAGCGCTTCGCGGATCACCTGCTCGCTGGTCATGTCCGGTTTAGCCACTTGTGCGACGACTTTCGACGCTTGAACAGGTTTGTAACCCAGCGCTAACAACGCGCTCACCGCTTCGTCTTCGGCGTTACTGCTTGCCGCCGCGCCGATATCTGCTGGTGCGGCATCAGTGAACGGGGTAAAGAGATCACCAGCGCTCCACCCTTTGAGGCGATCTTTCATTTCAACCACTAACCGCTCTGCGGTTTTCTTGCCAACACCCGGTAGCTTCACAAGAGTCGAGATATCTTCACGCTCAACCGACGCGACAAATTGGCTGGCCGTCATACCGGACAAAATGGCCAGACCCAGTTTCGGCCCCACACCATTGGCTTTAATCACCTCACGGAACAAAGCACGCTCTTTGACCGTATTAAAACCGTACAGCAGTTGCGCATCTTCTCTCACCACAAAATGAGTATAAATCACGGCTTCTTCACCCACATGAGGCAACTCGTAGAAACAGCTCATCGGCATCTGCACTTCATAGCCGATGCCGTTAACTTCTATCAAAACTTCAGGGGGTTGTTTTTCCAGCAAAATGCCGCGAAGACGTCCGATCACGTTAAATACTCTTTGGAAATGAATTTGCGACAGAATAATAAAGAACTGGATAGACATCCAGTTCTTTATTGGCGAGCGTTCAGATTTTTGAGACGACTTGTTCTAACTGGGATGTCAACTGACGAACCGTGTCAACTTGCTGCCTCAATTGCGTACCATTCGCCGCGACAATTTCAGAGATACTTTTTGTGTTCACTACGCCTGACGCTACTTCGCTACTGGCTTGATCCAACTCGTTAAGCGCAGTCATTTGCTGACTCATGATATCGGCCAAGCTGTTAACGTCAGAGGAAATCGTTGTCACTTGGTCGATGATCCCAGCCATTCGCTCAGCACTGGAGTGAATCACGTGCTGACCATGCTTCACTTCCTGCTCACTACGATCAAGCAAATTTCGGATCTCAACAGCCGAGTGGCTACTTTGCGAAGAGAGTTCACGTACCTGATCGGCAACCACAGCGAACCCGCGGCCTTGTTCACCCGCTCTCGCTGCCTCAATCGCCGCATTCAACGCCAATAGATTGGTTTGCTCCGCTACTGAGGTGATCAAATCCGCCACTTTCATGATCTGTTCGTGGCTTTCTAAGATCTGGCTGATAGCCTCTGTCGAGGCATTAAGCAGCTCTGAGCTTTTTTCCGCTTGATGATGTACCAGCTCACTCTTTTGCCGCAGCTCTTGCACAAAACGTCCCGATTCTTCGACCCCTTGCGCCATTTGGTGTACTTGCTGGCTCATTTGCTCTGCGGCACTGGCTTGCGACTCACAATTGAGATTCAGTTGAGTGACTTGACTATCAAGCGTTGTCGATTGGCTTTCCAGCGCTTGAGAAACGATGTTCAACTGGTTGGTATTGGTAGTGGCATGCGCCAGCACAGTCGACAGGTTTTTCTCCCCCTCCTTCGCTTGCAAAGCCACCGCTTCACTTTGCGCTTTCGCCCGTTCAGCCCCTTCAATTGCATTGTCACGCTGCCGGGCAGTAAACGCCTGAGCAATACAAATCACCACCAGCGGCAAAATGGTTCCCGACCAAATCTCTACACGTGTCTCTCCAGCGGATAACGTTAAATGGGGAAAGGGAGTCCCTGCAATATGTTGATAAGTCATGATGGCGGAAATCGTGATGACAATGCCACTCCAAGTGAGCGCCATAGCGCGTGTCGCTGAGAGGAAAAAAGCCACCACCAACAGCGGGACCCAATAGGTCTGGGTCGAATCCACCACGCCACCGCTTTGATAGATGATGTTGAGCGCATGCAACGTCATCCCGACAAACCCCAAGTTGAGAGCTAAGGTCGGATTTTTAAACCACTTGAGACAAAATGCAGCCAGCAACTCGAGTGCGATTAACGCGATTGACGTGGTGACCAGGCTTTCGCTGCCATGCTTACTCCACTTGATTAAACTGTAAACGCCAACGAGAAACGCGATGAACGTAAAGAGAGATAAGATGTCAGCTTGCCGCTGCTGAGCGCTTGTCCACTCGCTTTGCGAGGGAACAAAAAACTGACGCCATAAGGTGGCTGGATTCATGCTCAATCTTCCTGATCGAAACTGTTATGACCTCCGACCACTATATCTATGTAACATTTGGATAACAAATCTCATTTTTGATTCTGTTTCGCCTGTCTCATTTTTCTGCATCGCTTGGTTATCAGCGATAACGACCTTTTTTGGCACTGGTGGCTTGGCCTGCTAATGCAATCAAGGTCTTATTAGTATTGGCGTGACAAATCGCCACTCCCAACGCATCCGCCGCATCCGCCTGCGGCTTAGCGGGTAACTTGAGCATATGCTGTACCATGTGCTGAACTTGCACCTTGTCAGCCCCACCGTTACCCACCACGGCCTGTTTAATTAGACGCGCCGCGTACTCATACACTGGCAGCTCTGCATTCACTGCAGCCACGATCGCACTCCCCCGAGCTTGGCCCAGTTTCAGCGCGGAGTCGGCGTTTTTTGCCATAAAGACTTGTTCAATGGCAAACGCATCCGGTTGGAACTGAGTGATGATTTCGCTTACTCCAGCGTAGATCTGTTTCAGCCGACCGGGCAGATCTTTTTCCGAAGTGCGAATACAACCGCTACCAAGGTAGTAAAGGTGGCGACCGTTTTGACGAATCACACCGTATCCCGTGACACGCGAAACCCGGATCAATCCCAAGAATAATAGACATGACTTTCCCACTTTCTTTTTGTCATGTGGATAGACTGGCTTCATCTTAGAAAAGATGGCTCCAGTGTGAAAACAAAAACTCCCGCAAAGGCGGGAGTTTTTTCACAAACTTAACGCTTACTCAGCGCTTTTCTCTTTTGCTAGCGAGACCGAAATTGCCAGCTCTTCCAACGCCGCCGCATTAGCAAGACTTGGCGCATCGGTCATCAGACACGCTGCCGCAGTGGTTTTCGGGAAGGCAATCACGTCACGGATGTTTTCCGTTCCACACAGCAACATCACCAAACGGTCCAGACCAAACGCCAAACCTGCGTGAGGCGGTGTACCAAATTTCAACGCATCCAGAAGGAAGCCAAATTTGATTTTCTGCTCTTCGGCTTCAATGCCCAGTAGATCAAACACGGCAGCTTGCATTTTCGCGTCATGGATACGCACTGAACCGCCACCCACTTCGTAGCCGTTTAGAACCATGTCGTATGCGTTAGATAACGCACCTTCTGGGTTGGCTTTCAGCTCTTCTGGCGTCATGTTGAGTGGCGAGGTAAATGGGTGGTGCATCGCGGCAACATTGCCTTCACCATCACTCTCAAACATTGGGAAATCCACCACCCACAGCGGCGCCCAAGCGGACTCGTTAGTGATAGCAAGATCTTTACCCACTTTCAGACGCAACGCGCCCATCGCTTCGGCAACCACGTTGGCTTTATCGGCGCCAAATAGGATGATATCGCCAGATTGCGCGCCCGAACGCTCAATGATCGCAGCGACGATGTCATCAGAAAGGAATTTGGCCACTGGTGACTGAATACCTTCCATGCCAGCGGCAAGATCATTAACTTTTAACCATGCTAAGCCTTTCGCGCCATAGATCGCCACAAATGACGTGTATTCGTCGATTTGTTTACGCGTCAAAGCCGCACCGCCTGGAACACGCAGAACCGCAACACGACCTTTTTCGTCGTTCGCCGGGCCAGAGAAGACTTTGAAATCAACGTCTTTGAGCAGATCAGCCACGTCAACCAATTCCATCGGGTTACGTAGGTCTGGCTTATCACTACCAAAACGGCGCATCGCTTCGCTGTAAGGCATCACTGGGAACTCGCCCAAATCAACGTTCAGCAACTCCAGCCACATTTCACGGATCATTTTCTCCGTAATAGCACGCACTTCATCTGACGTCATGAATGACGTTTCAATATCGATCTGAGTAAATTCAGGCTGGCGGTCTGCACGCAAATCTTCGTCACGGAAACATTTGACGATTTGGTAGTAGCGGTCAAACCCAGACATCATCAGCAGCTGTTTAAACAACTGTGGTGATTGAGGCAGCGCATAGAAATTACCTTTGTGCACTCGGCTTGGCACCAAGTAGTCACGCGCACCTTCCGGCGTCGCTTTGGTCAGCACTGGCGTTTCGATGTCAAGGAAACCATTGGTATCGAGGAAGCGGCGGACAAAGCTCGACGCTTTGGCACGCAGTTTAATGCGATCGCTCATTTCTGGACGACGCAGGTCCAGATAGCGATATTTCAGACGTTGCTCTTCTGAGTTCTTCTGGTTGAAGTCCAATGGCAGCACGTCAGAGCGGTTAATAATCTCAAGACCTTTGGCCAAGATTTCCACTTCACCCGTTGCCATCTCCGCATTGATTTGGCTTTCTGGGCGCGCACGAACTTCACCCGTGAGTTTGATACAGAATTCATTACGCAGTTGGCTTGCGATCTCGTATGCGTCCGCCATATCCGGATCGACGACTACCTGAACGACACCTTCGCGATCTCGCATATCGATAAAAATCAGACCGCCTAAATCACGACGGCGGTTAACCCAGCCGCATAGCTCTACAGTTTGTCCTGCAAGGGACTTGTTCAGGTGACCACAGTAATGGGTACGCATAATGAAATTCCCAATCTCTCTTAAATTGATAACGACTCCGCCGGTGAATTTCTCCGCAGAGCAAAGGTCCATTTATACGCTGAAAGTCTAAGAAAATCGACTAGTCAGAATACAATTTATTGCGTTTTATCATGCATTGGTGCTTTTTAATACAACAACTGTTCAAAAGCACAGCAAAGCATAAAAATGGGTCGCGATTATAGCGTGAAAGTACCTATTGGGGCAAAACTGCCGTAAAGTAATCAGGTGGAATGAGAGCAAGGTAAATGATGAATAAACTCCCTATGCGACTCGGCTTAACGATGTGGTCGCACAACCAGTGGCAACAGAGCTTTTATGGCTCCGGCACTAAGCCTGCACAGCGATTGGAAAAGTATGCGCAAGTCTTTCATACCGTAGAGGGCAACACCACCTTTTATGCCACGCCTAACGCATCTACAGTGAGCAATTGGTCTGTAGCCACACACGATGAGTTTCGCTTTACCTTCAAATTGCCCAAAGCGATTACCCATCAACAAATGCTGCAAGGCTGCCAAGCAATGCTGGCGGATTTTCTGCACATTATGGCCCCTTTGCATGCACGCATCGGCCAATGGACGATTCAATTGCCTGCCGCCTTTGCTCCCGAATATTTGCCAAGGCTACAACGCTTTTGTCAGCTTTTTCCGCGCGATTTTCCGCTTGGCGTGGAAGTCCGCCATCCGGCCTTTTTTGCCAAAGGCGACGACGAAAAATGCCTTAACCACTGGTTAATGGAGGCCGGCATCGATCGCATTATTATGGATAGCCGTCCGGTTTTTGCTGCCGCTCCCACCAGCGATGCCATCATTGATGCCCAGCAAAAAAAACCGCGCGTGCCTGTGCACGCAATTGCTACCGCCCATCATCCAATGATCCGCTTTATTGGTCATCCGGATCTTGAGGCAAACCTGCCCTTTTTCCAGCCTTGGCTGGCAAAACTGCCACAGTGGATAAGTGAGGGAAAACAGCCCTATGTGATGATCCATACGCCCGATAACATCTTGGCGCCCGAGCTCGCGCTCAAACTCTACCGACAGCTACAACAAATGGTGCAATTACCTGATTTGGCAAATTTTCCAGCAAACGACAACCAATCGCAGATATCGATGTTCTAAACAGGGCACGGCAAAACATGACACACGCGTCAATTTCCCCTAAAATACGCGCCTTTTTAGTGCCTGCGTCGTTGTAGGCCAGTTGCATGCAGAGAATGGCTATGAACCCCAAAAGCAATCCAGATACTATTTTTTCGGCTCCAATCGATAAAATTGGGGATTTCACCTTTGATGAGCGTGTTGCCGAAGTCTTTCCGGACATGATCCAACGCTCGGTGCCGGGTTACAGCAACATCATCTCTGCCATCGGCATGCTGGCTGAGCGCTTCGTCAAACCGCACAGCAAGGTTTATGATCTGGGCTGCTCACTAGGGGCCGCGACCTTATCAATGCGCCGCCGTATCAAACAAGAAGGGTGTCAGATCATTGCGGTCGACAACTCACCAGCGATGGTCGAGCGTTGCAAACTGCACGTTAACGCTTATCGTAGCGATACACCGGTTGACGTCATTGAAGCGGACATTCGCGACATTGATATCGAAAACGCCTCAGTGGTGGTACTCAACTTCACGTTACAATTTTTAGTACCTGCCGACAGAAGAGCGCTACTGGAAAAAATCTATCAGGGGCTGCGCCCAGGCGGTATTTTGATCTTGTCGGAAAAATACGTGTTTGAAGACAAAGTCTCGAACGAACTGCTGATTGACTTACACCATGACTTCAAACGCGCCAACGGGTACAGCGAAACTGGAAATCAGCCAAAAACGCAGTGCCATTGAAAACGTAATGCGCCCAGATTCTATCGCAGTGCACAAAGCACGTTTCGCTGAAATTGGCTTCTCCAGCTTTGAAGTGTGGTTTCAATGCTTTAACTTTGGCTCAATGTTTGCCATCAAATAGTCACCAGGTGCCATACATAGCGGCCAGCATTGCCGTTCAAACACATACTTAAAAATGACTTTACCAACAGTGATCAATTAACCATGTTTAACTTTGCAAATTTTTATCAACTTATTGCTCAGGACACTCGTCTGCAACCTTGGCTCAATGTACTGCCACAGCAACTGACAGATTGGCAAAATGCGGAGCACGGAGATTTTGATCGCTGGTTACGTGCACTCAACAAAATCTCTGCCGACACACCAGACAACATCGATCTCAAGCAGTCGGTGACCATTTCAAATCACCAACCCATGCCTATTGGTGAGCTGAAAAAACTCGAAAGCTTGCTGCGCACTTTTCACCCTTGGCGCAAGGGGCCATACCATGTGCACGGCATTCATATTGATACCGAGTGGCGCAGTGATTGGAAATGGGATCGTGTTCTCCCGCATATTTCGCCACTGAAAAACCGCAGCGTGCTGGATGTCGGTTGTGGTAACGGTTATCACATGTGGCGCATGCTCGGCGAAGGAGCACGTCTGTGTGTAGGCATTGATCCTTCCCATCTGTTTTTGATCCAGTTTGAAGCAATTCGCAAACTGATGGGGGGAGATCAACGTGCTCACCTTCTGCCTTTGGGGATTGAGCAACTGCCAAAGTTGCAAGCGTTTGATACCGTATTCAGCATGGGTGTGCTCTACCATCGCCGTTCACCGCTCGATCATCTGATCCAACTGAAAGATCAGCTCGTTTCCGGTGGTGAGTTGATTTTGGAAACACTGGTCATCGAGGGCGATGAAAACGCCGTCTTGGTACCGAAAGAGCGCTACGCGCAAATGCGCAATGTCTACTTTTTCCCTTCTGCGCGCGCATTGAAAGTGTGGTTGGAGTTGGTCGGCTTTGAACAAGTGCGCATTGTCGATGAAAATGTCACCTCGATTGGAGAGCAACGTAGCACCGATTGGATGACTCACAATTCACTGCCCGATTATCTTGATCCAAACGATGCGAGCAAAACCGTTGAAGGCTACCCAGCGCCTCGCCGCGCCGTGTTAGTTGCGAAGAAGCCATAATTGACACTCTCTTGACTCAGAAATTTGAGTATCACCATACCCTTACATGAGGATGCTTCACGCATCCTTTTTATTAGGCTAAACTCCCAAATACAAATACTTAATCCTCATAAATATAAGGCTTTCAATGTTACTACGATTGACGCCAGCACTCGCTTTTGTTCTGTTATCTGGCTGCACATTAACCAACAGCGAACAACATCAACAACAAATGCTTTCCGCCTTACAAGATTCTGAAGCGCGTATTACCAACAGAATCGAAAACCTGACTCTTCAATCGTCCAATCAGGTCGATTACATTGAAAGCTTAGAAAATCAGATCCTCGAACTACAAAAAAAAATCGCCGAGATGCCGCAACCTCAAGCACCAGTAGCCGTTGCCGTTCCTAAGGCGGTTCAACCTGAAGTCGTCGCAGTCAAGCATGCTCCAACCAAAACGGACATTGTTCTCGGCGCAATTGAGAAAGTGACGATTGATTCGATTAAGCAGTCTTTTGATGCCCGCGTTGATACAGGTGCGGCCACCTCTTCTCTTAATGCTATCGATATTGAAATCTTCGAGCGCAATAGCAAGCAGTGGGTACGTTTTCATCTCGCCGACAACACTCAGCCTGCAACCGAGGAAAATTGGATTGAAGCGCCGATTATTCGCTTCGTCAAAATCCGCCAGTCCACTAGTGATGAAACCGAACGCCGCGCAGTCGTTGAGCTGTGGGTGAAAGTGGGGGCGATTCATGAAAAAGCACAGTTTACATTAGCAGACCGCTCACAGATGAGCCATCCGGTTCTGCTCGGCCGCGAGTTTATTCGCGATATCGCTCTGGTGGACGTCAGTCGTACGTACATTCAGAGCGAAGCAAAGAAAAAATAAGGTAGATCATGACTTCCCGAATTCCTTTTTACCTATCGATCATCTTGCTGATCGTCGCCGGGGTAACATTAAGTGTTTTTAGGCACCAGACTTATGGCGTTCCTTGGACTCCTGGCGAAAGCCGCCAAATTTGGGATATCGAGGCGCGCATTGAATTTAACGCGCAAGGTCAGGAGGTAAAAGCCTCTCTTGCCGCCCCAAATACGCAAACTGGTTTTACCCTGATTAGTGAAACAGCCTCTTCGCCAGGTTACGGTGTCTCCTACGTGAACACCGATTCAGGCCGCCGTGCAGAGTGGTCGATTCGCAAAGCTTCTGGTGCACAGACCATCTATTACAAAACTCAGTTTTTGGTTGATCCGCATGCTAAAGCCACGCCTATTCCTCCGGCAGAAACCATCGAAAAACCGACCTTTACTGGCCCCGAACAAACCGCGGCCGATGCACTGATCAATCAAGCAATGAGCCGTTCTTCAGATAACGTGACGTTTACACGTGAACTGATCAAAACGCTCAATGACCCCGATAGCCAGAGTGCGGCGCTGCTGCTTAATAGCCAAGATAAAACCACGACGCTCTACAAACTGCTTTCCAACGCCGAAGTGCAGAGCAAAATTGTCGGTGTCATTGAGCTTGAAGATGGACGTCGCCGTCAAATGATTCAACCTATGGTCCAAGTATGGAATGGCCAAGAATGGGTGCTGTTTTCACCCAATTCAGAGCAGCACGCAACATCGGCTAACCTACTTGTGTGGGATGAGTCCAACATTTCTTTGTTAGATTTGATGGGCGGTCAGAACAGCCAAGTGCACTTTTCGATGATTGCTCAGGACATCTCTCCGCAGCAAGCGACCAACAACAAGGTTGAAGCCGATGGGCTGCTAAACCTTTCCATTCACAGCTTGCCGCTGGAAGAACAAGCGATGTTTAAGACCATCATGCTGATCCCGATTGGCGCGCTGATTGTGGTTTTCCTCAGAGTGATCATCGGCCTGAAAACCTCAGGGACCTTTATGCCGGTACTGATCGCAGTGGCGTTCGTACAAACGCAACTGGTCACGGGCATTGTCGGCTTTTTGCTGATTGTCGGTACTGGCTTAATCATCCGCAGCTATCTTTCCAAACTGAACTTACTGTTGGTCGCACGGATATCAGCAGTGATCATAACGGTGATCTTAATCATCTCCATATTCACTGTGGTGGCGTTTAAGATCGGTTTGACAGAAGGGCTTTCAATCACCTTCTTCCCGATGATTATCCTGTCTTGGACCATCGAACGTATGTCCATTCTGTGGGAAGAGGAAGGCGCCAAAGAGGTTATCTTGCAAGGTGGTGGCTCGCTCTTTACCGCCGTGTTGGTCTACCTTGGTATGACCAACAGCTATGTGCAGCATCTGACCTTTAATTTTATCGGCCTACAGTTGATCGTCCTTGCCGCTATTTTGCTGCTGGGTACTTACACAGGTTACCGTATCACCGAATTACGCCGCTTCAAACCTCTGGTGGAGGACTAATTGATGCTATCGATTTTGTCCAACTACACCTCGCCGTTTAAGCTGCGCCGTAAAGGGATTATGGGCATGAACAAGCGCAACCATAGCTACATTGGCCGCTATAACGATCGCTCTAAATACCCTTTGGTGGATGACAAGCTGCAAACCAAAATCATCGCCCAGCGCGCTGGATGTACGGTGCCGCAATTGATTGGTGTGATCAGTAATCAGGTTGAAGTGAAAACCATTCATGAGATGGTCAAAAGCTGGTCTGGCTTTGTTATCAAACCAGCGCGTGGCAGTGGCGGCAAAGGCATTTTGGTAGTCACTTCGCATAAAGATGGCGTGTATACCAAACCCTCTGGGGCGACCATCAATAAAGAGGAAGTCGAGCGCCATTTAAGTAACACACTGGCCGGACTCTTTTCTCTGGGCGGAAAAAACGACGTTGCGGTGGTGGAAAACCTCATCAAATTTGATGACTGTTTTGACGGTTTCAGTTTTGAAGGGGTACCGGATGTGCGCATTATTGTCTTCAAAGGCTATCCGATCATGGCGATGATGCGCTGCTCGACGGCTGCATCCGATGGCAAAGCCAACTTACACCAAGGCGCCGTCGGAGTGGGCATTGACATTGCGACAGGTAAAGCGGTGCGCGCGGTGCAATTTAACCAGCCAGTCACCCACCATCCAGATACCGGAAAGGATCTGGCAACACTGCAGGTTCCCCATTGGGAGCGCTTACTCACATTGGCCGCCAGCGCATGGGAAATGACCGGGCTTGGCTATATTGGCACCGACATGGTGTTGGATAAAGAAGAAGGGCCGATGGTGTTGGAGCTCAACGCTCGTCCGGGTTTAGCGATTCAGATAGCCAATGGCTGTGGCTTGCTACCAAGATTGCACCATATTGAAAATTTAGGTACTCAGCTTACGTATCCCACACCGGCAGAGCGCGTCGCATATTCAGCCAAACAATTTGGCGTGATCACATCACGCGATTAATCGCCACAACGGCCCACAACCAATGTGGGCCTTTTTCTGCCTAGCTCACGTGTTGTTTTCCACTGGCGGTTATCGACTGTCTTAGATACAAACGGGCAAATCCAGCCATCGACTTTATAGATTTCTATCGGCCTTGCCGACAAACAGCCGCAAAACCAGCTTTTGAATCAAACGGCCATAAGGCGGAGAAAATAGGCTGATCGGGAACCAATCTCGCATCAGCAAAACGCTGCGTGCATGGCTTAGCTCACGAAACCCTTCTTCACCGTGATAGTTACCGATACCGGAGTTGCCAATTCCGCCAAACGGCACCGAATGATTCATCACATGCCAACCCCAATCGTTGATGGTGACGCCGCCGCTATGGGTCTGCGCTAGGATTTGCTCGCGCTGAGCCTCATCGTGGCTAAAGAGGTAACAAGCCAGCGGCCGTGGGCGTTGGTTGATGTAATCGACCACCTCTTGCACGTCTTGATAGCCGTGCACCGGAAGCAGTGGGCCAAAAATCTCTTCCTGACAGATGCGCATCTGTGGCGTTAGTTGTGTCACGACATAAAGCGGCGTTTGTCTGCCATCGCCATACTCAAGACATTGTGTTATCTCTGCACCTTTTTCGCGGGCATCCTCCAGAAGCTGATGAAAACGTTGATATTGCACCTCATCTACCAGCGAGGTGTAATCCTGATTACCAGAAAGCTGGCGATACATTTTGCTGTGCGCTTGTTTCAGCGCCGCAACAAATGCGGCCATTTTCGCTTGCGGTACAAAGGCATAATCAGGTGCGATACAAATCTGCCCTGCATTAAACCCTTTACCATGGGCGATACGCTGCGCCGCCTGATTGATATCAAAGTCATCCAGCACAATGGCTGGCGATTTACCACCGAGCTCCAAAGTCACTGGGGTGAGATTGGCAGCCGCATTCGCCATGATAACCCGTCCGCTGGTTGGCGATCCGGTAAAAACCAAGTGGTCAAACGGCAAATGGGAGATCTGCATCGCTTGAGGGTGAGTGCCATCCACCACACACACCAAGTCTTGGGGGAAAATCTCACTCAACATCTGCCTCAAGATTTGGCTGGTTTCTCGGGCAGTTTGGCGGCATTTTTATCATGCAGCGATTACCTGCCGCCAAGGCAGTAATAAGTGGTCCAACAGAAAGATAAATCGGAAAATTCCACGGACAAATGATCCCCACCACTCCTTTGGGCTGATAACGCAACTCCAGTTTATTGCCCTTAAACATCAGCTCAGTGGCGCGGCGGCGCGGTTTCATCCAACTTTTTAAATGGCGCACAACGTGGTTGATGTCTAAAATCGGCGCGAGTACGTCAGCCATTTTCGACTCAGTGACGCTACGGCCAGAAAAATCGTCACTCATCGCCTGCGCAAGCACATCTTGATAGCGACTTAACTGTTTTTTCAGCGCCAGCAACCGCTGCTTCCTTTGGCTAAAGCTTGGCATTGGCTCTTGCCGATAAGCGCGTTTGAGTGCATCAAACCAAGACTCAAGCTCATTGACTGCATGAGTGGGTGTTGCTTCAAAAGGGATATCCGTTTCAGGTTTCACCAGTGCATTCATTGCCTCTTCCTCTGTCATCGCTGGCGTATATTAACATCCCATTTACATAACAAACAATTGCAATTGGCAGCGAACATGCAGTGATGATCAGCATTGTTTGCTTTTAGTTGCCGCCACAATCAAAAACACCCGCCATATTGGGCGGGTGTTTAACTTACATCGGAAAGATTAGAAGGCTTCCAACAGCTCCTGAGCCTCACTCTTTGGCTTCTTCTCTTGACCAAATCCGCGCAGCCCAACCACATGCACGTGTTCATGATCTTTAAACACTTTACGCACCAGTTTATAGGTTGTGCCTTTCTCTGGGCTGATGTTCTCAGGCGCGGCGATCAAAAGTTGCATGTCGAGACGATCACACAGCTCGAACAGCGTCGAGATCGATTTCGCGTCGAGACGTGCAGCTTCATCCAAGAACAGCAAGCGACAAGGAACAATGTCTTTGCTGCGCAGACGACGTGACTCTTCTTCCCAGCTCTGAATGACCATCAGCAGAATCGACTGACCAGTACCAATCGCTTCACCGGTCGATAGCGCGCCCGATTCGGCTTGCAACCAACCATCTGAACCACGGTTGACCTCAATGCTCAACTCGAGGTAATTGCGGTAATCCAGCAGCTCTTCACCAAGCACTTGCGGCGAACGTTGGCCCATATCAATGTGTGGGTTGACCCGTTGGAACAGTTTCGCCATCGCTTCCGAGAAGGTATAACGCGGCGACTCAAACAGATCTTTGTGCTGTTCTTGCTGCGCGGCCAAACCGTTCAACAACACTTCATGGCTTTCCCGCACTTTGACATTCAGTCGCACCCCTTTCACCTGACCAAAGGCGATGTTGGACAAGCCTTGGTTGAGCATGCGGATACGATTTTGCTCACGCTGAATGGTTTTCTGGATAATACTCGCCACCGATTCAGAAACTGATCGCTAGGCGGTTTTCACGCAGCGTCAATTCTTCGGTCAAACGAGCCAGTTCCACTTCCATCTCTTCAATCGCTTCCACCGGATCATCGGTACGGATGATGTCTTGGCGAATACGCTCACGCAGATGCTGATAGACCGCAATGTAGAACAGGACTTTGCGCTCTGGGCGGGAGTTATCTTCCGACAAGCGCAGCGCATCACGCAGATCGTCGTTATTCGCCACCGCTAGACGCAATGCGCCAAGCGATTTATCCGACATTGAGCGCAGTTCATCGGCCGAAAGGTAAACCAGCTCACGCTTGTGTAAGCGACGCTCAACGTCGTTTTCACGTGCTAAGCGTAATACCGAACACCAACCCGCTTTGGCAGCCACAACGAAGGTACGCAGATCGCTGTAATCTTTCTGCACTTTTTTCAGACGTTTGACGAGGCCTTTCATTTCAAGCTCGGTCGAGGTGATGGTGCGCTCGTATTCGCTCTTGCGACTGCGCGAAGTGTGTAGCCGCTCATGCAGTTCATCACGACGACGAATGGCCCGCTCTTGCGCGCCGTCATCAGCGTGCACACCAAACTCTGCCAGTTCTTGCTTAAATTCTTGCACCGTTTCCAGTTTGGCTTGATACGAGCTCTTCAGTGACGCCAGCACTTGGTTGTATTGGTTCATCTGTCCTTGGGCTTGTTTCAACTCTTCGCGATAACGTGTACGGCTGCGCTCCGCTGCCACCAATTTGCCGCGAAGCTGCTCACTGAGCTCGCTGCCTTGGTTAAGTAAATCAACCGAATCGGAATAAGCAAAGTAGTGGCGACGTTCCACCAGATCCGACAGCGCAAAAATCTGCTTTTTCAGATCTTGCAGAGCGAGATCGGCGCTTGCAAATTGGGCCTCGAGCGCGTCAAATTGCTCTGGGTCAGTCTCCAGCACTGAAACCATTTTTTCCAGTTCCGCGACCGCTTTTCCATGCTCGCTGATAAAGGCTTTCGCTTGAGTAAGTTGGCTAATTTGCGCTTCAACTTCGGCAAAACGCGCTTCGATCGTCTCGTCTTCAACCAATCGCATGTTCGGCGCAAGTTTATCTAGTAGCACCAAGGCTTGCTTACTGCTACTGATCTGCGCTCGGTATTGTTGCTCTTTGCCTTCTAATTCGCTTAAGGTGCGAGTCAATTGGTTATGCGTATCACGCGCTTTGCTCAGCGCCAGTTCAGGGTCAGCGGCAAACGCCACTTGGATGTGTTCAGCAACAAACTGGTTGAAGGCTTGGAACAGACGTTGCATCTTCTGCGCATCAAACGCCGCTTTGGCATGCTGCTCAACCACCTCTTCACGCTCGCTTCGCAGCAATTCTAAACGCTGCTCACGCGCCGCGCGGCCGAACAGAGGAATTTCCGGCAAGCGCGAGTAACGCATTTGACGCTCATTCAGGCGCACGCAGACTGCGCCATGCAGTTCTTCAGCGTTGAAGGAGCTGTCATCAAAGGCGTCGATATCCCCTTCGATGATGTAAAGATCTTCGGGGCAGTCGTCCAGCTCAACCAATTTTTCTTCGATGCCGGACAGATCAGACACCACGATGGCGTGGCGCGCTGGGCCGTACATGGCACTAAAGTACGGCGCATCATCGATGGTGATGTCATCGTAAATCTCCGATAGCAGCACCCCGCCAAGCGTATCCGCCAAACCTTTCAGGCGCGGATCGTTCGAGCCGCCTGGCGATGCCAAACGTTCAATCTCGCCTTCGAGCTTGGCGCGGCGCTCTGCCAACTTGTCTTTGTTCAGCGACAGCGTCTTTTCGCGCTCGAGCACCATCTGCATCTGTGACATCACCGATTGACTGTCGGTAAGTTCGGCGCCACTTTGCTCTCGGAGTTTCTCCAGCGCATCATTGGCCGCAATCCAACTCGGCGCGAGCACTTGCAAATGTGCGATCTCCGCGCGGATGTCTTGTTCAAGACGGCGCTGCTCACTGCGCTGTTCACGGGCTTCTTCTAAGCTCATCTCCAGAGAATCAATCAGCTCGTGGTGACGCTCACGCTCTTGCTCGAACACCAGCTCATCGCTTAGAGAAACATTGTGCTGCTTGCGGTATTCATCCGCCATTTCTTGGGCTTGACGCTGTGCGTTCAGGCTGCGTTCCAAATCACGATGCTGTGCACGCCACTGAGATTCATTACTCAGCAACTGCTGCGCCTCACGCGATTGTTGCATGACGTTGCGAGCTTTTTCTGCCGCTGAAGCACGTTCAACGGGGCCGGTGATACTTTGTAACCACTTGAGCGCGGTTTCAAACTGCTGCGCAGCGGCTGAAGACATATCCAGTTTGTGTTTTAGCGCTAATAGGGCTTGGGTTTGTTGCGCTTCGCTCTCTTTGAGCTGAGCAACTATTGACGGTGCACTTTCCGCGCTCAGCTCATCGTTACCAAGCAGCAGTTTGGCTTTTTCCAGCGCTTGCACCGCTTGCTGGTATTGAAGCGCGCGCGTTTGTTGTACATCCAGCGCCTGTTGATAGTCAGCGAGCTGAGTCTTGAGGCTATCCACCTCTTCTTCTGCAACTGTTGCCTGCTCTTCGGCCATCAATACGCGCTCTTGCGCCTCCTCAACGACCATACTCTGCTCTTCGAGACGCTCGTTCAGTTCTTCAAGATCTTCTTGATAACGCTCGATCTTCTCTTGCTGACGCAAGGCGTTTTGTACCAACTGCAAGTGATCCGACGCCGCTTGATAATCTTGTTCTAAGGCCGATTCCGACTCGATCAACAGCGCCAACTCTTCCTGAACGCGAGTCAGTAAGCTATTTTGCTCCATCAGCATTTCGCGTGAGCCAAACAGCTCAGAGCGCAGAGAAAGGGTTTGTTCTAACTTGTTGCGGCGATCGTTGGCGTGGCGCATGTAGTCGGCGGCCACGTAGTTGGTTGATTCGGTGATCAGGTGTTTGAACAGATCACGATCCGCCTGCGTGGTTTTGATCGCTTCCAACGTCATGCGGTTTTCGCGCAGAGCCGACTCCATGTCTTGGAAGGCTTTTTTCACCCCACCGTTTTGCGGTAAGAGATAATCGCGCAAAGAGCGGGTGATGGCGCTTGAGATACCACCATAAAGCGAGGCTTCAATCAGGCGATAGAACTTAGAGCGGTCACTTGAGTTACGCAGCTTTTTCGGGATCACGCCAAACTCAAACATTTGCGAGTGGTAATCGACAATCGATGGGAACGATTTAAAGTGCGCGCCCTCAAATTGGCCGACACACTCTTTCACGTCATTCAACTGGCGCACGCGAGCCTGAGTTGACGAAACGGTTTCAATCAGCACATCGGTCGGCTTCACATGGCTCGGCAAGCCTTGAATCACAAACGGTTTGATGTCGACTTTTTTATCGCGCCCTGCCACCTGCTGCAGTTTCACTGCAAACAGCAAACGTTGATTGCGCGAGTTCACCACATCCAGCGCCGCATAACAGGCACCTGGCTGCAACTTACCGTAGAGGCCTTTGTCACGTGAAGCTTGGCTACTCCCCGCCTCAGTGGTATTGCGAAAATGCAACAAGCTTTGGTCAGGGATCAAAGCGGTGATAAATGCCGCCATGGTGGTCGACTTACCCGCACCGTTGCCGCCCGAGAGAGTCGTTACCAGACCATCGATATCAAAAGTACGAGCAAAGAAGCCGTTCCAGTTGACCATGGTCAGCGATTGATACTTACCTCTTTCAATCATGCTTCACCCTCTAATTCTGCTTGCTCGTTAAATTCACTATCGTCTTCATCACCCAATAGGCTGCCTTGTGTTGGCTCTTTGGTATGCACCACCGCTTCACCGTCGCGGATAAGGCGAAGCTGCGCTTCACGCATGTCATCGCCAACGCGAACGTCAGCGCCAAAGCGGAATACCGCCTCACTGATGCTGAATTTACCGGTATCGCCGATATGGATGATCATGCCAAGACGGCGCAAACGACGAAGTGAGGTGCGCACTTTCTCAAACAGCTTTTCGCGGTCAAGATCCGAGCCAGAAGCGCGGTTAGTGACCAGCTTCATCAGCTTCTTCTCATCCGCCAACGCCAGCAGCTCTTCGTACAGCTCTTGATTGGTGAAGATGCCTTCGTGCGCCAAACGCTCTGGGCTAAGGTAAAGGAAACAGAGCACTTTACCCACCAGCATGTCCAGTTCAGACAAAACACTGCGACCAATCAGCGAGGTCGAGCGCGGGCGCAGATAGAAAAAGCCTTCCGGCGCTTTCACCAGCTCGGTGTTGTAGCGCTGATAAAAAGACGATAGCTCAACTTCAAAGTCGCAAAGTAGCGCGTGGTTATCCAGATCTTCGCTGGAGATATGACGTCCTGCACGCAGCAGACTATCTAAAGCGGGAAAAAGTGGGTTACAAATCGCTTTGGCCAGATTCTCTGGCATGTATTCATTAATATCGGTTGATGACATTTGCTTGTACCTTTGCACCAAAATCGTTGATCGCCTGCCAATCGGGCTGAATCGCCTGATAATCCGACTCGGAATAGCCAAGACGGACCGCTTGGTCGATAACCATTCGTGCTAAATCAAAATGATGAGTCTGAGGATGTTGCGCGAGGTAATCGCGCAGTTACTGCGCCAAGATCAATCGGTCTACCCTGCTCTTTATGCGCTTTAAGCATGCCGCCAATACGCTCAGCAAGCTCATCATTGACTTGTTGAAACTCTTCATATTCCACTTCTGTGGGGACTTGTCCGGTGACTTCTTCATCACGCAACATCAGCGCTTCATCGCGAAGATCGCTCAGGCGCTCTGCATCGGCATAGGTGAGATACCAAGGCAGGTCAAAGTAGTCCTTCACCGATTGGCGTAGGCGCGAGCTAAAGGCGCGGTTCTTATCCATATCGATGGCCGTACGGATAAACTTGTGCACGTGGCGGTCATAGCCGATCCACAAATCAATCGCCTGCTGTCCCCAACTGACGATGCGATCAAGTTTCATCTGCAAACCAAACAGCGTCTCTTCGATAAACTCCAGTTCAGGATCGCCATAAACCAGTTCTTGGATATCCAAAATCTGCGTTTGTAGCTCGTCGCCTGCCGCTTGTAGCGTATCTTGTAACTCTTTGAGTGTATTGGAGGTTTCAGACAGCAGAGACTCACAGTTGTTGATCGCATCACGCCAGTCTTTGTTGAGCAAATCAGCAATCTGCTGTTTAACCGATTGCTGCTGTTCATCCATCACACGCTGGTTGAGATCGATCTGGTCAAAAATCTCACCGACCGAGTACTTAAGCACCCCATAGACATTTTTCTTCCAATGCTCTGCGGTTCCCCCCTTCTGAGCGGCATCAATGGCTCTGGCCATTTCACCAGCCACCATAGAGAGCTGAATCGAGAGGCGGAGTTTGGAAAACTCTCGGTGACGGACGTAATAGTCGGTGATACCAATCGCCAGTGGTGACAAACGATAGATGCTTGCTCCATCGGTCACTTCACTAGTAAAACGGCTGATAAGGCGCTGTTTAACCAGTTCGTTAATTGCGTTGTTGGCTCGAAACGCCGACGCCTCACCTGTTTCTTCAAATAATCGAGTGACGATAGTAAACGCATCATGCAATTCACCTTCACCCAACTCTTCATCGAACCTTTCGTTACTTAACACCGCGATGGCTATCAAAAATGCCAGACGTTCTGTGGTCAGGTTCAATGAGAAATCGTGCTGCTTAACCCAGCTCACCAATTCATCGATTGGTTGCTCTGCAGCATTGAGAGTTGTCTCACTCATTGTTATTCCTGCTTTTCTTTCTTTTTCGCCCATACGTGGATGTATCGGCCTAACGAGAGGTATGGTTCTTGTCGGCACAACTGTTTTTCCAGTGCCAACACGTCTTCATACTGGTAGTCGCCCATATTCTGTCGGTTACCTATGTAATCGCTAAAACAGCGAATACCGGATTTTCCACCAATCTCAAATCCTGCATCTTCAATCCACTGATAAACCTGTTGCGGATCGAGGCCTTTTTGCGGTTGCAGTTTAAAGCGTTTGCGATGCGGCATGCCTTGCAAAACATGTGGAATATTACCGCACACCACATTTTTATAAACCAAACCATGATGGTTATAGAACATGATGGATGCCGCCCCGCCGGGCTTCACTTGCTCAAGCAGCGTCTCTAACGCACTTTTCGGATCGGCTAACCACTCCATGACCGCATGAAACAGCAATAAATCCACTGGTTGCTCCAAATGTTCAGCAATGGACTGCACCGGAGAATGGATCAGCCGATACTGCGCAAGCAAACCGTTTTTTGCAATATCCTGTTCAGCCAATTGCAGCATTTCAGAAGATAGATCACATAACGCAACCTGATGTCCGAGCTTAGCAAGCTTTTGCGACATTTGTGCTAAGCCACCGCCCGCATCGAGAATAGTCAGCGCCTTCGTGCCAGCATCGATTGCGGTCAAAACCTGCTCAAGGTCTTCCCAAACAATCACTTGGCGGATCTCACCTTTATCTGATCCGTAAATATTTTTTGCAAATTTGTGGGCAATATCGTCGAAATTACGGTCTTGGTTCACTGTGGCTTGGGTTATCATATCGAATCGTGCTGCTATTCTGTCATAAGGAAAGCAGGAATAAAGAGGGATTCTCTCTTTTTTACTGTCAAGTGATGTTTTTTCGGACTATTTCTGTATGTTTGAGCTGAAAAAAGCGGTATCGGCGCTTCTCATGCCTTTGCCTGCGCTACTCATCATCGGCCTGCTCGGCCTGATGTTGATTATGTTTACCACCAGGCAAAAAACAGGTTGTTTTGTCATTTTATTCTCTTTTATCGGTATTTTTCTGGTTTCATTCCAACCCGTTGCCAGCAAACTTTTAATGCCTCTAGAGCGCCAATACTCGGTCTTTTTACCTGAAGTGCAAAGTGTCGATTACGTGATGGTATTGGGTAATGGCCATGTAGTGGACGACCAAATTCCCCCGACCTCTGAACTCAGTCGCACCGCCTTGATGCGCCTTGCTGAAGGGATTCGCATTTTGCGTATGTACCCGGGGGCAAAAATGATTTTGTCTGGTTACGCTGGCGGCTCTGAAATCAGTCATGCCCGGATGATGGCGAATGTGGCTCTAGCGCTTGGGGTAGCGAAATCCGACATTATCTTGTTGGAAGATGCCAAAGATACTTGGGAAGAAGCACGTCAGGCCGCCGCTTTTGTTCGGCAGAAGCAGTTAGTGCTAGTTACCTCGGCCAGTCACATGACCCGAGCTTTGAAAGAATTTAACGATGCTGGCTTAACCCCTTTGCCAGCTCCTACCAACTATTTGGCGCAAAAAGAGATCACCCAAGCTTGGGACAAATACGCGCCGAAAGCGCTCTATTTAGAGCAGACCGAACGTTATTGGTATGAAACCTTGGGTCTCATTTGGCAATCTTTGCGCGATTTACTGACCACTGCACCTAACAACGAAAAAGTCGCCGCGAAAAATCCTGCTTAAAAAAGAAGCCATCCATTAAAAAACGAGCTGACTGTGCAGCTCGTTTTTTATTGTTCGACACTGAGACAAAGCGGTCTGCTTTAGCCCATTTCTGGCTTTTAATCGCCTGCGAACATATAGCCTTCGCCGTGAACTGTGACAAAAATTTGCGGATTCTTGGGGTCAAACTCCATCTTGGCACGCATGCGGCGAATCAGCACGTCGATGGTGCGATCGTTAGGCGCATCAACACGATGGCTAATCATGTTTAAAATGCGCTCACGGCTCAGCACCTGGTTGGGATATGACGAGAGTGCTACTAATAACTCATACTCCGCCTTGGTTAATTTTACCGGTTCACCATTGCGGCTCAATGCCCGACGATGAATGTCAAACGTCCAATCAGCAAAGCGCACAACATGCAGCTCCTGCTCGTCGGCGCGCCCTTTTTGCTTTGCCGTATCGGTTAAAGACATACGCCATAGCAGGTTCTTCACTCGAACTAACAGCTCTCTTAACTCAAACGGTTTGGTCACGTAATCATCCGCACCCATCTCCAAACCAACAATTTTGTCTATGCTATCCGTGCGACCTGTCACTAATATGATGCCGATATCCGATTGGCCACGCAGTTCCCGCGTCAAAAGCAAGCCATCTTCTCCAGTGAGATTAATGTCCAGCATCACCAAATCGATGGTTTGGCTGTTCAACATCTCACGCATCTCTGCGCCACTTTCTGCTTCACTGACGGTATATCCTTCATTTTGGAAGTAACCCACCAATTTAGCGCGTGTCACTACATCATCTTCTACGACTAATACGTGATAGCTCATTTACACCACTTTCTGTCATTCTTGCCTACGCCGATTTATTCTATTCATAAATAGTCACATTTCTAGCGTCACATCAAAGTTAACCCAACAATCTCAGGTTTTATTGATTCAAGACAAGCTTATTTTTTGCCCATTTACAAGGTGACATATAATTAAATAACCCATTAATAATTAGGGCGACCGCTGTTCATTTTTATTGGTTAGACTAATCAGAGAAGCCTTGAGGAGCAGGAATAAAATGCAAGAAATCAAAACCTTTAATGAAAAACGTGCCGAAATTTACTGGTGGTTTTCGAGTCTTTTTGCCAAAGAGTTAAACCAAGTCGAACTGGACAAATATCACAGCGCAGAAATTCGCTCATTTCTTTCTGGTTTAGCCGAAAATGATCGTTTGCGGATTGAAGCGCAGCAACTGGTGGAAACACTGAATAAACTGCTTGACCGTCAAGATGCTCAACTTGAACTGGCCGCAGACTTTTGCGACCTTTTTCTAAAAAGCGCAAAACATGGCGCTTTGCCTTACGCTTCTATCTATCTCGACCAATCCGGGTTACTCAACGCTGAACCTGCCAGAATGATGGAAAAACTGATGACAGATCACGGCGTAAAAGTGAGCGAAAATATCAATGAACCTGCGGATCACCTCGCTATTCAACTGGACTTTTTAGGCCATCTAATTATCCGCTCGAATGAGCTGGAACAAGAGCGCCATATGGAAACCGCACTTGCCGAGCAGCAGCAGTTTATTGAAAGCATGCTGCTTTCTTGGCTGCCGCAATTTTACCAGCAGTGTATGCAACACGACCAATTTGGCTTCTATGCCAGTGTCGCAAAACTATTAATTGCATTTTGTAAACTGGACAGTGACTATTTACTTAGATAATAATTACAGGCTTATCAATAGAGCAATCACTCGAGTGAAGCTTAACCAATAAAGTGTGAACACGGATACAATATTCGCGTGCTGAGCTGGTTGCCTGCTGACGTATCTCGATATAAAATTGAGACCGCAAACGATAAAATATGAATTTAATGCAAACCGCTGAAAAACAGCGGTTTTTGTGTTTTTTTAGCTAAGCTGCTGCTTTTCTTGGGTCTCTTTCCATGTTCAAGACCGATGCAAAGAAAGGTAGCAAGAGCGTTACCCGGCCAACTATTCCCGCGGTAACCTTGGACAGGACAAGACTATGGCCACAATTAAAGATGTCGCACGTTTAGCCGGCGTATCAACCACGACCGTTTCACACGTGATCAACAAAACCCGCTTTGTTGCAGAAGCAACTCAAGAAAAAGTAATGAAAGCGGTGGATGAGCTCAACTACGCGCCCAGCGCCGTCGCACGCAGTTTGAAATGCAATACAACTCGCACCATTGGCATGCTGGTTACTCAGTCAACTAACCTCTTTTTCTCTGAAGTGATTGATGGCGTAGAAAGCTACTGCTACCGCCAAGGTTATACCTTGATTCTATGTAATACCGGTGGCATCTATGAAAAGCAGCGCGACTATATCCGTATGCTGGCAGAAAAGCGCGTCGACGGTATCTTGGTGATGTGTTCAGATCTGACCGAAGAACTTCGTGAAATGCTCGATAGACACGCCGATATTCCAAAAGTAATCATGGACTGGGGTCCAATTAGCTCACAAGCCGACAAGATCATCGATAACTCGGAAGAAGGTGGCTATCTCGCAACCAAGTACCTGATTGATAATGGTCACAGTAAGATTGCCTGCTTGAGCGGTCATTTTGAAAAAGCGGCGTGTCAGGAGCGAATTCTTGGCTTTAAACGCGCAATGGCAGAAGCGAAACCTAGCGGTCAACGAAGATTGGATCTTAGAAGGTAATTTTGAATGTGACACTGCAGTACTGGTCGCCGATAAGATTGCCTCTTGGGACGATCGCCCAACCGCGATTTTCTGCTTTAACGACACTATGGCACTTGGTCTAATGAGCCGTTTACAACAACTCGACATTCGTATTCCTGACGACATATCAGTGATCGGTTACGACAACATAGAACTGGCCGAGTACTTTTCTCCACCGCTTACCACGATTCACCAGCCAAAGCGCCGTGTGGGTAAAAATGCATTTGAAATTCTCCTAGAACGCATTAAAGACAAAGAGCACGATAAACGCATTTTTGAGATGCATCCAGAAATCGTTATCCGCGACACAGTTAAAAAACTGAACTGAGAATGTTAAAAAGCAGACGCCATTTCGGCGTCTGTTTTTTGTGTCAAAACAAAATCATTATTGTGACAAATAACCAGATACTGTCGCACACGAGTTTTTCCTCATTTCCCGCAAACTATTACCTGAACCAAGATCACACTTTCAATCCTAAAATGTGATGTTAGTCCAATAGAAATCGTATCCTTTAGCTGTCACGCACAGGGCAAACCATCTGAAAGGGTGGGACGCAAAGCCTCCGGCCTAAACCAAATACTGTTTTGGTAGGTAGCGGGGTTCCCGATGGCAAAAATGCATTACATTAAGTTGACTCTCTAATGACATCTTGTATGCATTGGTTTGCTAATCTCTCGGACCTGATTTATGGGTGGCGTAATTGTAATTACACCGAGATAACACATCATGGATAAACCGATACTCAAAGATTCGATGAAGCTTTTTGAGCAACTTGGTGCGATAAAATCTCGCTCTATGTTTGGCGGATTCGGCCTTTTTGCAGATGAGACCATGTTTGCATTGGTCGTCAAAGATCAGCTTCATATTCGCGCGGATCAAAACACAACCTCATTGTTCGAAAAACAGGGCCTTAGGCCTTATGTTTACAAAAAACGTGGCTTCCCTGTTGTTACCAAATACTACGCGGTAACCGATTCACTTTGGGACAACAAGACGGCATTGATGAGCGTCGCAAGACAAGCTTTGGACAGCGCCCGAAAAGAAAAAGAGCTTCAAGCTGTTGCCAAACCCGATCGTCTGAAAGATTTACCAAATCTAAGGCTGGCAACTGAGCGTATGCTGAAAAAAGCAGGTATTGAAACGGTTGAGCAGTTGGAAATGCAAGGCTCTGTTGGTGCTTATGAAGCGATCAAAAACACGCACAGTGGAAGTGTTAGCCTTGAACTATTGTGGGCGTTAGAAGGCGCTATCAATGGGACACACTGGAGCGTCATTCCTCAAAAGCGCCGAGATGAGCTAGTCAACAAGCTTTCCTCTTAAGCTTGAGTAAGTTTCTGAAAGCCACTTTCACAATGAAGTGGCTTTTTCTTTACTCGGCGTATTCAACGCTGTGCTTAGTTTTTTCGCTTTGTCTGAAATTTTTTTGTGCTTTTTCCTGTCTTAGATTAAAGAATTTAACTTGGAAAAATACGATGAACAAAAAACTGCTTTTTGGCCTTCTTTTAGTCAGTGTGATGGCTATTTTACTCTATCACTTTGCGCCCTACCTCACTTTAGAAAATGCCAAAGCTCAACAGCAATTACTTAGCAACTTTATCAGCCAACATTGGCTAACGGCCGCAATCACTTATTTTTTTCTATACGTTGCTCTGACTGCTTTTTCCATCCCCGGAGCCACTGTTGTTACCTTACTCGGTGCTGCTTTGTTCGGATTTTGGTTTAGTTTGTTGCTCGTCTCTTTCGCCAGTACCGTTGGGGCTACATTGGCATTTTTAAGCAGTCGATATTTGCTAAGAGAGTGGGTGCAAAAGAAATTTTCTGATAAGTTACAGGCCATTAATCAAGGTGTTGAGCGAGATGGTTCTTTCTATCTGCTATCACTTCGACTAATCCCCGTGTTTCCTTTTTTTCTAATCAACCTTCTGATGGGGCTAAGTAAAATGACAGCCAGTCGCTTTTACTTAACCAGTCAAATTGGCATGCTACCCGGCACGGTTGTCTATCTAAACGCCGGAACACAAATCGCCGAGATCGATTCACTCTCCGGGATCGTTTCACCTGCCGTTTTGCTGTCGTTTCTATTACTTGGGCTTTTTCCTATGGTAGTGAAATGGTTGATGAACAAATATCGCCCTCAGTCTACTGTAGAGAGTGAACGGTAAAAGATGCGTGTATTTACTGCCAATTCCCCTGTTGAGGCACATATCGTCTGTCAACTGTTGCGAAATGAGAATATCAGGTGTGAAGTACACGGAGAGGGGCTGTTTGGCTTGAAAGGCGAACTACCCGCGACCAGTGAAAGTGACCCCTATATTTGGCTACATGAGCCTCAGCAATACCAAGCAGCACTGAAAATCGTTAGTGAGTACTTGCAAAAGCCCTGCGTTGCTACTCATTGGTACTGTTCAAACTGCGGTGAGGAAAATGAGGGCCAATTCGCTCTCTGTTGGTGTTGTGGCGAACCCGACACCAGCAGTTAAACTCAGATTAAATTGGAATTTGTCTGCGAATAAAATTGATTGAATAGCGATTAAACTCTTCGGGGCGTTCGACATTGCAAACATGTCCACAGTCGCGGATCTCCAACAGTTCGCTCTGTTTATGAACTGCGACCATCTCTTTTACTGGCTTGATAAACATGTAATCCTTGTCGCCCATCAAATAGAGCGTCGGGATAGGCAGCTCTCTTTCTTTAAAGTAGCGCATCAGTGGGTTAACTTCTGCCGCTAGGATAAACCAGCGCTTGAACTCCTTTTGGCACAATTTTTTGGCCTCACGGATAAACAGGTGCCGAGATTCTTGTTGATTCCTTTGCGGCATCACGATATAGGCAAACAGTTTGTATAGCCACATGTAAGGAAGAATGTGTTTACCCACATTGCCAAGTGACACCAAAAACTGCGAAACGAGCATCTAAGCGAGTAATCGCGCCACCAAGTACCATCGATTTCACGCGTTCACTTGCCATCTCTGCAAGATTTCTAACAATAATGGTGCCAAGCGACATACCGACAAAATGGGCTGAGTGGATTTTCAAATGATCAAGCACCTGAAGGATATCGTGCGTCACCGCTTTAAACGTGTAGCGGCTACTCATCAGATTTTTAAACAACTGATTCGATTTTCCGTGTCCTCTTAAATCCACCAATAACAGATTGAAGTGTTGTTTATACGCTTTTATCTGTTTAAACCATATTGAGGAGCTACCTCCCGCACCATGGACAAAAACCACCCACTCCTGGCTGGTTGGATGTAAATAGGTTTTATGAAACAGTAACGTTTGAGGCATGGATTATACCGCTCATTCACTCTTAGCTAACTATAGGGCGGAAATCCTACCATAGAAAGGCTCAATAGCGATTTGCGTTGGAATAAAAAAAGCAAAAAGGCACGTAAAAGCGTGCCTTTTACTCAATTTCTGACTTTGTTAACCAATTCTTAGCGCCGCTTTATAAAGGCTTAAGTATTGCTGAGCAGCCTTACTCCAGCAAAAATCTTGCTGCATCGCTTGCAACTGTACCCGGCGGACTTCCGCTAGATTTTGTGCATAGAGAAGTAAAGCGCGCTGCATACTGATCAACAGAGCTTGAGGGGTTGGATCTTGGAAAACAATTCCGGTTGCCTCGGCAGGATTTGCGTCGTAATCATGCACACTGTCCTTCAAACCACCCACACCACGAACGATTGGCAAGGTGCCATAGGCCATGCTGTAGATCTGATTTAAACCACATGGTTCAAACTCAGAAGGCATCAGAAAGAAATCGGCAGCCGCTTCGACCAAGTGTGCAAGTTGATTATCGTATGCTTCGATAAAGACAAGCTTATCAGCAAAACGAGCGGCTACATCTCTGAGTTCCATCGCCAGTAGTGGATCACCAGTACCGACAATCACCAATTGAGCTTCATGCTTTAAAAACTCACTCAGGATCGGCAACAGATAGTGTACCCCTTTTTGATGGGTCAGCCGGCACACCATACCAAACATCGCGACGTCTTTGACGGGAAGCCCGACTTGTTGTTGCAGTGCCGCTTTACAGTCGCGTTTGCCTTGCTCCATGCTGTGCAAGGTCGCTTCATAGCGCGTCGGCAGGAAGGCATCGGTCTGAGGATTCCAAGCCGAATAGTCACAGCCATTTAAGATACCCACCAAATCCACAGCGCGGTATTGAAACTCCCAAGCCATGCCATGACTACCCAGTTCGGTTTTAAGCTCTTCTGCATAGGTAGGACTGACCGCATTGATCTTATCTGCGGTCATCACTCCTGCTTTGAGCATCGTGATGTGAGTTGCACTCACCGCCACTTCAGGGACATATCGGCTATGAAACTCAGGTAAGCACTGAAGTTCTTGATAACTGAAAACACCTTTGAACACAGCATTGTGGATAGAGAGGACGCTGCGTGTTTCAGCGAAAAACTCGTTGTTGGCGTAACGATACTTGAGCAGAAATGGGACTAAGCCAGTATGCCAGTCATTGGCGTGCACTATGTGTGGACGAAAACCGATCTTAGGCAACATATCCAAACAAGCGGCACTGAAAAAGGCAAAGCGCTCGCCATTATCAGCATAAGATTGATTGTTTTCCGCATACATGGCTGGTCGATCAAAATACGCAGTACACGCAATCAGATAGACGGGTAAGTCACCTAACATCCGCTGCTTAACTTGATAAGAAGTATGGGGCCAGAAATCCAACTGACTCTCCAACACCACTTCATCGTCAGCAAGACCATCTATCGCTGAATAGGCCGGAATAACCAGCCTAGCGTCTTGCTCAAGTTCAACCAAGGTTTCCGGCAGTGCCCTGGCGACATCCGCCAAGCCACCGCTCTTGATCAACCCTTCAGCTTCAGAAGCAACAAACAAAACAGACAAGTTGCTAGTAGCCAACACGAGCTCCTTTTGGAATCACTACGATGCCCTCTTCCGATACATGGAAGTGTTTCTTATCTTCCTGTAAGTTCACACCAATCTGCGTGCCAGGTGCCACATCGACCTCTTTATCCATGATCACGCGGCGCAACACGCAACCCTCGCCGATTTTCACATCGCCTAACAGGATGCATTCACTGATGTCACACGCTGAAGCGATGTTGCTGCGAAAACCTAAGACAGATTTTTCAATTCTTGAACCGCGCACATAACTACCATTGCTGACCAGACTATCAATGATCTGCACGCGACCATTAGCCGAGTCGGTAAACGTCGCTGGTGGTAGTGGTGGGTGATAGGTATGTAGCGGCCACTTACGGTTATATAACGAGAACGGCGCATCGTGTTTCAAAAGGTCCATATGCGCTTGCCAGTAAGAGTCAATCGTGCCGACATCACGCCAGTACACTTGTTCTTTCTCTCCAGGAATACGGTTTAAGCTGAAGTCGTAGACGAATACATCACCACGTGGGAACATTTTCGGAATAATGTCTTTACCAAAATCGTGCGATGACTCTTCATCATCGGCATCTTCAATCAATTCCGCGAACAGTACCTTTGCCTCAAACACATAGTTACCCATTGAAACTAATGCATGCTCAGGATCTCCAGGGATAGACTTCGGATTCTGTGGTTTTTCTTGAAAGCCAATCATGCGGCCATCAGCATCGACTTCGATGACACCAAATTGTGACGCTTCAGAAAGAGGCATGCGCAATGCCGAAACCGTTAACGACGCTTTTTTCTCTTTGTGATAATCAAGCATCTGCTTGATATCCATTTTGTAGATGTGGTCTGAACCAAAGATACACACTTGATCAGGCTCAGAAAGCTCCATAAAACGTAAGTTCTGGTAAATCGCGTCGGCGGTTCCTTCATACCAACGTTTTCCTGTCCGCATCTGTGCAGGGATCGGGTCGATAAAGCGATCCGTAATGCCATTAATGTTCCATCCCTTCTTCATATGATGGAATAGAGATTGTGATTTAAATTGAGTCAATACGTAGATGCGCATCAGATCAGCGTTAACAAAGTTGTTCAACGCAAAATCGATAAGACGATAGCTACCGCCAAAAGGGACGGAAGGTTTACTTCTCGATTCCGTCAAAGGACGTAATCTTGAGCCTTCACCACCAGCAAGAATCATTCCCAAAACACCAGCCATTCGTTGTTCTCCATTTCGTTATAGTCTGGAAAGATGACTCAGTTACTTAAATAGTTTATGGGGAGTAACTGAGCATAATTATTTGTTTTAAATTTATTTTTCCTGAGCTTTATCATTCATTTTTATCAATATGCTCAAGCGTTACATGACTATTTCATGCTTTTGTATAAGGTATCTCATTGCCAATAAAATACAATTTCAAAAGTGGCATTGTGTGTACAGTACAACCGTTACGTTGGGAAGACGTTAGCCAAGTCACACTCAAACGAGTGTTTAGTTACATAAGTGGAACAATTGGCTCACAGATTACCGACACCTGCCTGTTTACTCAATGATGAACAAGATAAGAAATCGGTGTTAAAAAGAAATGACAGCTTGCAAACCGAGAAAATGCCTAGCACCGCAAGACACATATGATGCAATGGTCGTTGCGAGTAGGCGGTAGGATTGGAACGAAAAAGAGCAGCGATGCTGCTCTTTGATTTTATTATTACATTGACGAGTGGTTTACTTCGCTTTCTTACGCTTATCTGAAATATCCCATTTCCCGTTATCGTAGAGCGCGGTCCAGCCTGTTGGCTTACCGTCTACTTCTGTTCGAACGTAGTTTTCCTTGCTCTTACGACTAAAACGCACTACTGCTTCTACGCCATCGGGATCGTGCGTCGGTGCCGTAGCCAAGTATTGATATTTCTCAGGTAAGCGCTCAACAAAACGCGCTAGCTCAGACACCAATGGCGCTCTCGTCTCTCGAGATTTGGGGAAATTGCTCGCCGCCATGAACAGACCTGAGGCACCATCACGCAGCACAAAGTAAGCATCTGAAGTACTACAAGGTAACTCAGGGAAATGTACTGGCTCTTCTTTCGGTGGCGCTACTTCTCCATTTTTCAGGATCTTACGCGTATTTTTGCAACTTTCGCTGGTGCAATCCATATATTTACCGAAACGGCCATTTTTCAGCACCATATCAGATCCACATTTATCGCACTCAACCACTGGGCCATCATACCCTTTCACTTTGAACTCACCGTATTCAACGAGGTAGCCTTCACAGTTTGGGTTGTTACCACATACGTGCATTTTCCGCTTATCATCAATCAGATAGGCGTCCATCGCCGTCTCACAAATCGGACAACGTTTCTTCGCGCGCAGGGCAGCAGTCTCAACATCCTCTTCAAGAACGTTGATAATGCCGTCTTCATCACCGAGGTTAATCGTGGTTTTACAACGCTCTTTTGGCGGAAGTGCATAGCCTGAGCAGCCTAAAAAGACACCAGTTGACGCGGTACGTATTCCCATAGGGCGCGAACAGGTCGGGCATTGAATATCGGTCATGACGATATGATTCAATTTCATCCCGCCTTCGCTTTCTTCTTGCTCTGCTTTCTCAAGATCTTGAGTAAAATCAGAGAAGAAGTGATCGAGTACAGCCTTCCACAACACATCACCTTCGGCAATTTGGTCCAGCTTTTCTTCCATCCGAGCGGTGAAATCGTAATTCATCAAGTCCTTGAAACTTTCGTCTAAGCGATCGGTGACAATTTCACCCATTTTCTCTGCATAGAAACGACGTTGATCCACTTTGACATAGCCGCGATCTTGAATCGTTGAAATGATCGACGCATAGGTTGATGGGCGACCAATACCTCTTTTCTCGAGTTCTTTCACTAGCGCGGCTTCGGTAAATCGCGCAGGTGGTTTAGTAAAATGCTGTTTCGGCTCAAGCGATTGAAGCGTTAGTTTCTCCCCAACTTGAACTGCAGGTAAAATCGTGTCTTCGTTTTTACCTAACGGTCTTTGTACGCGTGTCCAACCATCAAATTTGAGAATACGCCCTTTGGCTTTCAACGTGTAATCAGCGGCTTTGACACTCACGGTCGTCGAATCGTACTCCGCTTCGGTCATTTGGCAGGCGACAAATTGGTTCCAGATCAACGAATAGAGTTTATGAGCGTCACTATCAACCCCTTCTAAATCATCAGATTTAATTTGGACATCGGATGGACGTATCGCTTCGTGCGCTTCTTGAGCGCCTTGTTTGCTACCGTAAACCAGCGGATTGGCTGGCAAATAACGTTCACCAAACTCAGATACGATGTAACCGCGTACGGCCTCCACCGCTTCACTACTTAGGTTGGTCGAGTCTGTACGCATGTAAGTAATGTAACCCGCTTCGTACAAACGCTGCGCGAGCATCATGGTTTTCTTCACCCCGTAACCTAAGCGTGTGCTCGCTGCTTGCTGCAAGGTGGAGGTGATGAAAGGTGCTGATGGCTTGCTCTTCGTTGGACGATCTTCACGTTTGCAAACTTCCAATTGAGCTTTTTGCAAAACGGCCATCGCCGCTTGCGTTTCCGCTTCGTTCACAGGACGGAAGGTATCACCAGATTTTTGCGCGACCAAGAGTTTGAACGCGGCCGAATCTGCGGTCATGGTATTCGCGTGCAGATCCCAGAACTCTTCGGGGACAAACGCTTTGATTTCGCGTTCACGCTCCACCAGCAACTTCACCGCTACCGATTGAACTCGTCCGGCTGATAAGCCTCGAGCGACTTTTTTCCACAGTAATGGTGAAACCATAAAGCCCACCACTCGGTCCATAAAACGTCGAGCTTGCTGGGCATTTACGCCATCCATATTCAACTCACCAGGGCGCTGGAACGCCTGCTGAATTGCATTCTTGGTTATCTCGTTAAACACCACTCGTTTGTAACGCGCTTCATCACCACCGATGATCTCACGAAGATGCCACGCTATAGCTTCCCCTTCGCGGTCCAAATCGGTTGCGAGGTAGACAAAGTCAGCGTCTTTCGCGAGCTTTTGGAGCTCACTCACCACTTTTTCTTTGCCCGGAAGGATCTGATAATTCGCTTCCCAACCGTGATATGGGTCGATCCCCATCTTTTTGATCAACGATTTACGATCTTTCTCTTGCTTAATACGAGCTTTCTCTTCTGCGCTCATGCCTTTAGTTGAAATGGCAGCCGCTTTCTCACCCGTACTTTGCCCAGCCGTTGGTAGATCACGCACGTGACCGACACTGGACTTCACAACAAAGTCTTTCCCAAGATACTTATTGATCGTTTTAGCCTTGGCTGGCGACTCCACTATAACGAGAGATTTACCCATATTGACTCTAACGCCCTTAAAAATGATGTCATTATTGTCAGTGATAGCCAACAATAATCGGTACGCTGTACCATTATGAAACTTCTTTTTTTACTATTGTGCGATATCAAAAGAAGATCAACTGCTTTTTTAAATTTCAGATCCGATTGGTCGACAATTGGTCGCCATCGCCTCTGGGCACAACAGAATCGACAAGTGCCTAAATTTAGGTCGGTATACTAAGCAGTGGATAAATAGCGATGCGAATATAAAAGTGATTTTTATGTTGTACATCACAAAACCATGCTTGTAAGGGCCAAGTTCTTTACCGCTATTAGCCATCCTTGTTTGGAATAAACGTTGAAATCGTTTCAGCACACTCTAGACTATTCACATTGCCGTTTCCCAAGAGATAAAACTAAATGACCGAGAAAAAACCTATTTCAGAATTCGAGCTGCTACTCATAGCAAATCACCTAATTCAGGAACATGAAGACTATTTTGCAGGCATGCGCGCAACAAGTGTGGAAGAAAAAGAAGACGTTTTGATCTTCAAAGGAGAGTATTTTTTAGACTCAGATGGTCTACCAACACCACAAACGACTGCTGTATTTAATATGTTCAAATACCTAGCGCACGAGTTGTCAAAAAAATTCACCCTCAAATAAGTAACAATGAGCCTTGGCGTTTAAACCAAGGCTCTATTTTTAGAAATGACAAAGCACTTGCCGACTGCTTTATGCCAATTCGCTTAATTGTGCCAACTTATCGAAATAATCTGGGAACGTTTTCGAAGTACATTTAGGATCATTGATCGTCACAGGCGTGTCGCTAAGTGCCACGAGTGAAAAACACATCGCCATTCGATGGTCATCATAAGTATCAATCGCCGCATGCTTGAGTTGCTTGGTTGGTTTAACGATCAAATAGTCTTCGCCCTCTTCGACTTCCGCCCCGACTTTACGCAGTTCTGTTGCCATAGCGGCAAGACGATCCGTTTCCTTTACTCGCCAATTGTAAACGTTACGAATCGCCGTCGTCCCTTGTGCAAACAGGGCTGTGGTGGCAATGGTCATGGCTGCATCGGGGATATGGTTGTAATCCATATCAATGCCTTTCAATTGGCCCACGCGAGAAATCACATAGTCGTCGCCCCACTCAATTTCCGCGCCCATTTTTTCCAACGCGTGCGCAAACTGAATGTCACCTTGAATACTATTTTTACCGATCCCGGTGACTTTAATCTCTCCACCTTTTATCGCGGCGGCGGCCAGAAAGTACGAAGCAGAAGACGCATCCCCCTCCACCAAGAAATCCCCCGGCGCAAGGTATTGTTGCCCTGCTGGAATAACAAACTCTTGGTATTCCTTGTTGATCACCTTAACACCAAATTGTTGCATGATGTGCAGAGTGATGTCGATGTACGGCTTCGAAACCAGCTCACCCACAATCTTTATGGTCACTTCACCGTCAGCTAACGGCGCTGACATTAAAAAAGCCGTCAAAAACTGGCTGGAAATAGAGCCATCAATGCTGACCGTCCCTGCTTTCAATCCAGTCGCCTTAATTTTAAGCGGTGGAAAGTGTTCATTCTCCAGATACTGAATATCTGCGCCCGCCGCTCGAAGCGAGTCCACTAAATGACCAATGGGACGCTCTTTCATACGCGGTTCGCCAGTAAGTACATACTCACCTTGACCTAGACACAAGGCGGCGGCAAGTGGACGCATCGCCGTGCCAGCATTACCCAAAAACAACTCTGTTGCCTCTGTCACCGTAAATGGACGCCCCAATCCATTCACAGTACAAACGGTTTTGTCGTCGGAGAGTCGGTAATCGACGCCTAGCTTGCTCAACGCATTGAGCATATGACGAATATCATCACTATCAAGCAGGTTGGTCAGTCTTGTTGTCCCCTGCGCGAGTGCGGCGAGCAGGAGCGCACGGTTTGAAACACTTTTAGAACCCGGCAGGTTCACTTCACCATTAACTTTCTTAATTGGTTGTAACGTAAGGCTTTCCATTAATTGAGACGATCCTTGAGCTTCAGTTGCCTTCAACTGAGAGCATCACTTTATTCTTCGTGGATTCAGACTAACCAAAAAGCCCACATAAAACCAGTGCTAAACCGTGAATAAATACTCATTCTTACATCGCCAGATCTACCCGAACACCTTGGTCAAAATAGAGAATTCTCACCTTCGCTCCGGGATTGAAAAGCATGTTTTTATCAACATCCTGAATAACATTGATCAAAACACCTTGCTCACTTTGAATCAGCAGTTCAACCAACTGGTAGTCCACTTGGTATTCACTACGGCTCTGATTATGTGCAATTACTGCGCCCGCCAGCGCTCCAACTGCAGTCGCCACCTCCTTGCCACTGCCGCCACCAAACTGATTGCCCACTAACCCGCCGATGGTTGCTCCTAGCAGCGTCTTCCAGCCATTGCCTTGTGAACGTTGTACCTCCTGATGCGTGATGTAGCGAACGGATTGCACCTCGCCATATATGACTTTGTTCACGGGCTTTGCTACATTCCTCTCATAGGACGCATTAACCAAAAAAGGAAAGAAGAACAGACACCATAACCATTTTTTCATAATTTACCCCAACTCCTGATGACACACCGTTTATGGCTATTTATCTGACCGAACTCGATAGAAAAAGTTTAGACTTTCCACCAGCACAGAGTGCACTGGCTGACCCAAATGGGTTGTTAGCATTTGGTGGTGACCTACAACCACAACGACTCCTCAATGCGTATCAGCAAGGTATTTTTCCTTGGTATGGACCAGGTGAACCGATTCTGTGGTGGAGCCCTTCACTAAGGGCGGTGTTTGACCCTGATACCTTTTCTCCAGCCAAAAGCTTGAGAAAATTCCAAAGAAAAGCAGCTTACCAAGTCAGTATCAATCAGGCGACGGAACAGGTTATTCACATGTGCGGAACCACTCGTGCCGCTGATGAAACCTGGCTTAACGAAGAAATGCGCGAGGCGTATACGCTACTTAGCCGCCAAGGTGCTTGTCACTCGATAGAAGTTTGGGCTGATGACCAATTGATCGGTGGTTTCTATGGCATTTCAGTTGGGCAGCTTTTTTGTGGTGAATCCATGTTTAGCACTCGCAGCAACGCCTCCAAAATTGCCCTGTGGTATTTTTGTCACCATTTCGCCCGCCATCACGGCAAGCTGATTGACTGCCAGGTAATGAATCCTCACCTTCACTCACTCGGCGCCTTTACTATTCCGCGCGAGGAATTTCTAAAACGCCTGCTATGCTTAAAGAAACAGTCGCTTGCAGCGAGTTGTTTTTTGCCACAATGGTTGGAGGAACCCGATAAATGAGTTCAGATATTCACCAAATAAAAATAGGGCTCACAGACAACCATCCATGCAGTTATCTGCCAGAGCGTCAAGAACGTGTCGCTGTCGCCTTAGAACCAGAAATGCATTCCGCAGAAAGCTATGAAGTGTTGCTCGCGAACGGATTTCGCCGCAGTGGTGACACGATTTACAAGCCACACTGCGATCTTTGCCAAGCGTGCAAGCCCATCCGCGTTGCCGTTCCCGATTTTGTGCTGTCGAAAAGCCAGAAGCGCTTGAGAAAAAAGTCCAGGAAACTGAGCTGGTGCCTCAAAAAATCCATGGATAGTAACTGGTTTAGTTTGTATAGCCGCTATATTACCGCTCGTCACAAACACGGCACTATGTATCCGCCACAGAAAAAGGATTTCGCCCACTTCTCCCGCAGTCAGTGGGTTACCACCCTGTATCTTCATATTTATGAAGGAGAACGGCTTCTGGCTATTGCGGCTACTGACATCATGGAGCAGTGTGCTAGCGCCTTTTACACATTTTTTGATCCCGATTATCCGCTTTCCCTTGGCACCCTTGCGGTTTTGTTCCAGCTCGAGCACTGCCAGCAAGAACATAAGCAGTGGCTCTACCTTGGTTATCAGATTGATGAATGCGAAGCGATGAACTATAAAGTTCGTTTTGAGCGTCACCAAAAACTAGTAAATCAGCGTTGGCAAGGGTAGAATACGCCCCAAGTTTACATATTTGCTTTTTGACGGCAGAATTAGCCCGTTAAAAAATCGCCAAGTTTCTAAGAGGATTAAATGGCTAAAGAAGACGTAATTGAGATGCAGGGTACCGTCCTTGATACTCTACCTAACACTATGTTTCGTGTTGAGCTAGAAAACGGCCACGTTGTTACTGCGCACATTTCCGGCAAGATGCGTAAGAACTACATCCGTATCCTTACGGGTGACAAAGTAACTGTAGAGATGACTCCATACGACCTATCCAAAGGCCGCATCGTCTTCCGTGCCCGTTAATCACGATTATCGGATACAAACAAAAAGCGGAGCCAGAAGCTCCGCTTTTTGTTTGTCTAATGCACACTAGGGAACGCTTCTTCTACGTTCAATAACAAAGAAAAGCAGGCCGGAGCCTGCTTGGTTAACTTACGCTTTTGCTTAATGAACTGCTTCTTCTCGCGTGGTTAAGTACTCGAATTGAAGTTCATCGGACTCAAGCGTCACTTTCACTGTACCACCATCGATCAGCGAGCCAAACAGTAGCTCGTTTGCTAACGGCTTTTTCAGCTTGTCTTGAATCACACGGCCCATCGGGCGTGCCCCCATCGCTTTGTCATAGCCTTTACTAGCCAACCAGTGACGAGCATCCTCAGAGACTTCCAAAGAGACACCGCGTGCATCAAGTTGTACCTGCAGCTCAACGATAAACTTATCGACCACTTGATGAATAATCGCTTCATCCAAGCTATTAAACCAGATGATATTATCGAGACGGTTACGAAACTCTGGTGTAAAGACTTTCTTGATCTCAGACATCGCATCAGGGCTGTGATCCTGTTGAATTAGACCAATGGATTTCTTCTCTGTCTCAGCCACACCGGCGTTGGTTGTCATGACCAAAATGACATTACGAAAATCGGCTTTACGGCCATTGTTGTCCGTCAGCGTGCCGTTATCCATCACTTGCAGCAGCAAGTTGAAGATATCAGGATGCGCTTTTTCAATTTCATCCAACAACACCACTGAGTGAGGGTGCTTCAATACTGCATCGGTTAACAAGCCGCCCTGATCGTAGCCTACATAACCCGGAGGCGCGCCGATTAGGCGACTGACTGAGTGGCGTTCACCATACTCTGACATATCAAAGCGCAGCAGCTCGATCCCTAAAAGTTTCGATAGCTGTACGGTCACTTCGGTTTTACCGACACCAGTCGGGCCAGCAAACAAGAAAGAGCCGACGGGTTTGTGATCGGCACCAAGGCCTGCACGGCTCAGTTTGATTGCTTCACAAAGCACATCAATGGCTGCATCTTGACCAAACACAAGCATCTTCATCTTATCATCCAGGTTTTTCAGGATGTCTTTATCGGATGAGGAAACAGACTTCTCGGGAATGCGAGCCATTTTTGCCACCATGGCCTCAATGTCAGCCACACCAACCGTCTTCTTGCGGCGACTGGCTGGGGTTAAACGACTTCTTGCGCCTGCTTCGTCGATAACGTCAATCGCTTTATCTGGTAAATGACGCTCGTTGATGTATTTGGCAGACAATTCCACTGCTGCTCGTAGTGCTTTATTGGTATAACGAACATCATGATGCGCTTCATACTTTGATTTCAAACCCATCAAAATCTTCGTCGTGTCATCTAGCGAGGGCTCAACAACATCAATTTTCTGGAATCGGCGCGACAAAGCACGCTCTTTCTCAAAAATGTTGCTGTATTCTTGATAAGTCGTCGAACCGATGCAACGTAATTTGCCACTACTTAACAAAGGTTTAATTAAGTTTGCGGCATCAACTTGTCCGCCAGAAGCGGCACCTGCGCCAATAATGGTATGTATTTCATCAATAAACAGAATTGCGTCTTTCTCACGCTCAAGCTGTTTTAAAATAGTTTTGAAGCGTTTTTCAAAATCACCGCGATATTTGGTACCCGCTAACAAGGAGCCGATATCCAACGAATAAATTACGCTGTTTTTAATTACTTCAGGTACAGTTTCCCTCGACAATACGCCATGCCAGTCCTTCCGCAATGGCCGTTTTCCCAACCCCTGCTTCACCAACCAACAAAGGATTATTCTTACGACGACGGCACAACACTTGGATTGTCCGTTCTAACTCTTTGTCTCGGCCAATCAGTGGATCAATATGCCCTTCTTTCGCCACCTGATTCAGATTGGTGGCAAAACTCTCAAGGCGTTCATCTGAACCAGTTTCTTCTGTACTATCTGAGTGAAAAGAATCCGGAGAGGAGTCATCACTGGCCCCTGTGGCTTTTGTGATGCCATGAGAAATAAAGTTAACGATATCTAAACGAGAGATGTCATTTTTCTTAAGCAAATAAGCGGCGTGAGATTCTTGTTCGCTAAATATGGCGACAAGTACGTTAGCACCAGTGACTTCGCTTCTTCCTGAGGATTGCACATGGAAGACAGCACGTTGCAAAACTCGTTGAAAACTGAGAGTAGGTTGAGTTTCGCGGGTTTCATCGCTCTCTGGGATAAGGGGCGTAGTTTGGTCGATAAATATATCGAGTTCGTGGCGTAAAGCGTCTAGATCCGCTTTACAAGCAATAAGGGCTTCCTTAGCAGCATCGTTTTCTAGCAATGCCAGCAGGAGGTGTTCAACAGTCATGAACTCATGTCGTTTGTTACGAGCACGAGCAAAAGCGCCATTTAGGCTCGACTCCAGTTCTTTATTCAGCATAAGTACCTCCCGTAAGAACAACTTGGTTGCTCGAGCAAGTCTTATTGTTACGCTTGCTCCATGGTGCACAGAAGCGGATGCTCATTTTCCTTTGAGTACATCGTAACCTGCGCGACTTTCGTCTCTGCAATCTCTGCACTATACGTGCCACAAATTGCTTTTCCTTCATAATGGACCTTGAGCATGATTTGCGTCGCCTTGTCCAGATCATGCGAAAAGAATCGCTCAAGTACGTCAATCACGAAATCCATCGGCGTATAATCATCGTTATTTAACAAAACGTTATACATTTTGGGCGGTTGGATTTTGGTTTTCTCTAGCTCCAGAAGATCTGAGTCCGGAGTGACCCATTCAAATTTTTTACTCATGGCCTAAACACAACGTTGGGAACTTTTACAGGAAATCAGACACCTGAAACACTTTATCATAAGCTGCCAGTAGGTTGTAGTCAGTCAGGACGTGCGAATTCGTATTCCTCATTTAGAGACTAATGCACCTCTAGGGTCGCTGCAAATAAAAAGAAGATGACAACGATACTTGTGCAAGCTGTTTGATGATAAAAAAAGCAACCGTCAACACAAAACACGGTTTATGATGGCTTTTTGAACACGAGACATTTGCAGAAATGTTAACCATAAAGGTGACCTGTTTGCAATTCTGTTGTTATTTATACATTTTTACTATTGACTACGACCAATCATTGACTACATTGTCGAGTGGTGGTGATTTTTTCTTCACTTTATGTTTGATTTCGCAAAACGCAAATCCTGCAACATCAGTTTGAAAAAATTCACCATTATTTTTTACATTTAGCGTGAACGCTAAATAAGCCATCTGTCTTTAGTGGGCTTAGATTGGTTTAACAACATCAGTAACAAAAATGCATGAGGGATGTATAGCATGGCTACAGGTACAGTAAAGTGGTTCAATAACGCCAAGGGATTTGGATTTATTTGTTCAGATGAAGAAGATGGTGATATTTTTGCCCATTACTCCACGATTCAGATGGACGGTTATCGTACTCTGAAAGCAGGCCAACAAGTCGCATATGAGGTAGAAAAAGGTCCTAAAGGGTGCCACGCAAGCAGTGTTGTACCGATTGAGGCGCTCGCTAGCAAGTAATTGACTGGCTATCACAGCACTACTTGTTCTTTAAGTGCGACGCAAGATTAGAAAACCCGCTCAGTCATTTGAGCGGGTTTTTAATTTATGCGTTAGAGGTCATCCTTCATTAGCCGATGACACTATTGAGCGTTTGGCTAGGCCGCATAAGAGCTGACGTTTTGCTCTCATCAAACAGATAGTAACCGCCTAAATCCCCCGGCACACCTTGCGCGCGATTTAATTCAGACACAATTTGTTCTTCTTTCTCAGCTAACTCCTTCGCAATTGGAGCAAATTCAGTCGCTAGCTCAAGGTCTACCGTTTGCTGCGCCAGTGCTTTTGCCCAATAAGCTGCAAGATAATAGTGACTTCCACGGTTATCAAGCTCACCCACTTTGCGTGATGGTGACTTGTTGGTATCAAGAAACTCTCCAGTCGCTTTGTCCAACGCATCGGCGAGAACTTGTGCTTTTTTGTTGCCAGTGACCACGCTCAAATGCTCAAGCGAAGCTGCCAGCGCAAGAAACTCACCCAAAGAATCCCAGCGTAAGTGATTCTCTTTTTGCACTTGCTGCACGTGTTTTGGTGCTGAGCCGCCAGCACCCGTCTCGAACAAGCCACCGCCGTTCATCAACGGGACGATTGAGAGCATTTTCGCCGACGTACCGAGTTCTAGAATTGGGAACAAGTCCGTTAGATAGTCACGTAGCACGTTCCCCGTGACTGAAATAGTATCTTGGCCCGCTTTCATTCTTTGTAACGAATACTGACAAGCTTCTACTGGCGACAAGATCTTAATTTCCAAACCTTGAGTATCATGATTTGCCAAGTAAGTAGTGACTTTCTTAATAAGTTCTGCATCGTGAGCACGCTCTTGATCAAGCCAAAATACCGCAGGAACGCCTGTCGCGCGAGCACGTGTCACCGCCAACTTCACCCAATCTTGGATAGGTGCGTCTTTAACTTGGCACATACGGAAGATATCACCTTCCTCAACCACTTGTTCAAGAAGCACAGTACCTTGTTCATTAACCACACGTACTACGCCTGCTGCATCGAGAATGAAGGTCTTATCGTGAGAACCGTATTCTTCTGCCTTCTTCGCCATCAATCCGACGTTTGGTACACTACCCATTGTCGTAGGATCAAACGCGCCATTCTGCTTACAGAAATCAATGACGGCTTGGTATACGCCAGCATAACAACGATCTGGGATCATCGCTTTGGTGTCTTTTTGTTTGCCGTCAGGTCCCCACATTTGCCCCGAAGCGCGTAACATCGCTGGCATTGAAGCGTCAACAATAACGTCGCTTGGTACATGGAGGTTGGTAATACCACGGTCAGAGTCAACCATAGCCAGTGCAGGTTGTTTCTCATAAACGGCCGCGATGGCAGCTTCAATCTCTTCTTTCTGCGCATTCGGTAAAGAGGCAATCTTAGCGTACACATCGCCTAAACCGTTATTCACATCCACACCGAGCTTAGCAAACAGTTCTCCGTACTTATCAAACACCTCTTTGTAGTACACCTTCACTGCATGACCGAAAATAACCGGGTCGGAGACCTTCATCATGGTGGCTTTCATGTGCAGAGAAAGGAGCACATCTTGAGCTTTTGCTTCGGCGATCTCTTTCTCAAAAAAAGTCACTAGCGCATTTTTACTCAGCACCGCACTATCGATGATCTCTTGATCTTGCAGTGCGAACTCTTTTTTCAACACCTTGCTGCTACCATCTTGGCCAACAAACTCAATCTTTACTTTAGTTGCGCCATTCACCGTGACTGACTTTTCAGTGCCGAAAAAATCTTTCTCGTCCATGCTGGAAACGTGCGACTTTGAATCAGATGACCATGCGCCCATTGAATGGGGATTTTTCTTCGCATAGTTCTTCACCGAAAGTGGTGCACGGCGATCGGAGTTCCCTTCACGAAGCACTGGGTTTACAGCACTGCCTTTGATTTTATCGTAGGTAGCTTTAATCGCTTCTTCTTCGTAGGTGCTTGGCTCTTCAGGGTAATTCGGCAGATCATAACCCTTGTCCTGCAACTCTTTTATCGCCGCTTTCAATTGAGGAATCGAAGCAGAAATATTGGGCAGTTTGATGATATTCGCTTCTGCTGTTTGTGCCAGTTTCGCCTAGCTCTGTCAGTGCATCACCGATTTGCTGCTCGGCTTTTAAATGCTCAGGGAAGTTTGCAATGATGCGTCCAGCCAAAGAGATGTCGCGGGTTTCAACATTAATACCCGACGATGCGGTAAACGAGCGGATGATAGGCAACAGAGAATAGGTTGCTAGTGCTGGTGCTTCATCGGTAATGGTATAGACAATTGTAGGTTTTTCTGTAGGCATGAAATTTCCCTATATTTCGGTACGCCACAGTAACCCATGGCGTGTGGAATTGACGCGCTTTGCACTAAACTGAGTATCAGTGTCTCCCCAAGTACAAATCGCCGTTTGGCACTCGATTGTTCTTTTCGAAAATGCGTATTTGAGTTTGTCGCTCTAAATCCATGAGTGCACGTTTATAATTAAACAAATCGCGCGAATTAGTCTATCATTCTGACGCTTTTGCTAGTCTAAGGCGCGCAAATCATAGCTGATTTCAGAATAAGTTGGAACTTATACACACAGTTCATTTACATTTTTGCAAGGTGGTTAACATGTCATTCCGTTCTAGTCGTCATTCCTCTCGCTCTAAGAGCGAACAGGCAGAATCGCGATTTAAACACGCCAAGAAAGGCATGGCATCTGATTCAATGAAGCTGCGTCGGGCGAATAAAAAGCCCAAAGCTGCACTAAAAACGGCCGAACGCAAAGTGATTTTGTTTAACAAGCCTTTTGACACTCTGAGTCAATTTACCGACGGAGACGGAAGAAAAACGCTCGCTGACTACATCCCAATTAAAGAGGTGTACGCCGCAGGTCGGCTTGACAGAGACAGTGAAGGACTGATGGTTCTCACTAACGATGGCATTTTGCAAGCCAAGTTAACACAGCCGCAATCGAAATCGCCGAAAACCTATTGGGTACAAGTAGAAGGCGTTCCGACAGAGGAACAACTCGAGCCCCTTCGCCAGGGCGTTGAACTTAAAGATGGGATGACCTTGCCCGCCAAAGTAGAGATCATGCAAGAGCCTAAGTTGTGGGAAAGAAATCCCCCTGTGCGCTTTCGAGCCTCGATTCCTACCACTTGGCTGGTCATTACCATCATCGAAGGACGCAACCGACAAGTCAGACGCATGACGGCTCATATTGGCTTTCCGACACTGCGTCTAATTCGTTACTCAATCGGTGAGATGACACTGGGTGAATTACAGCCTGGAGAGTGGACTGAACTACCCAAAAGTTAAAGGACTACTGCGCTAGTAGCCACTGCTTAAACGCCTCTTGATCTTGCGATGACGCTTTTTGATACGTGGCTTTCATAATATCCAGCACTGTACTGTCTGCGGCATTTTGCGTTACCACATGTTGTTTATTTGCAAGCTGAGGATTAACGACTGACTGCTGATGCTGGTTTGCCGTCACGTACGTAACCGCAACACTGGCGATACCACCAGCGATGTTGTAGTTTTTAGCCTCCTCGGAATAATCTCGACCCAATTGAACCCCATCCGACTGGAGTACATCTTCTGCCACAGAAACCGCCTGATCATGGCTATTTAGCAATTCCCATTGCAATGGGGAGATGCTCTCTTTGGCAAGCTTGTAGCTCCTAAACTTGGGCACGGATAATGTTAACGTTTCATTTTCGGCACTAAACGACGCAATAATAACATCACTGTACACCTTGCGTACTTCGTCTTTCACGTCGTAGGAGGGTTTATACTGAAATACAATTTGGTTGATACCATTTTCTAACTCGATAGTTTCTGAAACTGGAAAATAGTCCACCTTCCGTTTTCGGCGTATTCATATTGGCTGAAAGCAAATCAACACCGTCAGGGATACGAAGCTGCACGCTGCTAAAACCATTAAACGACACCAACGCGGCTAACATTGCGAATGATCGATAAAACATTCAAACCTCCAAAAGAAAAAGCCCAGTATACACTGGGCTTTAATAAAACTAGCTAAACAATCTTACCAGTATACGCGAGCGCCGATACCATAGTTGTTTTCTTTATCTGCTTTGTTGTCATCATCTTGCAGTGCGAGTTCTGCGTATACACGAGCCCAACCAGACAGTTTGTACTCAACACCAGCGTATAGGTTGGTGAAGTCTTTGTCTGCTGCTTTGTAATCGCCAACAAACTCGTAACCGCCGTACAGCTTAGTCTTATCAGCGACCATGTATGAACCAGCAACAACTAAAGAGTCTGTTTTAAGCGTGTAGTATGAGTTAGTATTTGCCACTTTGAACTCGTTTTCTGCGTGCCAGTAAGTCGCACCGATATCGAACTTGTCCGCAGCATAAGAAGCTGTCAACATTACGTGTTTGATCTCTGAATCTTGACCGTTTGTTTTGTCAGTAATGAAGCCAAAACCACCGTATACAGAGATTGCATCAAATGTTGTACCAGCAAACACTTCTGCTGTAGTTGGGTTAGCATCACCGTTGTCATAAGAGTACGCCGCTTTCAACCAACCAGCTTCAGCTTCAAGAACGTATTTAACCATTGCTTGTTGTAGCCAGTTTACACCGAAGCCATCCGCTTCTGGCAGAACACTGGTACCACCGTAGAAGTATGAGTTTTCTACGCCCCACACATCATCAGTCAGGATGCTGTCTTTACCAACTGTTACTGTACCGAAATCACCACTTAGGCCAACAGTGTGCTTACGAGTAGTGAATGCAGCAGTATCGTTGATATTGAATTCAATCAGACCAAGAACGCTAAGGTCGTCAGAAGCCTTGTAGTTCACTTTAACACCAGCGCGAGAAGAACCTGATTTCAGTGTCGCGTCGTTGTCGTCATTCTTTTTCAATTCTTGACGTAGTTGACCGTAGAAATCTACAGAACCTTCGTCAGACTTGAATACTTCAGCTGCATTTACAGAACCTGCTGCTACTAGAACAGCTAGTGCTACTAGAGTCTTTTTCATAATTAATCCACTGCCTTTTCTTAGTTTGGGATATCCTTGCCCGATTCCCTTTTGTAATTGATGCCGACCTAAGCAAGCCCGTGGTCGGCATCTGTAAATTTCATAAGCTAGATTGCAAAAGATTATTCTGCCTGTCAAATCCACCACCAAAAATCATAAACAAAAATAAATAACAATAAAAATCAATATTTTACATGTTTTTGTAACCATTTTTCGAGGCAGTTCCAAGCCCTACCTCTACATCATCAACATTTGAAATATGCCAACATTAAAGAGTAAAATACTGCTAGTTAACATTAAAAACACAAGTTATAGATTTTAATTCCATGAAAACACCAAGCATGGAGCTTTATATTTTTTGTTAGACAAATTAATTATAAGTTTATGAAGGTTCAGTTTTTTTTTGTGAAGAAGATCGACATTTTCTCTAAAAGCAGCGAATTTCGTGAAGTACGACTCTGTTAGTGATGTGTGCTACTATCAGCTGGTCTGAACACAGGTCACAGTATGCTAACCAGTAAAATTCAAAAATCCATTCGCGCCAGTTATCAAAATTTGCAATTTCAATTGGAAAACTTTATCCCTCGACGAGCACAAAACTACCTCGTTGCAGAAATTGCAAAAACACTTTGTGGAAGCTATCACAAGTCTAACCGTATCATCGTGGCGGAAGCCGGAACGGGGATTGGTAAATCGTTATCGTATTTAATGGCCACGATTCCTGTCGCGGTAATGAATAACCGTAAAGTGGTTATTTCGACCGCCACCGTTGCTTTACAAGAGCAGCTCATCAATAAAGACTTACCACTTTTTAGACGAATTTCGGATCAGAATTTCTCCTTTATTTTAGCGAAAGGCCGCCAGCGCTACTGTTGCGCAGAGAAGCTCGCGGCGGCCTGTGGATCGGACGGAAGTCAGTTGGCAATGTTTGAAAGTAAGCCAAAGAAAAAGGACATTGAACTTCTTGAGACCATGTTCCGCAGCTTGGCTGAGGGGAAATGGGATGGCGACAGAGACAGTTGGCCCAAACCAATAGACGATTCGCTCTGGCAAAGTATCGTGAGCGATAAGCACAGCTGTAACAACAGTTTATCAGCCCATCGCCAGTGCCCGTTTCAAAAAGCCCGTTTCTGAGCTGGATAAAAACGACGTCATTATTGCTAACCATAGCCTTGTGATGGCCGATGCCGACCTCGGTGGCGGTGTGATTTTACCTGAACCTGAAAACACCATTTATGTGTTCGACGAAGCCCACCATTTGCCTCATGTTGCGCGAGACCATGCCTCTGCCGCTGCAAGCCTTAAGGGTGTTGCAACATGGTTGGAGCGCCTTAACCAGTCGGTGACAAAACTAACCTCTTTGGCGGATGAAAAAAGAGTCGGTCGATTTCACAACGAACTTCAGCAAGTGATACAGATCCTGATTCCGAGTTTAAACCAACTGGTCAAACAGTTTGATGCGAGCCATTTTATTGATGGTATCTATCGTTTTGAGCACGGCATCTTACCCACTTGGTTGGAAGAGCAGTCGAAAGAACTCAAAACTTTTAGTCACAAAGCCAATCAATCGCTTGCCAAAATTGCCGATCTTGTCGCGGAACGAGTTAAAGATGGCGAACTTTCGGCAAAACTGGCCGAACCTGCCTTGGCAGAACTCGGCTTTTATATTCAACGGACAGAGAATCTCGCCCAAGTTTGGAAGCTCATGGCCGAGCCAACACGTGAGAAAGGTGCTCCGCTTGCACGATGGTTGGAAGTTCATCCTGATCGTGAAGGGGATTTCATTGTCAGTGTTTCGCCATTGGAAGTGGGCTGGCAACTTGATAAGCAGCTTTGGAGTCGCTGTGTCGGTGCGGTGTTGGTTTCTGCCACTATGCGAGCGTTGAATTCATTCCAATACTTCTGTTTTCAAGCAGGCATCGATCAAAGCCCAGATTCCGGCACGCAATTTCTGGCGCTGGCTTCTCCATTTGATTACCAAAACCAAGCTGAACTGATTGTTCCAGCGACTCGCTACGAACCACAAGCCCCGCAGTTTACGGAATATCTTAGCGAAATTTTGCCTAAGTATTTAAAAGACAAACAAGCGAATCTGGTTTTATTCTCATCTTATAAGCAGATGAATCAAGTGGCTGAAAACCTTGAATCTTTATTTGTAAAACAAGGCTGGGCGCTGCAAGTACAAGGCTCAAGCTCGCGCGGCGAGATTCTAAAAAAACATAAAATGTTGGTTGAATCAGGTAAAACCAGCGTCCTTTTTGGCACGGGCAGCTTTTCGGAAGGGCTTGATCTGCCGGGCGAGCTGCTCTCGAATCTAGTGATTACCAAGATACCGTTTGCTGTACCAACCTCCCCTGTCGAGCAAGCACACTCAGAGTATATAGAATCTCGTGGCGGTAACCCATTTATGCAGATTACGGTTCCAGAGGCGAGTAAGAAGTTGATTCAATCGGTTGGCCGATTGCTGCGCAAAGAGCGCGATTCTGGTACAGTCACCATCCTTGATAGGCGAATCGTCTCTAAGCGTTATGGCAAAGCGTTGCTTGATTCTCTACCACCTTTTAAACGCGTTATTGAATAATGATCAGTAACTACCTTGCTGCATGACAAACAAAATAAGAAAGATGAGTAAAAGACCCTATGGAATTTTTGGATCCCACCGTGCTTGCGGTGCTGGCCTTAGTGGCCTTTGTCGCAGGATTTATTGACGCGGTGGCGGGTGGGGGCGGTATGCTGACCGTTCCCGCGCTACTTTCTCTCGGACTCCCACCGCACATTGCGCTGGGCACTAATAAACTGGCGGCGACATTTGCCTCTTCCACCGCCGCTTTTACTTATTATCGAAAACGTCTCTTCAAGCCACGATGTTGGCTAAGAGCATTTATCGCTACATTGGTGGGCGCTACTGTCGGCACCATGGTGGTCGATGCTATCAGCACGGATTGGCTGGAAAAACTTCTACCGCTGATCATTCTTGCTGCCGCCTTGTACACCATTTTGCATAAAACGCCCGATGCCAATCGCAACAGTGCAACGCCCGCCCCCTGTCCTATGCTCAATAAAAAGCAATATGGGCAAGGGTTCGTGCTTGGTTTCTATGATGGCGTGGCAGGCCCAGGAACGGGCGCGTTTTGGACAGTCAGCTCCATGGCGCTTTACAGACTCAATATCCTCTTGGCCTCTGGGCTTGCCAAAGCAATGAACTTCACTAGCAATTTGACCTCTTTGGTAACTTTCGCCATGCTGGGCCATATTAATTGGGGGTTAGGCCTGATTATGGGCGTTTGTCTCATGGCTGGTGCGTTTGTTGGTGCTCACTCTGCTATTCACTTTGGCGCAAAATTTATCCGCCCGGTTTTTGTCACCGTGGTCAGCATTTTGGCAGTTAAACTCGCCTATGACGCGTGGTTTGTTAGCTTATGAAGTTAAAGGAAGTGGCAGAAAAACTTGAACAAATGGCAGTGCAGGCTATTGAGCTTGATAGTCTGCGTGGTGAACATCACGCCCCACTGTTTGATGAACAACTGTTTAGCTGCCGAGCACATGTGCTCACCCCTTGTGTTGAAGAAGCCAAAGCGACGCTAGAGACCCTGATGCGCGAGCAAAATGAACAGATACTAACCTCGCAGCGGGCACAGTTTCTCTCAGAACGACTACTGACCCAACTTGCCGCGATATCACGTGAGCTTCTTGCTGATAGTGTGACTCGCAAAGATGCCTCGGTAGCGATGAATTATTCTCGCAAGCCCATCAACCTCCTGTACCAAGAATTGGCTCAGCATCAAGAATGGAGACGGCGATTGCGAGAGTTAGTAACGGAAAAACAGCGCGCGCTGGTTATGGCATCAGCTCCAGACAGAGCACAAGCGCAGCAAGCGTTATTGGTGGCGGAGCAGCGTTTAGCACGCTGCCAAGCCGCAATAGTGAAGATTGAAAACCAGATAACTGACCAAGAGAAAGACAACCAATGAGCAATATTCACCCTCCCCTTGAGCAGGCACCCGAGGAGATCAAACTGGCGGTTGACCTGATCTACTTATTAGAAAGTAACGAAATTGCCCCAGAAATCGCCCTAGCGGCACTGAAGATCGTTCAACAAGATATCGAGCGGAAGCTACAAACCCAGCAGCTTTAACGGTAATAAAAGCGAGGAAATGCGAAATCCACCTCGCTTGATCGTGACACCTTAACTTGATTGTTAAACCTTAAATTGCGACATTAACTTTTGCTGCTGGCGGGAAAGATCTTCCATTCGGGCCCCAGCGGCCTCAGATTCCCCCGCCTGAGATAAGATCTGCCCGCTGAGATCGCGGATATTGGCCACGTTTTGGTTCACTTCTGCCGAGACTTGTTGCTGCTCTTCCGCCGCCTTAACGATTTGGCTATTCATATCGTTGATCGCGGCAATCGACTCAAACACGCTTTGCAGTTCAAGCACGGCATTTTTCACCTGAACTGAGGTTTCACGCGCTAACTCGTTCGCTTGGGTAATGGTCGTAACAACCGCCGTCGTCCCCGTTTGTACCTGTTCAATCACTTGGCGAATCTCGCCCACCGAGTCGTGAGTTCGGCTGGCTAAATTGCGCACCTCATCGGCAACAACCGCAAAACCACGCCCTTGATCTCCGGCTCTAGCCGCTTCAATCGCCGCATTCAAAGCCAGTAAATTGGTTTGTTCTGAGATGGCCTCAATCACGGTCAAAATCTCAGTGATATTGCCATTGTTGCGAGCCAATTCCTCAACAACCGGCACAGCCTGCATCATCCGCTCTACCAGTTTACCCATCTCCTGCTCCGAGCGTTCGATCACATGCTGACCATTACTGGTTGATTCACTTGCCCGATTGGCCGCGTCTACGGCGATTTCGGCATTGTGCACCACCAAGCCTGCCGTTTGCGTCATTTGCTCTGCGGCTGTCGCCACTAAATCGACTTCGCGAAATTGCGACTCACTGCTTGAACGAGTTTCAACCGCTGCCCGTTTTGCGCCCTGTGTCTGCTCTGCAAGTTGCTCAGAGGTTTGCACTACATGACGGATCGTTCGCTGTAGCTTTTCTAAAAAGGCATTAAAACTGCCAGCAAGTTGGCCTATCTCATCACCACTTTTCACTTCGAGACGCTGAGTTAAATCCCCCTCACCTGAGGCGATATCTTGCAATCTCATCGCCACGGATCTTATCGGTTGTACGAGACGTGAAGCGGCGAAGGCGACTGTCAATAAGCCTAAGATGACCAGTGATACACCCACTAGCAGTTCAAACTTGATGCCTTCGAACACTTTCTGGCTGATCATCTCATCCAAGGTAACTGCGTCTGCCAATACCGCCGATCGTGGCATCTCAAAAATCACGCCCCACGTTTGGTTTGCAATCGTCAACGGCGCAAACACAATCAACCACTGGCCGTCTTCGCTCCAGTTTGTTTGTGCCTCACCACCATAAAGCATATCAGTCAGCAAATTGGCAGAAACGTATTGACTGGAAAATGGCTGGCCAACTGGCTTGTTGTCATCATCACTGGCGAGCAACGTGCCATCCAAGCTGACCATGCTCACGCGTCCAGCACCACCAAACAGACTGGCGTCAGAATCATTGGCGATTTGTTGCAAAGGATCTAGACGAACATCAATGCCCATAAAGCCGATCGATGTTCCATCCAGAAGAATCGGCACCGAAATGGAGGTGGTAAGGAAATTTCCCTCTTGTGAACTTTCCATTCTTGGCGAGGTGATGCATGAGGCATCAGAATTGAGTGGACACAAAAAGCGCTCACTATTTTCATCGGCGCTGAGCACCTTCTCTGACAGAACATTGGCCAACACATTCTCACCATTCGCGGCAAGCTTCCAATAAGGAGCAAACTGCCCTTTTTCATTGGAACCAACGTACTCAGCATTAACGTAGTTCGCATCTTCACCATCGAGCATGTTGGGTTTGAAAACCAAATAGGCGCCTTGCATGGTCTTAAAATTGATGACCGACTTACGCACCATTTCATCTAACGCGGTACGCAGCGCTTCACTTTCTCCAAAGTTTTCTTCGGTGTTGGTCTTGTAAAAAAGGGCGTTCGCCGCGAGCATCTCAGCACGGTATAAAGATTCCGTAAGATATTCAGACACTTCAGTAGCATTGAGCAGCGCACGGGTCTGAACCAATTGCTCCGACTTTTCACTCACCGATAAGCTGCTTTGCGCTTTAAGCACTTGCTGGTTGGCAATCGCGTTATAGACCGAAAAGCCAATCAAAGAGAGGGAGGTCAGCAACAAGCAGACACCGGACAGCAGGGTAATTTTCCACTGCACAGAAAGAGTTCGCATACTACATCCTTATTCGCAAACAATGGAGGGAAGGAAATGGTTTATTTCGGTTTCATTAAAGCATAACCGACCTCAATATCAATTACATTTGTTACACAATTGTATCCCGTAAGGGCACGACAGAGAAAAGTGGCGCTCAAACTGACACATGACTTGATGTCGAAAGTATCGGTGGTAACATCAGATAAAACAACCGAGTCAGGAAGAATAATGAAAGTAGTCAGCTTTAATATCAATGGTTTGCGTGCTCGCCTCCATCAACTGCAAGCCCTTATCGATAAACACCAGCCCGACGTCATTGGTCTGCAAGAGATTAAGGTACACGATGAAGCCTTTCCGGTCGCTGATGTTGAGGCCATGGGCTACAAAGTCTATTTCCATGGACAGAAAGCACACTACGGTGTCGCTCTGCTGTGTAAACAAGAACCGCTGTCGCTGCAAAAAGGCTTTCCAACGGACAACGATGATCACCAAAAGCGTATGATTATCGGCACTTTTTTACATGAAAATGGCGAGAAAGTGACCATTTTAAACGGTTACTTTCCGCAAGGGGACAACGTTGAACATGAGACTAAATTTCCTTACAAACGCCAGTTTTATCAAGATCTCATGGGCTACTTAAATACCCACCACAGTAGCAACGAAAAATTGATCGTTATGGGGGATATCAATATCAGCCCGATTGACGCTGACATCGGCATCGGTGAAGTTAACCGCAAGCGCTGGCTAAAAACAGGCAAATGCTCTTTCCAACCAGAAGAGCGCGAATGGCTAAAAACCTTGCTCGATTGGGGGTTGGAAGACACCTTCCGCCAACTTCATCCAACGGTCGACGACAAGTTTCTCTTGGTTCGACTATCGCTCGCGCGGATTTGATGATAATCGCGGTCTGCGTATCGACGTGATCTTAGCCACCCCGTCTCTCGCCAGCAGTTGTGTGGAATCGGATGTCGACTATGAGCTGCGCGGTATCGACAAACCCTCAGATCATGCGCCAATCTGGGCGGTGTTTAACTAATTCCGTGTGATGAATAACAACGAGGGAGCTCAACGGCTCCCTCTTGCTTCTCTTTCTATTGAGCACTAGCGTGGCCAAGCTGTCGAGCCATCAACCGTGATCATCTGTGTGGCAAACTCGTTGGTGCAGTATCCCGTATTGGAGGTGACAAAGTAGTTCATCGGCATCAGCACATAGTTGCCGCTGGCGACCTGAACTTTGGCTTTGTTGCTAAACGTGAGCCCCCACATATCAAGATACTGGCGCATGTCCCGCTGCAAAACGTAGCTTATTGCAATCAACAACCAGTCATTATTGTTGATGCTTTTAGCCTCGTCATAGTTGTATTGCTCAAAGCCAATCGTGGCTTTTTGCTTGTCCCACAGTTCTGGACTTGCAGCAAGGCGATTAAACTCTCGCTCAATCAAGTGCAAGCGTCCGAGCAGATGCCAGCCATCTTGCAGCACACCTTGCTGCTGCGCGGCCATCATCATCTGAATATAAACACGCGCACCCCAACTCCAACTGCTCTGATCTTGGGCTGCCATAAAGGCATTAGCGTCGGCTTGTAAACGACTTTGCTGCAACAGCTCAAATAAGCCTTTGAAATCGAGCGACTGACATTGTGATTCTTTGCCCGTCTCTTTGAAAAAACGTGACTTACTAAAATACGAGTAATAGTTGGTGGTCGAGTGCCCTTCCCAAGTCGCGAAGCGAAAGCGGCCTTTTTCCAAGCCATGCCCAAGCTCATGCAAATCTCCATGCCCGAGCGGACTAAAGGCCCAATACGCATCGTAAGGGTTCCCAGAACAACCATAACCACAAGTCGCTTGATCCGCGTTCATGTGCTTAACGACATCAATGGTTTCAATTTGCCAGCCCTTTTGCTCAGCGTAGCCTTGGATCTCGTCAATCACATCAATCCCCGGTCCTTGAAAGCCCGCCAGAGCATGAGGGTAATTGTGCACGTATTGCTCTGTCGCTTGTGCCATTGCCGCTGCATCACCACCCCAGTCCGAGGCGGAAATGGATTGCAACATTTTGTCGCGTTTCGAGTGTACTTCGAACCCAGGCGTGATGAGCTCCGCCCAATCAAATTCTCCTTGTTGCAGCTGCTTCGCGAAACGCACGTTATCTTCGCTGCTGCGCCAAACCGGATGCTCGGCAACATGAGAAAACGTGAGTTCAACATGCAAATCGTTAGCATCAAAATGGACTTGGATCGGGCCACCGTAGGCCGATGTCAGGGTAATGGTCTCACCCGACTTAACTTCATAGGTGGTCGAGGTCAAATGCTTAGGGCGATTGTAACCCTCTTTAGAAAACTCATGCGTTGCGCCACTTCGAAGAGAATTGATGGCGATGGACACCTTAACGGCGCTGTTGTCTTGGCGCGTCACCTGAAAGCTTTCTCCCGGTAACGCATATACGCCCGCGGCACGAAAGTGACGCTTTGACAACAACGAAACGGATTTGGCAACGCGAGCGACATTATCTCCAAATTCACTGCGACTAAAATTGCCCATATCTGGCTGTTTGGGGTTGATCTTACGCGAGTGGTATTGAATGTAGTCAGCAAAGTAAGACTGCAGAAAATCTGCGCTTGGCGTAGTGAGCTTGTCCATCGGGAAACGCACATCCTGACGGTAGCGATCCGCCAAAAGCACGATTAGTTTCTCATATTCGTAATAGTCGCTGGCAAACAGGTCAATTTTCGCTTTATCGAGACTCTGCAAATGGGCGCGCAGCTGATTCGCTACCGGATAAAACTGCGTATCCATGTTTGCCGTCGCCTCGCAAGACTTGTCATCGCATTGCGCGAGATCGACATCAAAGCCGTTACTGGCAAAGCGCTGTAAAAACGCCAGTTGTGTTGCTATCTCTTCCGGCACACGATTTCGCAATTGATTCGGCTGCCAATCCACAACCCCTAGTTTGCGCCAGTAGTTATCGCCCACATAGCGAATGTGCAATTGCTCAAACAACGCCGTACCGAGCTCTGTCATCCCGCCGTCCCAGTGCAGATAGAGCACCGGAATGTCATTTTTCAGTGCATACGCTAGCCCCTGCACCACTGGTTGAATGCTATCTCCATCGTTGAGATGTTGGGACAAGATGAGCAGATCAGGCTTTTCATCAAGACAAGCAAGCAGTTTCTCCCCGTCACATTGGTTGGCGGCGTTGTACGTCACGCCATCGGCAAACTTGGCGGTAAGCCAATTGCGCGTTGCTTGTTCATCCGGGAAATAATAGGACTGGTCAAGCTGTGCTAAAACCACCTTGCTGTTGCTCGCAAAACGGCCTTGGTTTAGCCAAGTGATCACATTCTCTAACCACTTTTCCATCGCTTGATTGACCGACGTGGGAAAACGCTGCGCGGTGCGAAACGGATTGCTACCAAGCGCCGCATAGCGGTTGCCCGATGGGGTCAAACCGCCAATTCCTAAGGTTAAGGTTTGATCCGGATAGCCCGATTGCATCGCTTTATTGGTCTGCAATATTACATCATTAAAGCCATAGGTCGGCGCTAACACCGCAGCATCATGGGTTGGGTCCCAATAAAGTTGCTCAGCCTCATTGGCTAAGTCAGCCCAGAGCTGATTGTAGGTTTGCGTATTGCGCTCAACCCAACGACTCGCCGCTGAGATCAGATCATTCGGATCCGACACCAACAGCGCATTTCCTGACTGCAACGCCTTTTCAACTTCAGACTGAATCTCTGGTGCTGGTGATGAACTATTATCACCACCGCAGCCTGTTAACATCGCCAAAACGGCGACCAAATAACCGATTTTCTTCATCCACTGCTCTCGCTTTTGTTTTGCTGAGAGTTTACTTATCAGCTACGCCACAACAATAATGAGGATATTTGGCATCTCAAACTCTGAAGCAAGCTAACAGAATGAAAAAAACGGCACTCACAAGCGCCGTTTTCAAACGATTAACTCAATGGCCGTAAATAGGCCAAAAAGCGTTTTTCGGCATTTTTAAAACACCACAAAATACAAAACGTTAGCATCATGTAGAAAAAGCCTGCGGTCAAAAACGACTCAAATGGCGCGTAATAGCGGGAGTTGACCAGACGCGCTGCCCCTGTCAGATCCATGATGGTGACAATCCCCGCTACTGCACTGCCATGCAGCATGAAAATCACTTCGTTGCTGTAAGCCGGTAGTGCGCGGCGCAACGCACTTGGCAAAATCACTCGACGGTAGGTCTTCCAAGTACTCATGCCATAGGCTTTGGCCGCTTCGACTTCGCCTTTCGGCAAGCCGTTGATAGCACCGCGAATGATCTCAGCGGTATAAGCCGAGGTATTGAGCACAAAGGCGACCAGTGCACAGAACCAAGCATATTCCCACAACGTCCCTTTGACGGGGAAAAACTGATCCATTCCGTAGTAGATCAAGTAAAGCTGCACCAACAGTGGCGTACCGCGGAAAAAGTAGATATAGCCCCAAGTTGGCAAGCGTAACAACGGGTTATGGCTGTTTCTCGCCACCGCAAGTGGGATCGCCAAGCTCAAACCAATCACCAGCGAGAGAGAAACTAGCCACACTGTGGTCCACAACCCCTCAAGATAAACGGGAAAACTGTCTAAGATTAAAGAAAAATCCATATTCTACCTCGCATGAATGCTGAATTTGCGTTCGACAATTTTCAACAGTCCCGTTGAAATACTGGTGAAAAACAAGAAAATAATCGCAACCGCCATGTAGAAAGTAAACGGCATCTTTGTTGAACCCGCGGCGAGAGAGCTCATGCGCACCATGTCTTCCAAACCGATAATCGACACCAGAGCGGTGGTTTTTAGCAGCACCAGCCAGTTATTGCCAAAACCGGGCAGTGCGTGACGGATCATTTGCGGCAACAAGATGCGGCGAAATGCCAAGGTTGCGCTCATACCGTAGGCTTTGGCGGCTTCAAGCTCGCCTTTATCCACCGCCATGATGGCACCACGAAATGTCTCAGCCATGTAAGCGCCAAAAATAAATCCAATGGTTAGCACACCCGCAATAAATGGGCTGACATCTAAGTAATCAGGGACGTAGGAGACCCATTCGTGATTCGGATCGCTGGATGCAAACCAGCCATTGAGCCATTCGTTGATGGCGTAAAGGGAATTATTGAGAAAGATCTGTCCGCCGAAGAAGATCAACATCATCAGAACCAGATCGGGAATACCGCGAATGATGGTAGTGTAGAGTGTCGCGATTGCTCTTGCCCAGCGATACGGGGCCATTTTCGCCAAGGCACCTAGCATGCCAAGTATCATCGCTAAGAGCACGGAGAGTAGTGCCACTTCAATAGTGAGCAGTGCCCCTTTAAGAATTGAGGCTTCATATCCTTGTAAATCCAGCATAGGTGAGTTCCTAATCCCTAGAATCCAGAGTCCTGATTGCCGGGTACATCCAGGAACGAACCGGCAATCAGGTATCGGTGTTATCGGCTGGTATTAGTTGCCATAAACATCGTACTTAAAGTACTTGGCTGCAATTTGCTGATAAACACCTTTCTCACGTAGAGAGGCGATAGCGGCGTCCAGTTTCTTAGTGAGATCTTTGTCTTGCTTACGTACAGCGATACCCATGCCTTCACCAAACCATTTTGGATCCATCAGCGACGGGCCAACAAACTCATAAGCGTCACCGCCCGCTTTGTTGAGCACACCTTCTTCGAGTGCCGACGCATCCCCGAGTACCGCTGCTACACGGCCATTGGCCAGATCCAGATACGCCTCATCAAATGAACCGTAACGGACGATATCCACTTTGCTGCCGTAATTGTCAGTAAGGTATTTGTCGTGAGTGGTTGCGCGTTGCACGCCAATTTTCACTCCATCTAGGTTAGCGAAATCTAAGCCTGCACCTTTTTTAGCAATAAACTTGTTGGGAATCTGCGCATACTTACCAGTGAAATCGACCTTCTTTTTACGCTCTTCGGTAATCGACATCGCCGCGATAATCGCGTCATATTTACGAGCAAGCAGCGAAGGAATAATTCCATCCCAATCTTGTGGGACTATCTTGCACTCCACCTGCATCTCTTTACACAGGGCATTCGCCATATCCACGTCAAAACCCTTCAGAGAACCATCGGCTTCTGTCCAGCTAAACGGAGGATAAGCCCCTTCAATACCGAAACGCACGGTTTTCCAATCCTTCGCTTGTGCGATACCCGATACCGCTGTGGCGGCCAAAGTTGCTGCGAGTAACCACTTCTTCATATCCATACTCCTGTGATTGTTTTCTTTATATTGCGATGTTGTGTTTAGGTTCTAGGTTCTAGGTTCTAGGTTCTAGGTTCTAGGTTCTAGGTTCTAGGTTCTAGGTTCTAGGTTCTAGCAATTACTATCTTTCTTGCTTCAGTCAGCAAGCAAAACCTTAATAAATAGACGAGATAAACTGTTTTAACCGTTCTGAATCTGGGTTTGTAAACAGTTTAGCTGGGTTCCCCTGTTCTTCCACCAGCCCTTGATGAAGGAACATCACGTGGTTTGACACATCACGAGCAAACGCCATCTCGTGCGTCACGACGAGCATGGTTCGCCCTTCCGCGGCCAAATCACGCATCACCCCTAATACTTCGCCGACCAATTCTGGGTCGAGCGCGGAAGTCGGTTCGTCGAACAGCATCACTTCTGGTTCCACCGCCAGAGCGCGAGCAATCGCGGCACGCTGCTGTTGACCGCCAGACAAATGCCCCGGGTAGTAATCCTTACGTTCATAAAGGCCGACTTTCTTAAGCAGCATCTCTGCGTTTTCTATCGCCTGCACTTTGGGCACACCAAGCACATGCACAGGCGCTTCAATCACATTCTCCAGCACTGTCATGTGTGACCATAAATTGAACCCTTGAAAAACCATGGCTAAACGTGAACGGATACGTTGCACTTGTTTCTCATTGGCTGGGACAGATTCGCCTGCGCGGTTGTTTTTCATCTGGATTAACTCTCCGTTAACCCAAATTTCCCCAGCGGTTGGCGTTTCAAGCAAATTAATGCATCTTAGAAAGGTACTCTTACCGGAACCGGAAGAGCCGATGATGGATATGACGTCTCCTTTATGCGCAGAAAGTGAAATACCCTTAAGCACTTCGTTCTGACCAAAAGTTTTGTGCAGTTGTTTAATGTCCAGCGCTGGTACATCTTGCATGCGCTTCTACTCCCTGTATTTTTTGTCACTGCCGGGGCACTCCGCCCTCTTATTGAGTTACAAGCTAGCATTCTATCAATTTGCCTGCAACAATTTATTAACCTGAAAATTTCGAATAACTAGAAATGAATAATGTATTTTTATTCACCATTCAGCAAATTATTCTTTTTAACCTGCATAGAGAGTAAAAAAAAGCCTCCGAGGTGGAGGCTGGTTTGTGTTTGATTTTCGTTAACTAGTGCAACAAATCCACTTAATTTACTTTGTTTGACAAAGCTTGGTAGTTTTGGCTCATCATCAGCTTCTTATACTTAAGCTGCTCACTAGGTAACATCACAACACCGTTGAAGTCTTTGAAAGTTGTGTCTGTTCCTAAGTTTTGCAGGTTCATCCCTAAAGCCATCGTAAACTTAGCTTTATCGCGCAGAGACGCATCAGAATCTACAACTTGGATTTCAACTCTATCCGTCGCTTTTGGCACTATTTGCTCACTAGGACTCTTTAAGATCACCTGAGACCGCGATGGTACTGAATAAACTGTTTGGAAAAAGTCTCTATCAGCATCAGTCTTTGAACGAATAGCAGTTCTCTGGACTTGGAAGTCAGAAGGGGAATAACCTACTGAATTGACACAATAACTGTTTCCACATGCTCCGATCGTTGTCGTAGAAAAATCGTGAACGTTAGGATATGAAATATTGACGTCATTACCATCAGCCACTTTTTGTGCCGTATATATCCAACTTCCACTGATATCAGGCGTGGTTCCGTTGAGACGAAAGCTCCAGCTAGACAAGTCCAATTCAGATTTAGCTATAGAATACGTAATACTAGAATCAAAAAGGGGTTGCCATTGGTAAACACCCCCGCTCAAAACAACTTCTACACCACTACTACTAAGCGTTAAGTCCGTCGTTGAGAAGCTTGGAGAAACAATATCACCTTTTAATTTCTGAGCAGGAGTTGTGGTCGGATTTGTCGCGTCATAAACAGCACCTAAAGGCACAATGGCATATTGTGTTAGATTGTTCGCCTCATCATTTGTATATTCTTCAAAACGCGTTACTAATTTTTTCTCTAGTGAAGGAATTCCCGAATAAACAGGTACACCTTCTGGCTTTGAGCCGAGGGCTCCCTTCACCCGCGAGTTTCGATGCACTTGTCATAAAATATGCAGGGTTATCATTTGCTAAAACGTCAATAACAGCATTGGAAACGTTAAGGTCTACTGGCTCTTGCTCACCTTTGTAACAGCTATTATTTGTTTGAGGCGAACTAATCGCTAACGTCATATTTTGGAGTAGGCTCTTGTGGACACCAAACATATAGCTATCCCGTTGTCCTATCGATCGTCCATCGAGCTCTTCTAACGCAACGTAACCTCCGTCAGGAACATCGCTTTCTTTAAACGTAATAATTCCTGATGAGGGAAGGTCTGCCCCTTCAATAGTCTTGTCTATCACAACCGAACCATCTGAGTTGTGAAAAAGAATACGATAGTCCCTATTTGCGACACGCGACGCAATAACATCCCCACTACCGTCGCTCATATTGGCGAATATTGCGCAACCAGTCCCTACCTTAGAGCGCTCGACCTTATACAAATCAACAACTTGCCAAGTATACGTGGCGACGGGTGTACCACCGCCACCACCGCCACCGCCTCCACCGCCGCAGCCAACCAATACGCCAGAAATCATCGCTACAAGCGGCAATAGTTTTAGATTCTTCATTTTCTCTTCCTGATACGGCAAAGTTTCGCCAATTAAACGTCACTCAACGAACAATAGCAAAATTAGCGCCAACTTCTTGCATTTCAATGTCCAAATTGTGAACAAACAAGCTCACCTTGATGCATAAGTGTTTAAAATTTTCTAAAAAACGTAACTTATGAAAGCAAATTACATATAAAAAGCATGGTTTTTTCGCAACTGAGATACTTTCCGTAGTTTTCTTTCACATCAATTCTTTCAGTGATCTAAATCAATCATCCCAAAGGGTTAACTTGCTAGACTCGCGGCAAAGATGAGGCTGTTCTCAAGTCATCATTGATTAAAAACTTAGCTATGCTTAGGCACGTAGCACTCGTGCAACAATAAACCTAATAATAGCTAGCATAAACGGCCTGCAAAAAAGCCGGCGTGTGGAATTGAGAAAGAATTACTAACTTTTTAAATATATGAGGAATCTATGTCAGACGCAGTGAATAAAGTGCACTCTGATTCAGATATCGAGACAAAGAGCTATCAAGAGCTTCACCGTCCCGCGTCTGAATTTGCCAGCCGCTCAGACTACTTAGACCACGAACTGCAGATCATGAAGCCACGTCGCTTCGGTCTAAACCTTCCTGGTCGTGACTTCCGTTTTGAACTTGAAGACCTTGTTCCAGCACTCGCAGGCACTATCGGCATCATCGCGATGTACTCAGCGGTAATGATGTCTTGGGCTGATGGCCTAACTCAAGCTTGGGATCACATCAACTTAGGTAAAGAATTCGCTATCGAAGTTGCACGTGTGGAAATGTTGTTCCCAGCCCTGTTCTTCTGTGTTATCGCTTCTGGCTTTGTCAATCCACGAGCCAACCTAGCGGGTAACCACGGCCCAATGATCCCTCTTATCGGCGCGATCGCTCTTGCCGGTGCTCACCCTCTTGCATTGGCACTGTTACTCGGCGTTTTTGGTCTGCTTCTGAGCTACTTCAAAGGCGGCTCTAAGCTGGTGAACCTCACCTCCGAAGGTACCGCAGGCGGCTTGTTGATCTTCCTCGGCTTTACCGGGACGATGAGCCAAATCACGTCAATCCAAGAATGGGCCGTCGGTTTACAATCTGCAGACATTGCTGCGGGTAGCCTAGGTTACATTGGCTTGGTGGTACTTGGCGTTAACATCGTTATCTATGCACTATTGGCAAAACTCAACCTACGTTGGTTAGCCATTCCTGTCTGTGCGTTTACAGGTTTGGTGATTGCACTCGTGCTTGGCGCTGGTTTTGACCTGAAGTTTGAAACAGAAATGGGCCTACCTAACCTAAACCCAGTTTACTGGTGGGGCAGCACAGAGACAGGTTGGCAACTTGGCCTACCAACACTACAGCACTTTATCGCCTCTCTACCTTTTGCGATTCTGGCGGTAGCAATGTGGTCTCCAGATTTTCTTGGCCACCGTATTTTCCAAGAATTGAACTATCCTAAGAAGACGGAAAAAGTATTGATGGATGTGGATGACACTATGACCATGTGTTCTATCCGTCAAATGGTAGGTACGGCATTGGGTGGCGGTAACATCACATCGTCTTGGGGTACATACATGATCCCAGCCGCGATTGCGAAGCGTCCAATCCCTGGTGGTGCGATCATTCTAGGTACTTTGGTTATGACTATCGCCGTTCTTGGCTTCCCAATGGACGTCGCGGTATGGCCACCAGTAATGCGTTGTGCGCTGCTTGTTGGGGTATTCCTACCACTACTTGAAGCAGGTATGCAGATGGTTCGTAGCACAAAAGATTCGCAAGCGGCTGGTATCTGTATCTTCGGTTCAGCGGTGGTTAACCCAGTTCTAGCTTGGGCATTGACCATGTTACTAGATAATAATGGTCTGATTGGTGACAAAGAGCGTGCATCTAAACTCTCTTTTGTTGACAAAGTCGTTATCCCTGGCGGCGTGCTGATTATCTGTCTGGTTGCTATGCTTGCAGTCGGTATGCTAGAAAGCCAATATGGCATCAAAGCTTGGCTGTAAGATTAAAATAAAGTGTGGGTGGTGCTGGTCACCACCCAAATTTTATTGAGTTTTTTGAGGATTTATTGATTTAGTTTAAGGTTTGCAAAAATTTTTTAGCTTAACCTAAAGCCAAGTCATCAAGATAGCCAACAAAAACAGTGACAATATCTATCGCTTTCTGGCGAGCTCAAAAACCGATAGATATTGTTATTCATAAGAGTGTACTGGGCCTCTTCCACAAGAGGATGGCTGGCTCAACAGTCACAACAGTACGTGTTTTTTCTACTAAAAAGGTAGGTATGTCATGGCAGAGCAATTTGCTAAAGCTTGGGAAGGTTTTGCGGCAGGTGAGTGGCAAAACGAAGTAAACGTTCGTGATTTCATTCAGAAGAACTACACTCCGTACGAAGGCGACGAATCTTTCCTAGTTTCTGAAGGTACTGAAGCAACCAACAAGCTTTGGGCTAAAGTAATGGAAGGTATCAAAATCGAGAACTCGACTCACGCTCCAGTTGATTTCGATACTGACCTGATCTCTACCATCACTGCTCACGATGCAGGCTACATTGAAAAAGATCTAGAGACTATCGTTGGTCTACAAACTGACGCACCTCTAAAACGCGCTATCATCCCTAACGGTGGTATCCGCATGGTTGAAGGTTCTTGTAAAGTTTACGGTCGTGAACTAGACCCTCAAATCTCTAAAATCTACTCTGAATACCGCAAAACACACAACGCTGGCGTATTCGATATCTACACTCCAGATATCCTAGCTTGTCGTAAGTCTGGTGTTCTAACTGGTCTTCCAGACGCTTACGGCCGTGGTCGTATCATCGGTGACTACCGTCGTGTTGCACTTTACGGTATCGACTTCCTAATGAAGGACAAACTGGCTCAGTTCAAGTCTCTACAGGAAAAATTTGAAAACGGCGAAGATCTTCAAATGACTATGCAACTTCGTGAGGAGATTGCAGAGCAACACCGCGCTCTAGGTCAAATGAAGCAAATGGCTGCGAAATACGGTTACGATATTTCTCGTCCTGCTGAAACTGCACAAGAAGCTATCCAGTGGACTTACTTCGGCTACCTAGCGGCTGTTAAGTCTCAAAACGGCGCGGCTATGTCTCTAGGTCGTACTTCTACCTTCCTAGACGTGTACATCGAGCGTGATATCGCGGCTGGTAAGATCACTGAAGTTGATGCACAGGAAATGATCGACCACTTCGTAATGAAACTACGTATGGTTCGTTTCCTACGTACTCCTGAGTACGATGACCTATTCTCTGGCGACCCAATCTGGGCAACAGAATCTATGGGTGGTATGGGTCTTGACGGTCGTACGCTAGTAACGCGTTCAAACTTCCGTTTCCTAAACTCTCTATACACTATGGGTCCTTCTCCAGAGCCAAACATCACTGTACTTTGGTCTGAGCAACTACCTGAAGGCTTCAAGAAGTTCTGTGCGAAAGTATCTATCGATACTTCTTCAATCCAGTACGAAAACGACGACCTAATGCGTCCAGACATGAACTCTGACGACTACGCAATCGCATGTTGTGTATCTCCAATGGTTGTTGGTAAGCAAATGCAGTTCTTCGGCGCTCGTGCAAACCTTGCAAAAACGATGCTTTACGCCATCAACGGTGGTGTTGATGAGAAGCTAAAAATGCAAGTTGGCCCAGTAATGCCTAAGATCACTTCAGAAGTACTAAACTTCGACGAAGTGTGGAGCAACCTAGACCACTTCATGGACTGGCTAGCTAAGCAATACGTTGCTGCACTAAACGCAATCCACTTCATGCACGACAAGTACAGCTACGAAGCGGCACTAATGGCTCTACATGACCGTGATGTATACCGTACAATGGCATGTGGTATCGCTGGTCTGTCTATCGCAGCTGACTCACTTTCTGCAATCAAGTACGCGAAAGTGAAACCAGTTCGTGACGAAGATGGCGTAGCAATCGACTTCGAAATCGAAGGCGACTACCCTAAATTCGGTAACAACGATGCTCGCGTTGATGATATCGCTTGTGAACTTGTTGAAGTGTTCATGAACAAGATCCGTAAGCTAAATACTTACCGTAATGCTGTTCCTACTCAGTCTATCCTAACTATCACATCAAACGTGGTATACGGTAAGAAGACAGGTAACACGCCAGACGGTCGTCGCGCAGGTGCTCCATTTGCACCAGGTGCAAACCCAATGCACGGTCGTGATGAAAAAGGTGCTGTAGCGTCACTAACTTCAGTAGGTAAACTGCCATTTGCTCACGCGAAAGACGGTATCTCTTACACCTTCTCTATCGTACCTAACGCACTGGGTAAAGATGAGAACGCTCAACGCGCTAACCTTGCTGGCCTAATGGATGGTTACTTCCATCACGAAGCCGGTATCGAGGGAGGTCAACACCTGAACGTTAACGTTCTAAACCGTGACACTCTGCTTGATGCAGTTAAGCACCCAGAGAAGTACCCTCAGCTAACTATCCGTGTATCTGGATACGCAGTTCGCTTTAACTCTCTAACTGCAGAGCAACAAGCTGACGTTATCGCACGTACTTTCACTGAATCTCTATAAGATTCAAATGTGATATCCAAGCCGGCGCTTTATGCGCCGGCTTTTTGTTTTTGCTCACTAATTTTCGCAACAAGCCAAGCTACCTCTGGGAGATAGCAGGATATTGCAGTATGATGAGGCGAAAAACTGTTGTGACGTTATGAGATTACTTACTTACCTTTCGCTTGGACTGCTCTCTCCAATGGCAGTCGCTTCCGTCGACCACACTTTCGCATTTAGTCTTGATAACGATGGCATTTTCGGCGTCGATCAAGATTATACCAATGGCATATATCTCTCCTATACCACATCGGCGTTAAGTAGTGAGGGACAGTATTCGTGGATGAGCCTGTCAGAGAAGTATGGCAGCTCGATTGATAAATTTGAGTGGCTAATCGGCCACAAAATGTGGACACCATCTGATATTGGTGCCACGGAGCCGATCGCCAATGATCGCCCGTACGCCGGTTTTTTTCATACCGAACTCAACTACCTCAGTCTGAATCCGCAACAGTCTGTACGCTATAACCTAACGCTTGGGACCACCGGCGAACATGCTTTATCGGAAAAAGCGCAGCGCCTAGTGCATAGCATCACTGGCTCAACTGAGCCCAAAGGATGGGAGTATCAAGTCGATAATCAGTTTACTGTTGGGGTTGGTTATAAACGTTTCGATAACTTGCTGCGTGAACCACTTCAGGACAGCAAAGAGTGGGAAATCTCTAACCTAGTTGAAGTGAACGCCAGTACCTTTCGCAGTGATGTCTCTGCGGGGATAATGTTCCGTTATGGCTCGGAGCTCAGCCAGTCGATGGCAGCCGCCGACATCAGTGTGGAGCGGCCGTTTAATGCTGGCATGCTGGGTAACACCTCGTCCGGCTGGTTTCTCTTCTCTGGTATTGCTGGCCGATACCGTTTCAATGACCTGAGTATTGAAGGTGAGCGCTCAGGCATTCCAGAGCCGAGCAATGCGTACGATACCACACTACAACACTGGCAAAGCACTGCGGTTGCGGGGATCGCCATGTACAATCGCACCTTGGGTTTTAGCTTCACGTTGGCAGTGAAAACACCAGACTACCTTGAGTCGCCTCACACCATCTATGGAAATGGCGCACTTTCTATGTACGCCTTTTTCTAAACTCAAATTTTAAAATTCTGGCATTCGTTACTGAGTGTGCGGGAGTGGCTGTCAACCAGTTTACTCACTTCCCGCAACTCTTGGTTATTGGTCTCCAACTCTCGCATCGCATGGGAAATTTGGGTCATGCTATCGGCCATCGATTGACTGGTCGTCGCCAACTCTTTCATCGAACTAAAGATCACTTCGGTTTGCTGGCTAGCCTCATCGGCTTTGTCGGTGATGTGTTTGAGCGCATTGATCGCTTCGTGTCCTTTCTGCTGCCCTTTCTCGATGGTTTTGCCTGAGTTGCTGATGTACTGAATTACCTCGGCACTTTCGTTTTTCATCGTCTCAATCGTGCCCGAGATTTCACTGACGGCATCAACGGTTCTTACCGCAAGGCTTCGAACTTCATCGGCCACCACCGCAAAACCTCTCCCTTGCTCACCGGCGCGAGCGGCTTCAATCGCGGCATTGAGCGCCAACAGATTCGTCTGTTCTGCAATCCCATTAATGATATCCATCACAGAATCTATTTTCGCCGACGCTTCTTCAAGTTGGGTAATGTGTCCAGAAGCAGAGTGCAGAATGTCTGCCACCTGCTCAAGAGAACCTATCGCTTCTGCGATCACTTTTCCGCCTTCTTCCGCCGCTTGGTTTGAAGCTTTGCTGATCTCAGAAACAAATTCGAGCGAGCTGGAAACTTCGCTAGTTGTAACGCTGACTTCCTCGGTGGCAGAGGCGATCAACTGCGTTTGTCCCATAATGTCCGCTTGATGGCGAGCAAGATTATCCAGACCAGTTCTCAGTTCGCCCGCGTAATTGGCAAGAGACAAGCTGCTCTGCTGTACGCCAGAAACCAGTTCACCTAAGTTCTCACAACTTTTGTTCACCGCCTGAGAGAGCAGGTTAAATTCATCTTGGCTGTTTTGGCTAGTTTCCAAACGTCGAGACAAATCCCCTTGCGCGATGGCTTGGATCATCTGGCTAATTCTATCGAGGGCTTTTGTCAGAGATGAACTTAAGTTAACAAAAATAAGGATAGTCAACAGGGCCAATGCGCCGGAAGCAATCAACACCGACCATTTGGTGCTGTCGGAATAATTAGCAGCTCTGTTTTGGTAATCGGAAGCCATACTACTTAACATTTCAGACGCTTGTTGGATCTGCTGTAAAGAAGCCTGCTGAGTGGAAGCGAGTTGCTGTTCAATCGAGCTTAGTTGCTGCAACAGCTCACTGACTCTTGTAAAGGTGGATTTGAACTCCTCTATCTCTTTCTCATACAAGTCCAGCATACCGTAACTGTTAGAAACATTGACAAACATGGCCATAGAGCGATTAAACAACTTCAAGTTTTGTTCGTTTGCTTGTAACAAATAATTTTGCTGTGTCTTTATCATCTCTTGGAAATCTGAGTTGATGGTCACCATCCCCGTTTCCGCTATTTTTGCTTCAATGATTTTGGCTAACTCTTTCATTCGCCCAAGTTTGCCTTCTTCAACGGAAAAACCCACTTCAGAGCGAAGTTCCAACCAAGGGGCCAGCGATTGCTCAAACTCTTGAATCGCCGTTTTCATCGAACTGGCTTGTGAATTCAATGCAAATTGATTCAATGTATCGCTCGCACCTTGAACATTTTTATTCAGCGCCTGTACATCCCCCGGATTTCAGCCACCTGACTTAAGCTCATCTGACGCAGTTTCCCCGACAACAAAAGCAGTTCAACCTGAGTTTTGGCGATTTGTCTGGCCCCCTCTGAAACCAGACTGCTTTTCGCATACTGTTCCGTCATTGAGCCAAGTTGTTTGGACGTGTAAAAAGCAAGAGCAACAAATCCCAAAATAAGTACACTCAAAAACAACAGAATCTTGTGTTTTTGAGAAAGCGCAAGCGTATTCATGGTTTACATCCCTACAGCATAGTTGTTTATTTTTACACCCAAAAGTGGTTACTTTTATAACATAATAACAATTCCGCAAACTGTCATCTTCATGAAGCAAATTTGCTGCCATGCGCACTTACCGACTAAGACTGTTTTAACCCTAGTTTTTGTAATAAAATGACAGCCAGAATTTGGTAAGAATTGAGAGCAACTCATGTCAACAACTGGTCGTATTCACTCTTTTGAATCCTGCGGCACCGTAGACGGCCCCGGTATTCGCTTTATTGTCTTTATGCAAGGTTGTTTAATGCGCTGTAAGTATTGCCACAACCGCGACACATGGGACACCCACATTGGTAAAGAAGTCTCTGTGGAAGAGATCATCCGCGAGGCAAAATCCTACCGACATTTTATGAAAGCCTCTGGCGGTGGCATAACTTGCTCAGGCGGCGAAGCCATGTTGCAACCTGAGTTTGTGCGCGACTTTTTCCGTGCGGCTAAAGCGGAAGGTATTCACACTTGCTTAGATACCAACGGTTATGTACGCAAACATACGGAAGTTATTGATGAGGTGCTGGACGCCACCGATTTGGTGATGTTGGACATTAAACACATGAAAGATGAAATCCACCACGATTTCATCGGCGTATCGAACAAACGTACGCTGGATTTCGCCCGCTACCTGCACAAAATCGGCCAAAAGACTTGGATCCGTTACGTTATCGTACCCGGGTATACCGATGATCCTGAAGCTGCGCATATGCTTGGTGCCTTTATCAAAGACATGGACAATATTGAGAAAGTAGAGCTATTGCCCTACCACAAACTCGGCGCGCACAAATGGGAAGCGATGGGACAAGATTATCCTCTGGAAGGGGTCAATCCACCGCCCAAAGAAACGATGGATACGATGGTGGCCATTTTGTCTCAGTACCACAGCAATGTGAAATACTAACGCCGTACAGACATTCCTTTCTCACGGATTTTAATACATGGATGTATTTACTCTTTTCTGCTCAGGCCTAACGATTATGATTGGCTGGCGTTTCTGCTGGGCAGATTTCAAGCGCGTTGTTTTGCCTAAGCTGCTCAATGAAAAGAGTTTTCAACATCTCACTTTTGCCGTTATTTTTATCCTGTTTTTGCTCTGGCGCACACAAGCTGGGATCAAAGATGGGCTGCAGGTTCATTTTCTCGCTCTCACCACGCTGACCATGATGTTCGGTTGGCGAATGGCTTTTCTGATTTGTCTACCTGTCACCTTCGGACTAGCCTTAACCAGTGACATGCCACTTTCAGCTATTCCCGAATACCTCACGCTGTCGGTGCTGTTTCCTATCACCATCTCTTATCTGATTTTTTGTGTAAGTTACCACTACCTGCCACGCAATATCTTTGTCTTTATTTTTATCGCTGGCTTTCTCAATGCGGCTATCACTGGCAGCTTGCATTTGATGGTTAACGCGATCTATCACCTTTGGTCTGGCCATTATGATTGGCAAACCATTTGGGACAACTATTTCATTTTGGTCCCTCTGCTCGCTTTTCCAGAAGCCTTACTAAACGGCATGTCACTTGCCGTACTTTGTGTGTTCAAGCCCGAGTGGTTAAGGGTCTTCTCCGACCATGATTACATTTTCAACCATTACCACAAACACTGAACAAATCGACAAACATAATTTGTATTTTTCGAATTAAATCTGTGTTGAGATCATGTTTCATCGTGTGATGTTCCGCTAACCTAACTTCAACAACACAATAAAATTATCTTCAGTGAGGTCACCATGGAAATGTCAAACACACAGCGTTTGATCCTATCAAATCAGTACAAACTCATGTCACAGCTCGACCCAACCAATGCGGCCAATTACCAACGTTTGAAAACCATTATTGAACGCGGCTATGAGCTACAAATGCGTGAGTTAAACAAAGATTTTGGCTGCATTTCGGAACAACACTGCAAAGAAGTGATCGACATTATGGAGATGTATCACGCCATGCAGGAATCAAACAGAATGCTCTCTGATAGCGAACGTGCAGAGGTGGATCAGCGTCGACTGCAGTTCTTAGGTTTCGACATCGCATCAGAAGCTCAATTGGTCCACTACGTGCGTTTCCTTGTCGACTCAGAAGGCTTATATCCTCAATTTGATAAAGCAGACCACCATTTCAACAGTCAAATGCCGATGTTAGAAAAATACCGCCGAATGTTGGTGAGCTGGAAAAAATGCCCTCGCCAATACCATCTATCTGCGACGGAGTTACGCCAAATTTTCAGTGCATAAGCGAACTCAAACCGTTTTCTCCTAGGCTGGCAACTGGGCCAGCCTTGTTTTTTAGCCATTGTTCTTTGCCACATCAAACCACATCTTTTTACTCCTTTAAACGTCACCCTTCGCACTTCGAATTAGGAAGATTGACGCCAAAAATATCACCTTAAGAACCTATATTCTTCCTGAATCCAATCTATTTGAGCACCATGGAAAGAGGCGATCAACACCGCATCTCAACAAGTATTTTTTTAAATAAACACATAATTGTTAAGCAAAATTGCAAATCGCAGTCTAGGCTTATCCTTGAGAAGGGACGATATTTGCCAACGTTCGTCAGCAGACTGAATAAGAAGGGGAATGTGACATGAGTATTTTTGACCACTATCAAGCTCGCTATGAAGCAGCAAAAGACGAAGAGATGTCGATACAAGACTTCCTTGCGCTGTGCAAAGATGACAAAAGTGCCTATGCAAATGCAGCAGAACGACTTCTTATGGCGATCGGAGAGCCAGAGCAGATCGACACTTCACATCATCCTCGCCTCAGCAGACTATTTTCTAACCGTGTCATCTCACGCTACAAAACATTTAAGGATTTTTATGGCATGGAAGACGCGATCGAACAGATCGTCTCTTACTTAAAACACGCTGCGCAAGGATTAGAAGAGCGCAAACAAATCCTCTACTTGCTCGGTCCAGTCGGCGGTGGTAAATCATCGCTGGCGGAAAAGCTCAAAGCCTTGATGCAACAAATGCCCATTTACGTATTGAGTGCAGACGGGCAGCGTAGCCCGGTGAATGACCATCCTTTCTGTTTGTTTGATGTCAACGAGGACGGCGATATCCTACAGCAGGAGTATGGTATTGAAAAACGCTACTTGCGCTCCATTATGTCGCCTTGGGCAGCAAAACGCTTGCACGAATTCGGGGGGATATCAGCAAATTTAAAGTGCTGAAAGTGCGTCCTTCCATTCTCGACCAAATTGGTATTGCCAAAACCGAACCAGGTGATGAAAACAACCAAGACATTTCCTCTTTGGTTGGTAAAGTCGACATTCGCCGTCTTGAACATTATTCGCAAGACGATCCGGATGCTTACAGCTACTCCGGTGCGTTGTGTAAAGCGAACCAAGGCTTAATGGAATTCGTCGAGATGTTTAAAGCCCCGATCAAAGTGTTGCATCCACTTTTGACCGCAACTCAAGAAGGGAACTTTAACGGTACTGAAGGACTGTCAGCCATTCCATTTGATGGCATGATTCTCGCGCACTCGAACGAGTCAGAATGGCAAACCTTTAGAAACAACAAAAACAATGAAGCGTTCCTTGATCGGGTGTATATCGTCAAAGTCCCTTACTGCTTACGTGTTTCAGAAGAGGTTAAAATCTACCAGAAACTCCTTGAGCACTCCGAAACTGTCCAAAGCACCTTGTTCACCGAGCACGCTCGAACTGCTGGCTCAGTTCAGTATTCTGTCTCGTTTGAAAGAGCCAGAAAACTCGTCGATTTACTCAAAAATGCGCGTCTATGACGGTGAAACCTTGAAAGATACCGATCCAAAAGCGAAGAGTTATCAAGAGTACCGCGACTACGCGGGTGTCGATGAAGGGATGAAAGGTCTTTCTACACGTTTCGCCTTTAAGATCCTCTCGCGTGTGTTTAACTTTGACCACACCGAAGTGGCGGCAAACCCTGTCCATCTCTTCTATGTGATTGAGCAGCAAGTCGAACGGGAGCAGTTCCCACAAGACACGGCGGATCGTTACCTAGAGTTTCTCAAAGGCTACCTCGTTCCGCGCTACGTAGAGTTCATTGGCAAAGAAATTCAAACTGCCTACCTCGAGTCTTACTCTGAATATGGCCAGAACATCTTTGACAGATACGTCACCTACGCCGATTTCTGGATTCAAGATCAAGAGTACCGTGATCCGGAAACTGGCCAGTTATTCGACCGCTCTGCCCTGAATGGCGAGTTAGAAAAAATCGAGAAAACCGCGGGCATTTCCAATCCAAAAGATTTCCGCAATGAGATTGTCAATTTTGTTCTGCGTGCCCGAGCCAATAACAATGGGCAAAACCCGGTTTGGACCAGCTACGAAAAACTGCGCACCGTCATCGAGAAGAAAATGTTCTCCAACACAGAAGATCTGCTTCCGGTTATCTCTTTCAACGCGAAAACCTCTTCTGACGATCAGAAGAAACACGACGACTTCGTTGCTCGTATGATGGAAAAAGGCTACACCGAGAAACAAGTACGCCTGCTTTCCGAGTGGTACCTGCGTGTACGTAAATCGTCCTAACCCAGAGCAATGAGTTAGGTCTTGTGGAACATGGAGAGGGGAATTTCATGGCGCAATTTATCGACCGGAGGCTCAATGGCAAGAATAAGAGCGCTGTCAACAGACAGCGCTTCTTGAGACGCTACAAAGAGCAAATCAAAGAGTCTGTTGCGGATGCAGTAAATCGCCGCTCGATCACCAATACCGAGACCGGTGAAGATGTTGCCATTCCGCACAAAGATATCAAGGAACCTATTTTCCATCAGGGGAAAGGCGGACTACGCGAGCGTGTACATCCGGGAAACGACCAATTTATCACTGGCGATAAGATCGAACGGCCAAAAGGAGGACAAGGCGGTGGCGGTTCCGGTGAAGGTGACGCAAGCGCCGACGGTGAGGGACAAGATGATTTCGTCTTTCAGATTTCAAAAGACGAGTATCTCGACATCCTGTTTGAAGATCTGGCGCTGCCCAACCTGAAGAAAAACCAAGTCAATAAAATTACCGAGTGGAAAAAACACCGAGCAGGTTTCCAAACTGCCGGCATTCCATCCAACATTTCTGTTGTTCGTTCTCTGCAACAGTCTTTGGCTCGTCGCACCGCGATGACCGCGGGTAAGAAGCGCCTGATGCAAGAATTGGAAGAGGAACTAGAACGCATCCAAAATAGGGAACCGGCTCAAAAACTGGAAGAGATGCGTATTAAACAAGAAATTGAAGAGTTGCGAAAGCGCATCGATGCGGTCCCTTTTATTGACACCTTTGATCTACGTTTTAAGAATTATGAGAAAAAACCCGTGCCATCGAGCCAGGCCGTCATGTTCTGTCTGATGGACGTTTCAGGCTCAATGGATCAAGCAACTAAGGACATCGCAAAGCGCTTTTATGTACTGCTTTATCTGTTCTTAACTCGCACTTATGAGAATGTTGAAGTGGTCTTTATTCGTCACCACACACAGGCCAAAGAGGTGGATGAACATGAGTTTTTCTATTCTCAGGAAACTGGGGGAACCATTGTTTCCAGTGCTCTCAAATTGATGGATGACATTGTCAAGCAACGCTATCCCGTTGGTGAATGGAACGTTTACGCGGCACAAGCTTCCGACGGCGATAACTGGGCTGACGATTCACCACGTTGCCGTGAACTGTTGACCAATAAGTTGCTGCCTAACTGCCAGTACTACGCTTACATCGAAATTACGCGACGTTCTCACCAAACTCTTTGGCACGAATATGAAAAATTAGGAGAAAGCTTCGACAACTTTGCGATGAAGAATATCCGCTCAGTAGAGGATATCTTCCCGGTATTTAGAGAGCTGTTCCAGAAAGAGACGGCATAGGAGGACTGCGCATGACAACCAAAACTAAGCAAAAGCGTAAAACCTTACCAGATGGCCCTGACTGGACTTTCGATTTGCTGGATCAATACCATCAAGAGATAAAGCGGGTGGCAGAGCACTATCGTCTGGACACTTATCCTAATCAGATCGAAGTGATCACCTCAGAGCAGATGATGGATGCCTATTCAAGCATCGGCATGCCAATCAACTACAACCACTGGTCGTTCGGTAAAAAATTTATTCAAACTGAGCAAAATTACAAACACGGACAAATGGGCTTAGCCTATGAGATTGTGATCAACTCCAACCCCTGTATCGCCTACTTGATGGAAGAGAATACCGTCACCATGCAAGCTTTGGTCATGGCACACGCTTGTTATGGGCATAACTCCTTCTTTAAGGGTAATTATCTGTTTCAAACCTGGACCGACGCCAGTTCTATCATTGACTACCTACTTTTTGCCAAAAATTACATTGCTGAGTGCGAAATCAAGTATGGCGAAACCGAAGTGGAAAAACTGCTTGATTCCTGCCATGCACTGATGAATTTTGGTGTTGATCGCTACAAACGGCCAGAGAAGATTTCGATCAACGAAGAAAAAGCTCGTCAAGAGGAGCGTGAGGCATACTTGCAATCACAGGTCAATGAATTGTGGCGCACTGTGCCGAAAGCAAAAGCCAAAGAAGAACGCAATCAGCTTCGCTTCCCCAGTGAACCGCAAGAAAATATTCTCTACTTTATTGAAAAACATGCGCCATTGCTTGAACCGTGGCAGCGTGAAATTGTGCGTATTGTGAGAAAAATCAGCCAATACTTTTATCCGCAAAAACAGACTCAAGTGATGAACGAAGGCTGGGCAACTTTCTGGCACTACACGATTTTGAATCATCTATACGACGAGGGATTAGTGTCCGATAAGTTCATTCTGGAATTTTTGCACAGTCATACCAGTGTGGTCGCTCAGCCCCCCTATAACAGCCCCTATTTCAGTGGTATCAATCCGTATGCACTCGGGTTTGCCATGTTCAGAGACATCAAACGTATCTGTGAAGAACCCACCGACGAAGACCGCGAGTGGTTCCCGGAACTCGCTGGCAGCAACTGGCTAGACGCCGTTCATTTCGCTATGCATAACTTTAAAGACGAGAGTTTTATCAGCCAGTACTTGTCACCTAAAATCATCCGCGATTTTAAACTGTTTGCTATTCAAGATGATGACCGTAAAAACTTTATTGAGGTGAATGCAATTCATGACGATAGCGGATATCGAAAAATCAGAGAAGCATTGGCCGCACAGTATAATCTGTCGAACCTAGAGCCCAACATTCAGGTCTTCAATGTCGATGTGCGTGGTGACCGTTTCGCTGACACTGCAATATGTGCCGCACAATCGGATCCCGCTGGATAAAAGCTATGAAGAAGTGCTAAAACACTTGTATCGAATTTGGGGCTTTGAAGTGATTTTGGAAGAAGTGAAGGAATCCGGACATCGCGAAGTTCTGGCTACGTGCCCTGCCAAGGAGTAGAGACACACGAGTCATTTATTCAGCAACCAAGCGCTCATTGTGTGATTCTGTTTTCTGCACGATTGAGTAAACAAAAGCCTAACGTACTACACATTAGGCTTTTTTAAATTTTACTTATTTGCTTGGCTAACAATGTGCCTTACAAGCTCAAGATCTGCGGGGGTATCCACGCCCGCTGGTGGCGCTTCTTTTGCCAGTGCAACGTGAATTTTTTCACCGTACCAGAGCACGCGAAGTTGCTCGAGGCACTCTATCTTTTCCAATGAACTTGGTTGCCAGTTAACGTACGTATTGATAAAACCTGCGCGGTAAGCGTAGATACCAATGTGACGCATCAATGTCTGAGGCGGCAGTTTTTCACCGCGCGCATACGCATCGCGATCCCAGGGAATGGTTGCGCGACTAAAATAAAGCGCATAGCCTTCTTTGTCTGTTACGACCTTCACCGCATTGGGATTGAACACTTCCTCTTCGTTGGTTATCGCAACGCCAAGAGTCGCCATAGGCGCAGTGCTCGCGGCTAAATTATCCGCCACTTGACGAATGATCTCTGGTGGAATCAGCGGCTCGTCACCCTGCACATTCACAATAATGTGATCGTCGGCAATGCCCATGCTTTTCACCACTTCCGCAAGGCGCTCGGTACCCGACTCATGATTCGGTGACGTCATACAGACTTTGCCATCAAAAGCAACAACAGCATCAGCAACACGCTCATCATCGGTCGCAATAATCACATCTTGCGCACCTGCTTGGATCGCTTGTTCGTAAACCCACTGAATCATTGGTTTACCCGCAATATCCGCCAGTGGCTTGCCCGGCAGACGACTAGACTGGTAACGAGCAGGAATAACAACCGTGAATGACATTAGCGCCCCTCGTCCATGGCCATACTGCGAGCCTCTGGCTCAAGTAATACAGGAATACCCTCTTTAATTGGGTAGGCGAGACGATCGAGCTTACAGATCAACTCCTGATTATCTTTATCGAATGTTAATTTTCCTTTGCATACTGGGCACGCAACAATCTCAAGCAGACGGTGATCCATACTTTCTTATAACCTCTGTTATTCTTTGTAAAATCTGTTGTTCTTTGTGCAAATCAAACTGCGCCGATACCGGTAAATACCACCAGTTCTTCTGGGCAAATTGGCGGCACTTGACCGCATCTTTTTCTGTCATTATGACGTTTTCACCCTGAATAACCAGTTTCTCCAACGCTTTGTGCTCAAAATCTTGGTGATCAGCAAACTCTTGGGTGGCTACCAATTTAGCGCCTAACTGCTCTAAAGTGGCAAAAAAACGTGGCGGATGACCAATGCCAGCAAAAGCGACCAGAGCGGCGAGCGATTGCACTTCTACCTGCTCTCCTGTAAGCAAGTTAATAGCTTTCCCCGGCGCTAGTGTCATACCAGTTTCATCCGGCTTAGCCTTACCACCGTTGGTGATGACAAAATCGACACTAAACAAGCGTGAAACGGGTTCGCGCAGTGGGCCAAGTGGAATCAACTGCTCTGAGCCAAAGCGTCGCTGTCCATCAACCACAACGATTTCGACGTCACGCTGTAAGGCATAATGTTGCAAGCCATCATCGCTGATAATGACATCCACCCCTTGGCTTAGAAGCGCTTTTACCGCTTGAGGGCGATTGGGATCAACCGCCACAAGAGCGCCTGTACGTTGGAAAATCAGCTTGGGTTCGTCACCACAATGTGCGGTTAAAGTCGTTTCATCGACGAGCAAGGGATAGCTTGGCGCTTTAGCACCATAGCCGCGTGAAACAACGCCGGGTTTAAAACCTCGTTGTTGCAACGCTTCCACCAGCCAAACCACAACTGGGGTCTTACCATTGCCACCCGCCGTAATGTTGCCCACGACCACCACTGGTACAGGTGCTCTATAGGCTGTTTTTTTACCAAGCAGATAAGCCTGTTTCTTACGACGGCTGATAACACCAAACAGCAAAGAGAGTGGCCACAGCAGCGGCCACAATAGATACTTGATCGGATGGTTCTCAAACCAAATTTTTTCGACCACTAGGAGTCACCAAACTGAATCTTATGCAACTGGGCATAAGCGCCATCTTTGGCGATCAGCTCAGCGTGCGAGCCTCGCTCGATAATGGTTCCGTCATCGACCACTAAGATTTGATCTGCTTGTTCAATGGTTGACAAACGGTGCGCAATGACCAAAACCGTTTTGTCTTTTTGCAACTCATCTAATGCAGATTGAATCGCCCTTTCCGATTCAGTATCCAAAGCAGAAGTCGCTTCATCGAGGATCAGTACTGGCGCATCTCGCAGCAATGCCCGTGCGATAGCAACCCGTTGACGCTGGCCCCCAGACAAACTGGCACCATTTTCACCGATAACCGTATCGAGCCCATGTTCCATTTTGGAGATAAACTCCATCGCATGGGCCAGTTCAGCGGCACGCTCAATATCGGCACGGCTATACTTTTCTTCCGCGGCATAGGCAATATTGTTCGCCAAAGTATCATTAAATAGGTGGACATTTTGTGATACTAAAGCAAAGTGAGTACGTAAATTTTTCAGTTCGTAGTCACGAATATCAACGCCATCCAGCTCGATAGAGCCTTCATCGACATCGTAAAAACGGGTGAATAGATTCGCTATGGTACTTTTGCCTGAACCGGATCGGCCCACCAACGCTACCGTTTTGCCTTTCGGTATATCAAAAGAGACATGCTGCAGCGCCGGCTTCTCCGTGCCTTGATAAGTAAACGAGATATCTTTTACCGCAACATCCCCTTCGGCACGTTCTACCGTATGAGTCCCGTGGTTTTTCTCCGGCTCAATATCCACCAATGCAAACAGCGTTTGCGCTGCGGCCATACCACGTTGGAACTGCGAAGTGACACTTGTCAGCGCTTTTAACGGGCGCATGAGACCAAACATCGCCGAGAAAACCACGGTGAAAGTCCCAGGGGTCAGTTGCTCTTTTATTGAGTCAACGCTCGCCAAATAAAGCACCACAACAATGGCAACCGATGCAATCATCTGAATGATCGGGTTAGCGGCCGCTTGCGCCGTAACAAGCTTCATGCTCTGCTGACGCATTTGGTTGCTGACTTTATCAAAACGCTGTTTTTCAACATCCTGACCACCATAACTCAGCACCACTTTATGCCCTTTGAGCATCTGTTCCGCAGAACTGGTAACAACGCCCATGATGGTTTGCATATTTTTGGAGATCTTACGAAAGCGTTTTGATACTACGCCGATCCCCCATGCCACAACAGGGGCAACCAAAATCAGCACCAGAGAAAGCTGCCAGCTGTTGTAGAACATCAGTACTAACAAGCCAATAATGCTGGCGCCCTCGCGCACGATGCTCACTAATGCCTGACTGGTTGCCGCGGAGACTTGCTCTGAATCGTAAGTAATTCGCGAAAGCAAGCTGCCCGATTTTTCACGATCAAAAAACGAAACTGGCATCTGCATATAGTGGTTAAACACCATACGACGGATTTGCATCACCACGTTACCAGAGACCCAACTCAAGCAATACGCCGAGATAAAACTACTGACACCACGAATGAACATCATGGCGAAAATAATCAATGGTAGGGTACGAAGGAAGTCTGATTCGGCACTACCAAACCCTTCATCAAGAAGCGGTTTGAGCAAGGAAACCATGTAGGTATCAGAAACGGCGTTGATCACCAATGCAACAACGGCAACGGCTAATCCAGATTTGTAAAGACGGATAAAAGTCCACAGACGCTTAAAGGTGCGCCAAGTTGATTCATCTGCTGTAATCGACATAGATAAGAGATTCTTTTCTTTAATCAAGTGGTCATTCTACTTGGTTCCGTAGCATCTGCCTATACCAAGGCTGCAAACTATTGCTGCGTAGCGTTTTTACTGACCAGTGACCTTGGTGAACCCAAACCGTAATCTGCCCTTCTTCTCCAGTATCTAACCAGCGCACCTCGTATTGCTGATAAGTGCGTAAGACCTCTTTTCTCGGCATGCCCCACTGGTTACCTTTGGCGAGTGAGGCCAACGCCAACTGCGGCGCGACTGCGGCGACAAAATCCGGTGAGGACGAGGTTAAACTGCCATGATGCGGGACCAGCATAATATCGCTTGTCACCTCTTCAGGCTCTCGAGCCAAAATCCACTCGGCGACGGCATCAATGTCTCCCGTGAGTAAGATTGAAAACTGATTTTCCCTATCGCTGAGCCGAATCACGCACGAGTGAGGGTTATAGGCCCGTTTAACTAGTCTCGGTGGCCACAGAACTTCAAGCAGCATCCCTTGCCATTCATGCTGATCACCACGAAGACAGGGTAAATAGTGCTCTTGCTGCGAACTGCTCATGCGCCATTTCGGTGACAGCATGGACTCTACATACGCTTTCCCTCCGGCATGGTCGTTGTCTAGGTGGCTAAGAATCAGACCATCCAAACCGCGATGGCCCCTTTTAAGCATCAAAGGCTCAATGATTTGCTGGGCAATACTGCCGTCCAGCCACCCTTTGCCAGTATCATAAAGCAGCAGGTGATCATTTTTCTCAATCAATACCGCCAGCCCATGACCGACGTCCAATAGATCAATACGGATATCATTCTGCTGGCGATGACTTATCGTCATCGCCATGCTTATCCCCAAAGCAGTCAACGCGAACATGGGCGTGAACAGGCGTCGGAACAGAATCAGCAGAGCCAAGAGGGTGATAACGGTTATCTGCCCGTCGGTGAGTGGCCACCAACCGTGACGTGCATAAGGCAACAGCAGGCTTAACGGTTGTAAAGACCAATCTGCCAGTTGCCAAATGAGCGCGGCGACGCTTGGCAAAGATAAGGCCGAAAACAACAAACCAGCCAGCACCAAAGGAACCACAGCCAGCGTAAACCAAGGGATAAACACTAAGTTGTATACCAGAGCAGCAACGCTAAAACCGGAAAAGAAGTGCCCAGTTACGGGCGCGAGAAACAGCAGTAACGATGCTTGCGTGAGTAGCAGCTTGGTTGTTCTCTTGCGCCATGAGGCATGAAAATGGCCTTGGTTGATGGTGAGAAAAACCGCGCCGACGGCGAGAAAAGATAACCAGAAGCTAGAAGAAAGCGGGGAAAAAGGCGATAGCACTAAACAGCATGCCAGCACCAAAAGTAAGGTACTCCAACGGCTTATCTGACCGTTCATCAAAGAGAGCGATGCCATCAGGAGACAAAAGATGAGTGCTCGCTGAGTCGGTAGGGTAAAGCCGGCCAACCAAGCATAAGCCCAAGCAAACACCAGACCGAGCATGATCGGCGCGAAAAGAAGCGGTCTTTGCCCTACCCGCATCCAATGGCCGAGCCAATAGCCACAACCAAACGCCATACCTATATGCAAGCCAGAGATCGAAAGAAGATGAATCAATCCGCTCTGTTTGAGCAGTTGCCACTGCTGCGTCTCGATCTGGTCACGCACGCCAAAACTGAGTGCCATTAACAAAGCTGAGTGCGATGCCTGCGCCAATTGCAGGGAGACTTTTTCAATCAGCGCCGATCTAACCGAGTACCTCGACGTAACCCGCCACGAATGCTGTCGATCAAGTGTTGCTCTGGCTAAGACTTGTTGGCTGAGAGCAAACCTTTCACTGTCAAATCCAGCCTGGTTCAGCAGTCCATAAATAGGTTTGATGTTTACTCGACCAGCAAGGAGATCACCCTGATTGAGCAAAATTGGCGCAATCAGGCGAACTTTTGCTCGCTCAAAAAGCGTCAGTGGCTGGCCATTAATGTGCGTAATATAAATAATCCCCTCATAGCCGTGACTTATTTGCTTAAAAGGGCTGTCAACTTGCCCGTTTATGGTAATATTCACCCCTGCCTGAAACAGGGTTTCCGCTTTCCGCTGGATTAGATTTCCCGAACAAATCGCAACCACAAGCGCCAAGCCAATACCGAGTGAGCTCCGCCACCTTTTCAGTCTCGTAATTAATAAGATGGCAATCACAATCAGCAACAACCACCGCCAGGAAGGCATGAGCGGCCAATAATTCGCCGAGATAAGGGTCGCTGAGAACGAAGCCAAGAACCAATTGTTACCTAAGAGAGTCATGTTGTCCTATGCCAAGAAAGCTGATCAAACGCTTCATGCCAGACCATGAGCTGATAAAACGTCAAAAAGCATTGAAAGTGTTTGGTAACGTTTTATACAACCCCAATTTGTGGTGCCTAAATCGCCGTTCTGCGGCAGGTGCTTTTGCTGTTGGCCTGTTTATGGCTTTTGTTCCGCTACCGAGTCAGATGATCATGTCAGCGGGTTTAGCGGTATTGCTTGGTGTCAATTTGCCGCTTTCAGTCGCGCTGGTTTGGGTAAGTAATCCGATCACCATGCCCGTGCTGTTTTACTTCGCCTACAAACTCGGCGCTTTCGTGATGAATGTTCCGCCACAGCCTTTTCATTTCGAACTTTCTTGGGACTTCATCATTGAACAAATGAGCACCATTGGCCCTCCGTTCTTACTCGGGTGCACCATCTGCGGCGTGGTTTCGTCGATTGTCGGCTACTTTGGCATTCGCGGTTTGTGGCGTTACTCTGTCGTGAGAAGTTGGCAGAAGCGTCAAGCAAGATAACGCAAGATGCTGAAATGTTGGCAAGCAGTGGCATAAGTTTCGATTTATCGCACTGGGCTAATGAAATCAGATGTAATAAAAGTAGTAAAAACAAAAGGACCAAGCGGTCCTTTTGTCGTTTTTGCTTCTATGAATCAGAACATTACTTGCTACTCAACACCGCAGCAGGTTGGAGTTTGGAGGCTCTGAGTGCGGGATACCAAGTGGCAAGAATGCTTAATATGATCGCGGTGCCTGAAACAATCAGCACATCTTCATAACGCAATTGTGTCGGTAGAAAATCGACAAAATAGATATCACCCGATAAGAATTGGTGGTCGAGCAAGTTTTCCAGCCCTTTGATTATGGTAGTGAGGTTTAATGCCACCAGTACGCCAACGACACTGCCGAGCACACTACCAAGCACGCCGGAAAAAACACCTTGCCAAACAAAGATACGCCTCACTAGGCGATCTGAGGCGCCCATGGTGCGCAAAATGGCAATTTCCGCAGCACGGTCTTTGACCGACATCATCAAGGTGGAGACGATATTAAAACAGGCAACGCCAATCACCAGCACCATCACGAGATACATAATGGTGCGCACCAGTTGGATATCGCGGTATAAAAAGCCAAATTTCTGCTTCCAACTGCGTAAATAGACATAAATGTCGATTTTCTGTCCGACATCACGCACGATACTTTGCGCATTCAACACATCATTAGTACGCAGTGCGATGCCCGTCACTCCATCACCCAACGTCGTGTATTGCTGACCGTCGGCTAGGGGGACTAAAGCAACATTGTGATCGATTTGTCCGTTGAGCGTAAGAAAGCCAACCACCTGTACGCGACCCCGCTTAGGAGCCTGTACTTTGCTGGTATTGCCCACTTGCGGAATTAAAAGAGTGACATAGTCGCCGACCTTGGCGTCAATCTCATTCGCGACGCCGCGCCCTAAAATCACTTGATTTTTACCCGGTGTGAATGCCTGCCACGCAGCCGCTTCGATAAACTGCGCCATGCTGGACACCGCTTGTTCATAGTCTGGCTCCACCGCACGCACTTCGATCGCTTTGAGCTGATCGCCGCGCTCGACCAAACCCGTGAATTTCACATACGGCGCGGCGGCCACCACGTTGGGGTGTGTTGTAACCTGTGAGACCACTTTGCGCCAGTCGGCAACCGGGCCACGCACGCCTTCGAGTTCTGCGTGGGGAATAACTGACAACACACGCGACTGTAATTCCCGCTCAAAGCCATTCATTGCCGATAGACCGATAATGATCACCGCTACACCAACGGCAATGCCAATTGTGGATGAGAGAGAGATAAACGACACCATTTTATTACGCTGCTTGGCTTTACTAAAACGGCGGCCGATCATCAGTGGCAAAGAAGAAAACATTACTTCATCTCACTCTCGGTTGGGTGAGTCAGCAAACCATCTTGCATCGTCATCTGTCGATCCATTTTCGCTGCCAACTCATTGTCGTGTGTCACCACCAAAAACGCGGTGCCCGACTCACGATTTAACTCACGCATCAGATCGTAAATTTGCACTGCCGTCTTGTGGTCAAGGTTGCCTGTCGGTTCATCAGCCAACACCAGCTCCGGTTTATTAATTAGAGCGCGCGCAATCGCTACACGTTGGCGCTCACCACCAGACAGTTCTGATGGGCGGTGTAAAACGCGATGTTTCAGGCCGACTTTTTCCAAGAGTTGCTGCGCTTCTTGCTTAGCTTGAGCCAATGGTATGCCCGCAATGAGCAGCGGCATCGCCACATTTTCCAGCGCCGAGAAATCGGCCAACAGATGATGGAACTGATAGATAAAACCGAGATGCTGGTTGCGCAGCTTCGCTTGCTTATTACTGCTGAGGGTACACAAGCGATAATTAAGAAATTCTACCTCACCCTCAGTGGCATCATCCAAGGCGCCGAGAATGTGCAGCAAGGTACTTTTGCCTGAGCCAGAGGTACCAACAATCGCCACCAACTCACTTTTATCCATCTCAAAGCTTACGCCTTTGAGTACTTCGGTAGTGAGTTCACCTTCCCTATAGGTTTTGCTCACGTGATGACACTTTAACAACTTATTCATAGCGAAGAGCCTCAGCAGGTTTAACAGACGATGCGCGGTAAGAGGGATAGAGCGTAGCCACTAGACTAAGTAGAACCGCCAATAAAATCACCCAGAAGATTTGCCATGGCTGAATCACCACAGGCAGGCTGCCACCGAAGGTGAACAGCGCCACGCCAGCGGCGTTGAGCAAGCTGTTGAGATTAAGCGACAGTAAAACACCCGCGCCACCGCCCACCAGCGCGCCAATCACGCCACTGCTCGCCCCTTGCACCATGAAAATCGTCATGATGTGGCGCTGGCTCATGCCTTGAGTCTTCAAAATCGCCACTTCAGCTTGCTTTTCCATCACCACCATAATCAGCGCCGAAATGATATTAAACGCCGCGACACCAACAATCAGCCCAAGCATCAGGCCCATCATGTTCTTTTCCATTTTTACCGCTTGAAACAGCTCACCGCGTTGCTCTCGCCAGTCACTCCACTGCCAACCCTCAGGCAGGTCTTGTTTGGCCACTTGCGTCACCTCAAATGGATCATCAAAAAACAGTCGCCATCCGGAAATGGTTTGCTTACTCAATCGAAGCAGTCTGGCGGCATCATTGATGTGTGTCACCATCAACTGGCCATCGATATCCGAACCGGTGTTAAACATGCCTGCAACGGTAAAATTGCGCTGGCTTGGCATACGCCCCAATGGGGTGAACTGGCTGGCACTGGTCACCATAAGGCGCACTTTATCGCCTATGGATACATTAAGATTTCTTGCCAGCGTATGACCAAGGAACACCTGATATTCACCAGCATGAAGGTCAGCGACAGAACCTGCGATCAAATGCTCGGCGATAGGATCGTCAAAGCTTGAATCAATGCCAATCAAATAGCCCACCGAAAGCTGCGCTGCGCTTTGAATCACCGCTTCGCCGCGCACAATCGGTACAGGGGTGCGCGAGGGTGAAAGCTCTCGGACAAATCCAGGCGCACTGGCTTGCCAAGGCGTTTCGTCTTGATAGGAGACCACCGCTTGCGGCAACACGCCCAAAATGCGCTCTTTAAGCTGCGCTTCAAAACCGTTCATCACCGAGAGCACCGTGACCAGCGCCATCACACCGATGGTGATGCCCGCAGTCGACATATAAGAGACGAAGCGACTGAATCTGTCACCGGAGCGCCCGCGCAGATACCTCAGCCCAACGAATAGGGATACTGGATAAAACATTGTAAAAACCGATAATCAATCCAACTGGTTACTCTAACCAGAAAGATGGCACGAATATAGCTAAAATTGAGTGAGCGACACAGAATTCAGCGTAATTTTGCCATTTTAGTGATGAGTGAAGCTGAGATGTGGGTCAATTGACTAGAACAGAGCTTGATAACTAAGCGAAGTTAGCGATAATCAATCACTTGAAGATTCATCTTGTCACTTCAAGATGACGAATAAGGAACAACAGCATGACAGATCAAGAGTTTTTTACCGTCCATTCAACCTTAACGGTTAACGTCGAGCTGTTGCCCACGTCATCAATTCTGCCTTCGGAAGAGACATTTTTGGCAGAAATCCCGACTCCATTTATCGTCGCCAGCGAATTTAGCCAACTCGATCAAATGGCGGATCATGCCCGTCATGAGCTGAAAAATAGCGATTTCAAAAGCGTCATCAGTTTGCTTGATGCGCAAAATTCCAAACTCAATTTGCTCCTCAGTTTCATGCTTTCCCAGCAAGATGACCCTACACTGCGCTTTAAAACTACTCGCTTTGGCGCTAGCCAAGTGAGTTATCTCTGCACACAAACAGTACCAGTCGGGCAACTCGCGCGGGTGAAACTGTTTCTTGAGAGTCCGGCGGCGGCAATTTATTGTTACGCGCAAGTGGCAGCCTGTGAGGCGCACGAAACAGCAGTTCGAAATCACCATGAAGTACCAGTTGCTGCGGGATTCTGATCAAGACCTTTTGATCAAAGCGGCACTCCATCAGCAGCAAAGAATACTTCGTCAGCGAACCCTGGAAAGAGATTCAAAATAACCCACAATGAAAACTGTTCAACCCATCTTATCGGTCTGCGGCGCAAACGGCGCAGGCGACAAAAAACATATTGGCTGCTTACCGGGTGCATCGCTCGCACTCTCCATCGCTGAACTGGCAAAAGCAGCCTCCAGCCACACAGTTTTAGTGGTACCTGACCCACAAAGCGCGTTGAAACTGCAAGCAGAAGTCGAACAGTTTTACCGTGAGTCGGTGACAGTGTTCCCCGATTGGGAGACGCTGCCGTACGACAATTTCTCGCCACACCAAGATATTATTTCTGAACGCATCGCGACCTTGTTCCAACTGCCGGGGCAAAGCAACGGCATCACCATAGTTCCAGTCAGCACCTTACTTCAGCGTCAATCACCGCGCGACTTCCTGCTGCAACATACCTTGATGGTCAAAGTGGGCGATCGCTATTCACTGGAAAAACTTCGCCTGCAATTAGACAACTCCGGTTATCGCCACGTCGATCAAGTATTTGGCCCGGGAGAGTACGCTAGCCGAGGTTCCATTTTGGACCTCTATCCAATGGGCAGTCATGATCCTTATCGGATAGATTTCTTTGATGACGAAATCGACACCATTCGCACCTTCGATCCAGAGAATCAGCGCTCTACCGACGCCGTACAGGAAATTCGCCTGTTGCCCGCTCACGAATTCCCCACCACTGAAGCAGCGATTGAAGATTTCCGTATTCGCTGGCGTAGCCAGTTTGATGCGCGCCGTGAACCAGAATCGGTTTACATGCAAGTGAGCAAAGGGACTTGGCCGGCCGGCATAGAATACTGGCAACCGCTGTTTTTTGAACAAACCGAAACCTTGTTTGACTACGTCGCTAGTGATTCACACTTCATCACGGTCGGCGACATCGATCTGGCGATGGATCAGTTTCTCAGTGATGTCGATTACCGCTACGAGCAGAAAAAAGTCGACCCGCTGCGCCCCCTCTTACCACCAGCACAACTGTGGCTAAAAAAGGATGAACTTTACGCTCGCATCAAGCCATTCGCTCAAACCTGCCTCTCTGTCGCAGCCATTGAAGAGAAAGCTGGCCGCAGCAATCTGCCTCTGCAAGCACTGCCTGAACTGGCCGTGCAGCAAAATAGCAAAGAGCCGTTGGCACAACTGCGCAAATTTAGCGAAAGCTTTAACGGAAAAATTGTCTTTTCCGTGGAGTCCGAAGGACGACGCGAAGCCTTAACCGAGCTGTTGCAAGGGATCAAACTTCGCCCGACGATGTCGGCTAGCTTAGATGAAGCGTTGCAACAGGAAAACCGCTTTACTTTGGTGATCGGCGCCACTGAACGCGGCTTTATTCACCCTGAACGCAGCTTTGCTTTTGTCTGCGAGAGCGACCTGCTTGGTGATCGCGTGATCCAACGGCGCAAAAAAGACAAGCGTAACGTCAACAGCGATACCGTTATCCGTCATCTTGCCGAGCTCAAACCGGGCCAACCTGTGGTGCACATTGATCACGGTATCGGCCGCTATATTGGTTTAGAGACGCTCGAAGCGGGCGGCATCAAAGCCGAATACATGATGTTGGAGTATCAAAACGAGGCGAAATTGTACGTTCCAGTGGCGTCGCTAAACCTCATCAGCCGTTACTCCGGCGGCGCGGAAGAGAGCGCTCCGCTGCACAAACTTGGCGGCGAAGCTTGGGCCAAAGCGCGGCGCAAAGCGGCGGAAAAAGTGCGCGATGTCGCGGCAGAGCTGTTGGACGTTTATGCCAAGCGCGAGCTCAAGCCGGGCTACAAATTTGCGTTGGATCTTGGCCAGTACGCCAGCTTTAAATCTGGTTTTCCTTTTGAGGAAACGGACGATCAAGCCATGGCAATCAACGCGGTGTTATCAGACATGTGCCAAGCCAAAGCGATGGACCGCCTAGTGTGTGGTGACGTTGGCTTTGGCAAAACCGAAGTGGCCATGCGCGCCGCGTTTGTTGCCACCGACAACAGCAAACAAGTCGCGGTACTCGTCCCGACGACCTTGCTTGCCCAGCAGCATTTTGAGAACTTTCGCGATCGCTTTGCCAATCTTCCGATCCGAGTTGAAGTGCTGTCGCGCTTTAAATCCGCGAAAGAGCAGAAACAGATCCTCGAGGATGTGGCGAGTGGCAAGGTCGACATTCTGGTCGGCACGCACAAGCTACTCTCGTCTGAACTCAAGTTTAACGATCTTGGCCTACTGATTGTCGATGAAGAGCACCGTTTCGGCGTGCGGCAAAAAGAGAAAGTCAAAGCGATGCGTGCCGATGTCGACATTCTCACTCTAACTGCGACCCCTATCCCGCGTACACTCAATATGGCAATGAGCGGCATGCGTGATTTGTCCATCATTGCCACCCCACCAGCGCGTCGCCTATCGATCAAAACCTTTGTGCGCGAGCGAGATGATGCGGTGGTACGCGAAGCGATCTTGCGCGAAATCATGCGCGGTGGTCAGGTTTACTTCCTGCACAATCAAGTGGAAACCATCGAGAAAGTCGCAGCGGATTTGACCAAGCTAATACCTGAAGCGCGAATTACTGTCGCCCACGGCCAGATGCGTGAGCGTGAACTTGAGCGCGTGATGAACGATTTCTACCATCAGCGTTTTAATTTGCTGGTGTGCACCACCATCATCGAAACCGGTATCGACGTCCCAACCGCCAACACCATTATCATGGATCGCGCTGACAATCTTGGCCTCGCCCAACTGCATCAGCTACGTGGCCGTGTGGGGCGCTCGCACCACCAAGCTTACGCTTACTTGCTGACGCCGCATCCCAAATCCATGACTAAAGACGCGATCAAACGTCTTGATGCGATTGCCTCATTGGAAGATTTAGGGGCGGGTTTTACGCTGGCTACCCACGATCTTGAGATCCGCGGCGCAGGTGAGCTTCTCGGTGAAGAGCAGAGCGGTCAGATCCAATCGGTCGGTTTCTCACTCTACATGGAGATGCTTGAGCAAGCGGTTCAAGCCTTGAAAGAAGGCAAGGAGCCGTCATTAGATGAGCTTTTACGTGAACAAACCGAAGTCGAGATCCGCATACCCGCCCTACTCCCGGATGATTACATCCCCGACGTCAACAGTCGTTTATCTATGTATAAACGCATTGCCAGCGTGGCGGGTGAAGAGGAACTCAACGAGCTCAAAGTGGAGTTGATCGACCGGTTTGGGTTGCTGCCCGACGCGGCGAAAAATCTGTTGGCAATCTCAGAGTTAAAGATTCTTGCTGCCAACATCAAAGTGAAAAAAATCGAAGCGCATGATAAAGGCGGGTTTATCGAATTTTATCCTAACGCTGACATAAACCCCGCGTATTTGGTCAGACTACTGCAGTCGCAACCGAAAAAATTTGCAATGGAAGGTCCAACTAAGTTCAAGTTTAGCGTACCATTGACCGACCGCCGCCAACGTGTTCAGTTTATTCGTGATTTACTGAACGAGTTTAATCAGAATTTATTACCAGTGAGCTAGTTATCCGATGAGATTCTTGATCCCTCTGCTCCTTCTTTGTGTGTCACTCCCTTCATGGGCGCAGAGACAATTTGATATCGAGGTTATCATTTTCAAACGTAACCTCGATGCCCAGCAGACTAATGAATCCTGGCCAAACCAACTGCCGGAGATCAATAAAGCGCAAGCACATGAGTTTCAGGACGACGCTTATCGTGAAGCTAAGGGCGTGCAAATGTTGCCCTACGATGAGTACCAATTGCGCTCGCAAAAAGAGGCCCTAGACAGACATGCAGGGTTTACGGTGCTGCTGCATACCGCTTGGCGGCAAGATGACAAAGGCAAAAGTTCTGCGCCCATTTTTCGCATTTTAGGTGGCAAGGATTACTCTGCCGAGTTTAATCCTGACGGCAGTGAAAAGCAGGCCGAGCCAGAGCAGGTCGTTGCCGATGGCATTACCGAAGTGCGTATCGACAATCCGCTGTACGAACTTGACGGCACTTTACAAGTCTACGTGCAGCACTATCTGTTCGTCGAAAGCACCTTAGATCTCAAAGCGCCTAGCGTGCGTGAAGTGAAGCTAGAATCCAGCCCACTGGATGAAAACACCGACCAGCTTGGGCAAGTGGATGGCAATGTACAACTGGGGAATTTGGCGCAAGTGTCTCCAACGGTACAAGTGGAACAGTTCCTCAAAAGCTACCGCATGGATCAAAAACGCCGTATGCGCAGTGGTGAAACCCACTACCTAGACCACCCGTTGCTGGGCATCGTGATCCAAGTTCGCCGCGTGGAATGAAACCGATTTATGTTTATTTGAAGCCCTCAGACGAGGGCTTTTGTTTATTTGCCTCAAACGTCATCACAAAACTTTGCCGATTCAGGAAAGCGAAATAAACGAACGCTGCAAGAGAGTAAAATGAGCCCAGATTTTCAAATCATTACTTCACGTCTTTGCCTGCGTCTCATCAACGCCGATGAAGCCGAACCTTTGGCAACGCTGATTCGCAATTCGCCATCGCTACATCAATGGGTTGATTGGTGTCATGCCGATTTCACTCTCAAAGAGGCGCAGCAGTTCTTGTTGACTACCCGCCTAAACTGGGTAAAAGCCGATGGGTATGGCTTTGGTATTTTCCATCGTGAGAATGGACAATTGCTCGGGATGGTGGCGATTAATGAGCTCTATCACACCTATAACATGGTCAGTATTGGTTATTGGATCGCCGATAAGTATCAGCGTCAAGGAAACGCGAAAGAGGCCATCACCGCTTTAGTCGAGTTTTGCTTTGCCAAGTTGCAGGTGAGCCGGATTGAAATTGTCTGCGATCCTGCAAACCTCGCCAGCCAGAAACTGATTGAACGCTGTCATGCCAAACGAGAATCGATCGCTCGCCATCGTTTTCTTTTTCACGGCGAGCCAAGAGACGGTGTGGTCTATTCGTTGATTCCCAGTGATCTAATTTAGTCGTTTATCGCCACCATCTAATGTGAAATAACACAAAGGAGCACCATGGCGCTCCTTTGTGTTGGTTAGCGTTTATTGGCTAAATCAGCTTCTTTTGTCGCCCACAGGGTTAGCCTTTCTGGTTACGCTGCGCGGCTTTGCGCGCCAGTTTTTCCGCTCGACGAGCTTCGATCACCTGTGCACTATCTTCTCCGATGTGGTTTTCACCGCGCAGCTTCGCCAGTTGAACCTGCTTCTCACGCTCACGAAAACGGGCTAACTGCTCGTCGGTGTGCGTACCAAAACAGTGCGGACAACTGACGCCTTGCTCATACTGCTCGCTCTGCTTGTCATCCTCAGTAATCGGTAGACGACAAGCATTGCAGACTTGATAGTCACTCTCAGACAAACCATGTCCGACCGCTACTCGCCCGTCAAATACATAGCAATCGCCTTCCCACAGGCTTTGCTCTTGCGGCACTTCTTCAAGGTATTTCAAAATACCACCTTCAAGATGATACACCTCATCAAAGCCTTGCTCTTTCAAATAGGCGGTGGATTTTTCACAGCGAATACCGCCGGTACAGAACATGGCGACTTTCTTATGCTTTTGCGGGTCGAGATTTTCCTGCACATAGTGTGGAAACTCGCGGAACGTGTCGGTTTTCGGGTTGAGCGCGTTTTTAAACGTACCTAACTGCACTTCGTAGTCATTACGCGTATCGACCACCAAGACTTCTGGATCTGAGATGAGCTGGTTCCAATCTTGCGGTTTGACGTAAGTACCCACCACATGACGCGGGTCGATGCCTTCAACGCCCATGGTCACAATCTCTTTCTTGAGTTTGACCTTAGTGCGGTTAAACGGCGGCTCAGTAGCAAAAGATTCTTTATACACAGTGCCTTTTAAACTTGGCTCGCTGTCTAGCCACGCCAACAGCGCATCAATCCCTTGGCGCGAAGAAGCGACTGTGCCGTTAATGCCTTCTTGTGCCAGCAGTAATGTGCCGCGAATGTGGTTCTCTTCCATCAGTGCCAGCAGCGGCGCTCTTAGCTCTTGATAATGGTTGAGCTCAACAAACTTGTAGAGCGCACAGACAACATATTGACTCATGGTATGACCTTTTAATAACGACACAGGGAAATTGGGCACGCATTATAACCAAGCAAGCGGCTGACAAATACGGAGCGTTTTTGGGGATATACCTTCTACTGGACGAAAGCCTGACAGAAGATCTCTAGACGAGCAATATGTCTCAGCTGAATAAGTGCACCAGAGAGCTTTGCTTAACCTTAGTGTACCGCCGAAAAAAAACCGGAGCGAAAATGCTCCGGCTCTACTTTCATGCGATGAATTAGTGCAGCTTGAGGTTTGGACGAAGCACTCGGTTGATCCGCCCCACGAGCATCATCAGACCGGTTTTGAACACACCATGCAGCGCCATTTGGTGCATGCGGTAAAGCGAAATATACACCACGCGCGCAATGCGCCCTTCCACCATCATTGAGCCTTTGGTGAGGTTGCCCATCAGGCTACCTACCGTCGAGAAACGGCTCAATGAAACCAGCGAACCATGATCTTTGTACACATAGTCCTTCAACTCACGACCGTTGAGCTTGGCAATGATGTTGCTAAACGCATGACTCGCCATTTGGTGCGCGGCCTGAGCACGAGGCGGTACAAATTTGCCATCATGTTGCGTGCATTGCGCCAAATCACCGATAACAAAAATGTCGTCATCGCGCGTGGTTTGTAATGTGTTCTTCACCACCAGTTGATTGATACGGTTAGTTTCCAAACCAGCAATCTCTTTCATGAAATCAGGGGCTTTAATGCCGGCCGCCCAAACCATGATTTGCGCTGAGATCTTCTCGCCATCTTTGGTGGTTAAACCATCAGCTTCAGCTTTGGTCACCATAGTCGCAGTGCGAACATTCACGCCAAGTTTCACCAGTTCATGATGCGCAGCCGAAGAGATGCGTGGCGGCAACGCAGGCAAAATGCGCTCACCCGCTTCCACTAAGTTGACGTTGAGCTTACTCGAATCTAGATCACCAAATCCGTAAGTGCGCAGCTCTTTAATCGCATTGTGCAGCTCTGCGGAGAGTTCAACACCGGTCGCGCCCGCTCCTACAATCGCAATATCAACGCTTCCCTGACCATTTTTCGCGTGCAGTTTGAGGAACTGATTGTTCATTTCCGTGCGAAAACGGTGTGCCTGCTCCGGGCTGTCGAGGAAAATACAGTGCTCTTTTACCCCGGGAGTATTGAAATCGTTAGACGTTGAACCGATCGCCAGCACAAGAATGTCGTACTCCAGTTCGCGACCTGGTAGCAGCAGCTCACCATGTTCATCGGTCAGCTCACTCAGTGTAATCACTTTGCGTTGACGATCGATGCCACACAGGCTGCCTAGCTGAAAATCGAAGCTGTGGTTTTTCGCGTGCGCACGGTAACTGAGCGCATCCACACCTTCATCCAGCGATCCCGTTGCCACTTCGTGCAACAAGGGTTTCCATAAATGGCTTGATTTGCGATCGACTAGGGTAATTTGGGCACGTTTTTTACGACCCAATGTGCGGCCCAGTTTAGTGGCCAATTCAAGGCCGCCAGCACCGCCGCCAACAACGATAATTCGTGTCACAGTGATAATCCTCTACAAAATAAAAATGGGGTCCGCCCGACCGCGTTCAGCTGATTGATAATTTCAGCGAAGCGCATCCAACGGATAAATCTTGTTATGTGTGACACTTGGTCACGGGTTATCAAAGGGCGTTCTGTTACGTTAAGAATCAAAGTGCAGCACAATATTTGAAACAGCACACATATCGGGCAAGTTAAACTCTCGCTCTCAATTTTTTTTGATATTTATCAAATTATTTTACAGAGTGACATTATATAGCGCTCGCCCCTTACCGCAACAAAAATCCATTGTTGTGAGCGCTAACACCAGAATAATCATTTGGCGTGTAACGGTAAAAAAGGAGCAGAGACAATAGGATGAGACCGTTTAGTGGTCGATTATCTTTCAACAATCATCAAACGAGTTGCACTTATAAAAGCTCAGCCCCAAAAGGGGCTGATGGTGTTTGATATTCTCTTGCAGAATATCCATTGTGAAGCACGTGAGGTCGCTATAGCGCTTCTTTAAACGCTTTCATCGCTTGCAGGTGCTGAGAAATCTTTTTGAATTTGTGGCTCTCTTTTTCGTCCCAGATGATGGCGTAGTAGTCTTGCAACTCTTCTGCCGTTAGATTGTTGTCATGCACTTCGTCGTTGCGCGACAGGATCACTAAACAACGACCTTGATTTTTCATGCGGAACTTTTCGACACATTTTGTTGCAATATCTTCGTACTCTTCAGGACGATCAATACGCCCTTGCATGTTGTTCTCCGGGTGAAGATTCGGATTGAAAATCACCTGTTTGATGCCACACAAAAAGCCAATGCGTTCGGACCAGTAGCCACCCAGGCCGACACCGCAAATAATCGGCTCGGGATCCTCCGATTGTTCAATGGCTTTGTGCACTTCTTTTAATAAATGCTGCATATCATGCTTCGGATGTAAGGTACTGTAATTTACAAAACGTACATCGGGGTCAATAAACTGCAATTGCAGCACTTTTTCGTGATTTCCAGGGCTGGTTGAATCATAGCCATGAAGATAGATAATCATAGTTCCCTCTCACTTTAAGCTTGGGTATAGCCATAAATCTACCACGATTAGCAGGGGTTTAAAGTGGTAAACCGGGTTGAGGCTGTAAACAGTGATCCTCGTGACATAATGTGTGCAGCATTTGCTTGGCACTGAGTAAATATTCCTCACCACCCCAAAGCTTGTCAGCAAGTAGATACCACAACATCGCCATCATGGTTAAACGCGGTTGCCACGCTTTCACACCATCAAGCCACAAATCGATGTCGTCTATTTCTCTCAACTGGCAGTAACGACATACCGACTCAAACACGTTTTCCTCCGCAACTTGAATCACTAACGCCAATTCCAAGCGAGGATCTGCCAAAGCGGCATACTCCCAGTCAATCACTTTTACTCCATCCGGACCTTTAACTAAGTTATAGTCCCCCAAGTCAAAATGACAAAGAACGGCGGGTAACGGTTCAATCGGAGGGGACATACGCCATTGTTGATACAAATTCTCAAATTCACTCCCCAAGTAGTGACCGTCAAGCTGCATCCAGTAATGATCCACCCTCGCGGTATAACCAAACGGCGCGAGCGGCAAACCGTGTGCATCAAATTCATGAATCTTAATGCAGGTTTTCAGTAAGGTATCGATAGAGGCCGCACCGCGCATAGTCACGCCTTCTAGCCATTCGACCAACAAGCCCTGCTCGTTGACCAAAATCGGCTTGGGTCCGATTTTTAATGGTGCTATTGCCGCCAGAATCTGATATTCGCTGTAGCGAGAAATAGAAAAAGCCTGACAGACTTTGCTGGCAGGCCTCCAAACGTACGCTTTTCCATTGGCATCAAGGATTTTCCAACAACGATTGGTTAACCCTCCCGTCACCGTTTGAACTTGTGCGGGAGCGGGCACAAAAAACTCCGCTACCGCATTCAAACTGGGATCAAGTTGTTTGGCTTGCTGCCAAGAAAACCACGCCATATTTCGCCTCACATGCGCTTACAGTCCAAGTAAACGTTTAGACTGCTGTTTGCGGATTTCAGTTTCATCCGCCCATTCGATCAGGCCCGTTTCCAGATCCATCAAGCGCATGGTCATTTTGTAGTAGACATCTTTGTCGCTGCCGTTATTTTTAACGATGCTCGACAAGTTGCCATACAGCATGTACTGCGCACCCACCATTTTACCGAACTGAATGGCGGTTGATTGGTTCACCAAGTCATCATTGTTCTGGAAGTTCAACTGCTCACGCACCGCTTCTACGCGATCCATATCCACAAAACGGAATTTGCCAGAGTTCAACATCTTGGTCGAAATCGTGTCGGTGATGGATTCCGTATCGATATGTTCACTGGTTTTGTTTTTGATTCGTTCAACAAAGACAATCGGACGTTTGTCACGAGTGATCGCGGCCACAGAGCCTGACATCATCATGCTATCGATCATTTGCCCAGCGATGGTTTGCAGATCGGTCGAACCAAAATCAATCGTTGTCGTTTCAGTCGCCTGTGCGTCTCCATAAGAGACCTTGTTAGAACAACCACCCAAAATTACTGCCAGCCCCACCAGGGCAACCACACCTTTGTTCATTTTTAGTCCTCACACTATTGAGTTTTAATCATTGTTTGCACGAATCTGCACTCGGTATTGAGTGCCATTCGGATTAATCGTTACTTCCGACAGGGTAATCGATTCAAACCCCCTAACGATCGCTTGACGCCAAGGTCCGGGTTTGCTGTTCACTTCCAGACCATTCGCGTCGTACCAAGAAAAACGGTACAAGATCGACTGATCGCCTTTATAATTGCTGGTCAAACGCACCACACCACGAACTCGATCGTCAGCAGGTACCGTCGAAATATCGTCGATCAACAGACGATTACCCAATACGTTGTCATGAAAGAACACATGTTGTGTTTCGCCATCAACACGCATGCCTGCGGTATTTTCTGCACAGCCAGTCAAAGCCAACATTAGCAATGCTGGAATCAGCCAAACTTTCATTACAATCTCCCTAATTGTTTGTGCCAGATCGTCTGATTGTCGCCTTGACGAGAGAGCCAGACCAAAGTGGTTTGCCCCGCTGGCACGTTAAACACATAATCTTGGTTGGTAGACGTTATCACCTGTTTCTCCAGCCTTCACCACCGCACTAGTCGTGTTGATTGTTGCGGGCAGTGTCTGCCAACTGCGAGTATCAGGCTGCTCGGTTAACGCATTCCAGACATTGAAGAGCAGATTACCTACATCGTCTCCCTTCGCCGCTTCTTTACGTAGTTGATCTTTGGCAACCACGCGCAACGCTTGACGGATTACCATCGACGGTAAACGCTCGCCGAGATCGTATCTCGCCATTTGGTTTACATCAGCCAAAGAGTGCGTCGTCAACGCCTGCTGATTTAATCTCAGTGGAGAAAATGACGCACGACTTTGTTTGGCATAGTAGGGCAGCGCCAATGAGTACAGCGCACCCACACCACGAGAATCGTAAACGGGCAAGTCAATACGCCATCCTTGCAGCGCTTCAACCACGCCTTGCTCCTCGATGACGATAATACGCCCTTCATCGTTACCCAGTGTTAAATCGCGTTCACCGTAGCGTTTCTCAAGTTGGCGAAGGTCTTCGCGCATTGCCAACTTTTTGGCGACGGCTATGGTTCGCTCAATCACTTCGCGATTGTCGGGCATCACTGCCAATGCTCGGCGGTAGTCAACATACGCCCCATTAAGATCGCGTGACGCTTCATAAAGCAGCCCTGAGAGGAAAAACAGATAGCCATTTTGCACCGCCTGCAGCGTTTGTCCCGCGTCGGGATAATTTGCCAATACGCTGCCTAAATTGGTGGCCATGCCGTTTTTCTGCATGTCTCGCTGCGCTGCATTAAGCTCGTCTTCACGCGCTTTTCGCGCCGCTTCTTGCACTTGGTTGGCTCTGCGCATTTCGACCAAGGCCCCTTCTAAGCTATTTTGCTGTAGATAGTTCAAGCCAAGATAAAGATGCAAAAAGCCCAGTTCATAATCTGCTGGGGTGTAATTATTCAGATTGTCATTCACCGCCAATGAGCCCACACTGGTGGCGGTTTGTGACAGAGAAACTTTTGCTTGATCCTGCCATTGCCGCACTGCCACATCACTTTTTTCCAAAGCGCTTTTGCTTGCCGAATAATCACTGGCTAAAAAGGCCAAGCGGCCACGCTCCATGTTATCAAGCATCTCACCAGCCACCAGATCTGATCGCATCTGCTGCGCTTGTGAGTAGTGACCGCTTTGCACCGCCTGATAGACGGACTTATTCTGCTCACTGTAATGACTAAACAGATTGCCGGCAGACATATTGGCGCACCCGGCTAAAGCGAGTACACCACTGAGCAATGCGGCAAACTTTATCTTTCGTGTCAAAACTCGGCTCCAATAGAGATTTAACCGACATTTGGCCAGCGAGCGCTTCGCTGGCCCCTTAACCTATCGAGTCACCATTTATCCGAGCAACAGTGGGCCAAGTGGACGCCCACCCACCAAATGCATATGAATATGGTAGACTTCTTGGCCGCCATGCGCATTGCAGTTGACAATTAGGCGATAACCATCCTCGGCAATGCCCTCCTCTTTAGCGAGCTTTCTGGCAACAGTGAACATGCGCCCCATCATGGCTTCGTCATCGGCTTCAACGTCATTCACGGTTGCAATGAGTTTGTTCGGAATGATCAAAATGTGGCTTGGTGCTCGAGGATTGATATCACGAAACGCGGTGACGAGATCATCCTGATAAAGCACATCAGCGGGAATTTCCTTACGAATAATTTTGCTAAAGATGGTTTCTTCGGCCATAGGTACTCCATTAAGTGGTGTGTAACCCGGTTAGTATGCGTCAAGGCTTGCGCCATCACAATAAAAAACAGTGTTCACTTAACATTATCAACAGTACGTCAATCTATAAAGTTTTTTTTGTCGCCCTCGTCATAAAATGCTCAAATCAAACTGCCTACAATGATGATAATTTTGTTAATTTTTTGAGACGTTTTGCGTCTTTTTGCACTTTTTATTTCTATCTGGGAGAGGGCTTCACCTATGCAAGGTTCAGTCATTAAAAGGATGTATGCCGGTTTCGCGTTGATTATTGTGCTGTTTATCGTCACAGTGACCATCATGACCAACGGCATGAATCAAATTCATTCTAACTTTGAGACGGTATCAAGCACCTCTCTACCTTTGGTTTCGCTGTCGAATCAGACCAGCGTCCAACTTCTTTCGGCAGATAAATCCTTCAAAGATTTTCTGACCACGCAAGATCAAGATCGGATGGCGCAGATGCGCCAAGAGTTCGGCCAATCGCAGCAAGAATTTGGCAAAACATTGGCCGAGCTTGAGCAAGCGAGCCGTATTTACCCTGCGCTTGCCGAGCCACTGACTCAGCTTCGTGAAACGGAACAGAGCTATTTTGCCGAAGCGAATGAGGCAATGAACAACTACGAAGCGATGTTCACCGCCCAAGCTGAAGTGCAAAAATCTTCTCGTCGTTTCCAAAAATTGCATACCGAATTGACCGTTGGCATGAAAGAGTATGTTGATGATCAAACCAGTATTTCCGTCAAAGTCATGGCTAAGAGCTATTTCATTAAGTTGAAAGACGCCGAAGTGATTACCTCGGATGCGTTAGCAAGCTCAGACCTTGAGTTTGTGGAAAAAGCAGTGACCAAGAACAAGAAAGCGGTCACTCACTTAAACTACGCTTACCGGGGTTTGGTCACTCAGTTACCTTCTTTGAAAGAGGTGTTTAACCAATCGGTAGAACAGTTTACCCAAGACGTCGGGCAAAAAGGCGGGGTGCTTGACCAACATGCCAGTTACCTGCGCGCAAGGACGGCGCTGTACAACAACATCGCCAACCTAGCGGTCAAAGTTGATAATGCCATGACCACGCTAGAAACCTTTACTACCACCGCCACCGACAATTTGAACCAATCTCTTGTAGAAGCGGGGGAAGTTTACGACCAAGGCTTGCTCAAGGCGATCGTCATCGGTATTGCGGTGACCATTTTCGCCGCGGCGGTGGGTTATCATATCGCGCACAGTGTCCGCGAACCGCTCACACGCATTCTGGCAACGCTAGAAGGGCTGGCAAATGGCGACATGACACAGCGCATCGAGATCCGCTACAACAACGAATTTAGCCGTGTAAGTGGCCATATCAATACCCTCGCCGATAGCTTGCACAACATCCTAGTCAAACTTAATGACGCGGCGGAAAATCTTACCGATACTGCTGCCAACAACGAGAGGACCTCTTCTGAGGCGCAAACTCAGCTCAATGCGCAACGTGGCCAAACCGCCAGCGTTGCCACGGCAATGACTGAAATGTCTCATTCAGTCCAAGAGGTAGCACAGAATGCGCAAAGCTCTTTGGAGATGGTACAGAAAGTCGAAACCGCGTCAGATTCTGGCCGTAGCATCATGAGTAGCAATATCTCAACCATCAATCAGCTTGAGATGCGCCTCAATGAATCGGTCAGTGCGGTCTCTGAGCTACAGCGCATGAGCGGTCAAATTGGCTCGATTTTGGATGTAATCCGCAACATTGCAGAGCAAACTAACCTACTGGCACTTAACGCCGCCATCGAAGCAGCGCGTGCGGGTGAGCAAGGACGAGGCTTTGCCGTAGTTGCCGATGAAGTACGCGTACTGGCTTCCAAGACCACTCAGTCCACCACTGAGATTGAAGCGATGATCAGTAACTTACAATCCAGCTCGCAATCGGCCAGTCAAGTGATTCAAAGCTGTATGAACGATATGGAAATGTCGGTTGATCAAGCCTCCAAAGCCAATAGTTCAATGGAAGAGATCCAAGCGCTGATCATCGAAATCAGCCAGATGAGCACGCATATTTCCCACGCGGCCGCCGAGCAGAGCGAAACCTCAGCAGACATCGCGCGTAGCCTTGAGGACATCAACAGCATCGCGGATCGCAGCTACCATGCGATGGCTACCATTGCGCAAACCAGCGAAAGCTTGTCGAATCTCGCTCATCAACAAACTGAATTGGTGCATCGCTTTAAGCTATAGACGTCTTATCTAAACGCATCGCACTAAGTCCGTCTGCAATCCGATAAGGGCAACTTTTCATAGAGTTGCCCTTGTTTTTTATAAGCCTTGTCTACATATGGAGATCAAGGGCTTGCCAATTTCTTTTCTCTTTCATTCTGTGCAGCCCATATAAAAAGGAAACTCTATGGCTGTTCACGTCGGTATTATCGATCAGGATCCAGTCCGCCTGATCACTCCGCTACTCGATCATCGCACTGTCAGTACGCACATCATTTTCATCGGTGACGAGTCACAGCACGGCATGTATCAAAGGCTTCATTCCGTTCTCACCCAACGCAGCATCACGACCGAGTTCTTTGAAATTCCCTCCGTGGTCGATACGTCCCTCATTAAGCAGTCTATCCAATCGCTGGCAGAGGATCTCAAACGCCGTGGGGAAGATGTAAAACTGAACGCCAGTTGTGGCCTGCGACATCGTCTGCTTTCGGTGTATGAAGTGTTTCGCACCTATCATTGGCCAATTTTTGTCGTGGAGCCTAATAGCGATAAACTTTGCTGGCTCTACCCTGACGGACGCGAAGAGACCCAAGTTCAAGACCGTATCACCATTTCAGATTACCTTACGATTTTTGGCGCACGTGGTGAGTTCAACGAGGTAGAACTGCCCCCTCAACTGGATAAGCAGCTTTACCAACTTGGTGAGCGCTGGGCAAGTAATGCTCTGGAGCTTGGCCCCGGGCTGGCAACGCTCAACTACTTAGCCACCACTTGTCGCAAAGAACAGCGGCTCGATGTCGAGCTTTCCGACAAGCAGCAAGGCTACCGTGAACTGAATATGCTGCTGGCAGACTTGGTTGAGGCCAATATCGCCACCTACGAAAACGGGCTACTCACCTTTGCCAATGAGGACGCACGCCGCTTCTCCAACGGTGAATGGCTGGAAACCTTAGTGCACAGCACAGTCAAACAAATCCAAGATGACATGCCGACCATTCAGGACCATTCGCTGAACGTACAGGTTTACCGTCAGCTTGGGGATCGCGAAGTACGCAATGAACTCGATGTGGCCTCGGTAGTGAACAACAAATTGCACATTATTGAATGCAAAACCAAAGGCATGCGTGATGATGGCGATGACACACTCTACAAATTAGAATCGTTGCGCGATCTTCTGGGCGGGTTGCAAGCACGTGCCATGTTGGTGAGTTTTCGACCACTGCGTCACAACGACATTACTCGAGCTGAAGATCTTGGCCTAGCTCTAATTGGGCCAGATGAACTGCGCGATCTGAAGTTGCACCTCACTAACTGGTTTGCCCAAGCGGGTGGCAGCGACGGTGTTTAATTTGTTGCTTGGAAAAAGAAAACCCGGAGTTTTGGCTCCGGGTTTTACAATTCTGCTATGGAATAAAACGCTGGATTACAGCATCTTACGCGCCGATTCCACAACCACTTTGATTGAACGCGCTTCGGTTTCTTTCAGCGTTGCGTGATCTGGGATCTCTTTTTGAGTACGGTTGATAATCACACCAGCAACACAGCCCGCACGTAAGCCAGAACTCGCACACATGGTCAATAGCGTTGCTGATTCCATTTCAAAGTTCAGCACGCCCATGTCTTGCCACTCTTTCATCGAGCCTTGGAAACGGCGTACTACTCGTCCGGTGAAAGTGTCGTAACGCTCTTGACCTGGGTAGAAAGTATCACTCGATGCAGTTACACCAGTGTGTACCGTTGCACCACTTTCTTCAGCCGCCGCTTTCATTGCTGTTGCAACTTCAAAATCGGCAACAGCAGGGAATTCCATTGGCGCGAAATGCAAGCTGGCCCCATCAAGACGCACGGAAACCTGTGGTCACAATCATGTCGCCAACATTCACATGTGGCTGAATCGCGCCAGTCGTACCAACGCGTAGGAAAGTACGTACGCCAAGTTGCGCTAACTCTTCAACCGCAATAGACGTTGATGGACCACCGATACCGGTAGAGCACACAACCACAGCTTTTCCGTCTAACTCTGCTCGGTACAGCGTATACTCACGATGACTGGCTAGAAATACTGGATTTTCCATCTCTTCTGCAATTTTTTGTACGCGCGCTGGATCGCCAGGGATAATGGCCAGAGTCGCACCATTGAGATCGGCTTCAGTTACACCTAAGTGGAAAACAGCTTGAGACATAAGTCACTCCTTATTGCGGCTTACTATGCGAGGTAAGCTCAAATGAAATTGTGGGGTACAGAGTGCACTTTACTGAACCAAACCAAAACATGGAGTGATCAGAGTCACAAGTGATTAATGTAACAATTATGTATTTTCAAGAAAAACCGTTTGGCATCACAAAAACACAACAAGTTGATCATCCATTTGCATAAATCTGAGACAAAGATACCTGCACGTATCGGCAGGTATCTTTGTGCCTATTGTGTGCCAACCTTTACGCTTCTTTCGGCTGAAAACGCAGCAGCCTCAACGCATTCAGTGTCACTAAGGCGGTCGCACCGCTGTCTGCCAATACCGCCACCCAGAGGCCCGTGATGCCGAGCAGACTCGTTACCAGAAACACCGCTTTCAGCCCTAGAGCCAAGGTGACATTTTGGCGAATGTTGCTTAATGTCGCTCGCGATAGCTCGATCATCGCCGGCAGCTCGACCAAGCGATTGTGCGTGAGCGCAGCATCGGCAGTTTCTAACGCTACATCGGTTCCACCGCCCATCGCAATGCCAATACTCGCCGCCTTCATCGCAGGTGCGTCGTTGATGCCGTCTCCGACCATCGCCACCGTCTGCGTCGCCGCCCGTTTTTCAACATGATGAACTTTGTCGGCAGGAAGCAAGTTAGCCTGAAAATCGATACCGATATGCGCAGCGATCGCTTCTGCACTACGTGGATTGTCTCCGGTGAGCATCAGCGAGGAAATACCCAAGCGCTTCAACGCACGGATCGCTTGGTTCGCGTCGTCGCGTAAGGTATCTTGCCATGCAATCAGCCCCATGACTTTTTGATCACAACGGACCAAAGCCACGGTTTTTCCCTCGACTTCAAGCACCTGCATCGCTTTTGCGAGCGCGTCCGGAAGCGGAAAATTGGCTTTCGCTGAGGCAATCACTTCCACTAACTGCCCGTCAACCCATCCAGAAACGCCAACGCCAATCTGCGCGGTTTTGTCTTGGGCGTGAGGAACTGTCACTCCAGCTTCCTTAGCTTTGGCAACTAAGGCCGTTGCCAACGGGTGATTGGAGCCGACCTCTATCGCACTGGTCATGGTAAGGAGTTTCTCTTCACTGATATCGACAGCAACAATATCCGTCACTTGCGGTTTGCCACGAGTTAAGGTGCCGGTTTTATCAAAGGCGATCATCTCCACTTTGCCGAGTAACTCCAGCGCAGCCCCCCCTTTGATCAGCGCGCCTCGTTTCGCGGCCGCAGCTAACCCGGATGTAATTGCCGCTGGCGTCGATATCACCAATGCACAGGGGCAAGCAATCAGCAGTAAAGCTAAACCGCGATAAACCCAAGTTTCCCAAGGCTGGGCAAAGAGCAATGGCGGCGTGACGATAACAACCAGCGAGACCAGCATCATCAGTGGCGTGTACCAGCGGCTAAATCTATCCAAGAAACGCTCCAGCGGTGCTTTACGTGATTCGGCTTGTTCTATCAGGTGCAAAATACGATCAATCGCATTTTCACCTTGCTTAGACGTCACTTCGACTCGAACGACTTTATCTAGCGAAACAACGCCTGCCATCAACTTCGCGCCAACCTGGTGTTCGACAGGAAGGGATTCACCAGTCAACGCACTTTCATCAAAACTGGCGATGGCGGTCATCAATTTCCCATCGGCTGGCAAGCGATCACCCGGAGCGATTTCCACCACATCTCCCGGGAGCAACTCACTGGCTGCTACCGAAACCCGTTCACCATCGACGATTTTTATGCTGTTTTCTGGCACGAGCGCCATCAAAGCTTGCACGCCACTGCGAGCTCGGGACGAGGCATAAGCTTCCAGCTTTTCACCAATCAAAAACAGCAGCAGTACCATTGCCGCTTCAACACTTTCACCCAAATAAAGAGCGCCTAGAGCGGCCACGCTCATCAAAGTTTCAATCGCAAATGGGGTACCCGATAAAGCCAAGCGCCACGCTTTTCTCGCGACAGGATAGAGCCCGGCTAAACAGGTGAGCACAAATATCCAATGGCTGACATCGCTATCAATGGTTGAAAACAGGGCACCTATCGCCATGGCAAGGGAAATGGTCAAGATATGCGCGTTACTTTTCAATGTTGCGCGCCAGCCAGATGCTGACTCATTGAGGGGATTGCGCGCTTTGTTTGCGCCGAGCAGGCGAAGAGGAAAGCCAGTTTTTTGCGCTAGGTGCTCAATCTCGCTGGCAGAGATACGCGCATCAAAATCGACCACCAGTTTTTCTGTGGCGAACAGCACCTTGGCGTTGAGAACCCCGTCCAGTGAACGAAGGGCTTTCTCGAGTTTTTGCGCGCAGGAAGGGCAATCCATTCCTGAGATGAGCCATTGCTGACGCTCTGTGTTCTGGCTTGAGGTTTGATGCCTTTGCCGCTCGCTTTCCTCACCAGGGTCACTGCTTGAACATACTTCAGAGGAACAGCAATCTGCCGTCGCTGAGTTGATTGGGCTGATCTTTGCAGCCGCGAGGTTAGCGCTCTGGCAACAAGTCGATGCCGGACGGACAGCGGATATTTTGTGTGACTGACAAGCTGTATGTTTTGCGCACATAGTCGATTCCTTTTTTTAGATGACAGCCTAAGCATAAACCTTGGAGTACACTCTAAGGTCAAGCCCCTTTTTGGCCGACTTTTCTCTGCGCAATAAAAGTGGCCTCGCTAATGCGAGGCCACTTTATCAAAGAGCATCTGATCCAATCTCACACGGGATGCTTGAAACAATCCGTCAGACTATTGCCGATCGCTTTCAGCACATCGCGACGAGTGATCACACCCACTAATCTGTTTTTGTCTACCACCGGGTACATTTTCGGTTTGCCTACCTTCATCATTTCCGCCAGCTCAATAATCGACATTTCAGGAGACACCGACAACACATCAACATGCATACATTCACCAACCGTATGTGCGTCTTGGCAGTAGTAGCTGGCTTTAACTAACTTATCGAGTAAGTCTTGTTCAGATAAAAAGCCGATGACTTCTTCTTTTTCATTGATCACAGGTCCGCCCATCACAAGGCTTTTCATCACTTTATTCAGCGCAGCGCTCAATGACATATCGACCGTAAAGGTCACCGCTTGTAAGGTCATATAGTCTTTAACTTTTAGTGACTTCATCGCCATCTCCTTTGCAGCGTTTTTTGGCACTTACGTTAAGTGTCGTCCAATTTCCTGAATTTACTAAATCGAATGTGACGATTTTATCAATTGATAAGATTGTTCTTCTTAGTCTTGAGACAATAGGCAAAGTTGATAAAACCTGCGTCACCATTAACCCTACAATCTTTTATTGAGCTATATCTTAATAGTTGTATTTAAATCATAAAGTGAAGTAAGGGCACAGTATGGTAGATGAATCCATCTTATCGCGCGTTATTGTGAATAACCCCAAAGTGATCCATCACTTTTTTGAATCACTACCAGAGCCCACTTTTCTCATCAGTGAAGCCGGATATTACATTGAAGCGTGGGGAGGTACAGATACCAAACGGCACCATGACCCGTCTCATGTGATTGGTTTAAGTCAGTTTGATGTGATGCCCTACGACAAAGCAAAATGGTTTTTAGATGTGATAAAACAGGTGATTACGACGCAAAAGCCACAAGAGCTTGAGTATGAACTACACCCTCATGACATGCCGTGCTTTAAAGGGGTCGCAGGCCCGAGTGAGCTGCAATATTTCAGCGCGTTTGTTATTCCGGTCATTGGAGAAGATAAGGTACTTTGGTCGGTGCGAAACATTACCGAATACAAAACCGCACTTCAGGAACTTAAGCGTCAGAGGGCTTCACTGCAAACGCTCTCTTGCTTAGATCATTTGACTCAATTAAACAATCGCTACGCACTTGAGATCTACCTTCCATCGCTATTGGCTCAGGCAATTGACAACGGACAAAGTGCTGCTTTGTTTATGGTCGATATAGACTGTTTCAAAGATCTCAATGACACCTTTGGCCACCTCAATGGCGACAAAGCGTTAAGGATGGTGAGCCACACATTAAAAAGATGGAGCCATGAGAGCGGTAGCTGTTTTCGTTATGGCGGCGATGAGTTTCTCGTTTTTATCCCTGCCATTTCTCAGCAAGAATGTGTGGAAAAAGCGCAAGCGTTATTGGCATCAGTGAAAAAACTGGCCATTCCCAATCCAAGCTCAAGCGTAGCCAATATTTTGACCGTCACCATCGGCATTCAGTTTTACAACCAGCTAACTGCGAAGCATCATGATTTAGAGCGCTTTATCTCCAAAGCCGACAAAGCTTTGTTTAACGCCAAAGCAACAAAAAGAGGAACGTTCCAGTTCCTCCCCTAATCGATACGTTTTCCTTCTAGCGATCATGCCATTGGGTTGGCATGGTCTCCAGTGTGTAGAATTTAGCTCTAAACCTTGCTATTGAGCCCAGCGGTAAGTGAGTTGTATCGCGATGGTATCCACATCGTTTTCTCGCAGAAAATAGCGTGAAGCCTGCAAGCCAAGGCCCCATTTCTCCGAAAGCGCATACCCCACTTCAGCCCCTACATAACCATTAAAGCCGTCAATGTCCGTCTTAATGGTGCTACCTTGATAGGTACTTTCAATATCCGCATTCCAAAATAGGCCACCGAGATTGGCTTTGGCATGCCAAGCGTCACTTTGCCAAAATTGATAGCCGACTTCTAAGCCGACACCACTTGCTAAAATGGGCGAGACACTCGCCACACTTTGATGGTACTCCTGTGGCGAAGTCGTCGCGCCACGTAGTGTCGCGCTCCCCTCTCCCATATCCACATAGCGCAGCATCGCTGACCACTTTTCATCTAACTGATACCCCAAGCCAATCGAACGGTAGAAGCCGTTTTCATCGGTTGAGACCACATCCGCCATGCTAACAGCGCTGCGCTCATCGGCATGGCTGACGCCCATCTGCGCATCGAGATACCAAGCCGCTTGAGAATTAAAACTCAGCGCAGCCAGCAGCGCCAACCAACCTTTTTTACCAACTCGGCGCAACGCGCCAGCGAGAGTGAGTAACATTAATGCCATACCGCCTAACGGGCCTCCTGAACTGTTTGATACATCGACATCTTTCACTAGTTTTACCGTTACCGTCACCTTACCCGTATCTTGCAGACCTTGGCTGTCTTGAATGACATAGGTGAGAACATCCGTACCTTCAAAGCCCAAGCTCGGCGTGTAGGTCACACTTTGATCAGCGTTCTTTACGGCCTGTCCATGCAGAGCTTGAATTGACACTAACGTCAGCGCGTCATTATCAGCATCACTGTCATTGGACAGGACATTAATCGTGACTGGCGTACGGTCGTTGGTTTCAACCACATCATCCTCTGCACGCGGATTTTGATTGTTGAGTACGTTGACGGTGACTTTCGCCGTCCCCGTGCCGCCATTACCGTCTGTCACGCTATAGGTAATGGTCGCCACACCGAAAAACTGTGACTGAGTGGTGTAACTCAACTGATTGTTTACCACACTGACACTGCCGATGTCCGCAGAAGCACCTTCTAACAAGGTCAAGCTGTCACCGTCGGCGTCCGTGTCGTTACTCAGCACATCAATGACCACGCTGCCATTGCGCGTAACTACAGCAGTATCGTCACTTGCTTGTGGCAGCGCATTGCTGCTGGCGCGAGCGGCAACACCACCTGGGTCAACCACGCTGCCGTTTGCCATGCCGTCATCATCGTTCGGTCCACCGTCTTGGACGGTAAGTTGCACACACCAGTGGCCTTCAGTTAAGCCCGGTGTCCATGCACTGTCTCCCGGAGGTGGACAGTAGCCCGCTTCACCGGAAGTAGACGCAATCGAGTTGTCAGCATCTTCAACAAAATCGACCCAGCCCACATCGGCTCGGAATTTACGATAAACAGCATTCGCCGGAACTGGCAGGCGCTGCGGCATCACCAGTTGATAGCTCTGACCGGGTTGTGGCAAGTTGGTCGCTACAAAGTCAAAAATACCGCCAATGTTGTCCGCCTCGTTGTCGACTGTCAGCTCATTATCCAGCAAGCGCGCTCCACCTGTCTGGTTTTCCACGATGGTGACACCTTTGCGCAAACAAACGCCAGGTTGACCTTCAATGAGAAAACTGTCGTTTCTCCGCTACCGTTTGCTGAATCACGTTGCAGTCAGAGATGGCATCCAGATAATCAGGAATGCCGTCACCGTCGCTGTCGCTGTGGCCTTCTTGGTCATCCGGAATCAAATCGCCATCACTATCTTCACTGCCAAGCACCGCCAGTGCTTCAACCACTTCCAGATAGACATCGTGGGTGACTGAAAGCGGTGGTGTGCCATTATCAGTGACCGTCAGTTGCAGAGTGTAAATTGCTGAACTGAGCGTTTGCGGCGAGAAGGTCAGTGTGTCGCTGTCTGTCTGCCCTACAATCGCTTGGTTGAGCGCATCATTGCTACTACCCCATGCAAAGGTGTGGGTATCAGACGCGTTAGCATCCGTCACACTGCTGGTGATGGTGACCAACTCCGTACCATTTTCAATCTTGCTACGCTGCTCTCCCGCCTGAGACACATTGACCGAGACTTTAGGTGCCACGTTCTCTTCAAAAATCGTCAAGGTATAACGACGTTTACTGCCGAGGTTGAGCGTGTTGTCCAAGTCGATCACTAAGGTTTCTGCACTTTCACTCTGTCCATCATTCAAGATAGCAAAAGAAAGCTGGCCTTCGGTTCCGCTGGTAATCACTACTTCACCCGAGGCGAGAGTATGGTCACTGCTGTCCGTGCTTCCCGATACCGTGTAAGGCACGACCACTGGGTAACTCGGCGCAGGGCCGTTGAGGTACACAGAGACTGAGTGGCTCGTACCTTCAGTGGTTTGTGCATCTTTGGAAATGCTGATAAGCGGATGCACAATCACGGTTTGACTTGCCTCGGCCACATTACCTTGCGAGTCTTGGGTACGCCAATACACCGTATTGGCCCCAGGACGGAAGAAGGTATTGTTGTCGACCAAGGAGACCGGTAATGGTTTACCCGTGCTGTCTTCGGCGATCGCGGTCCCCAACGCCACTTTGGTAAAGAGTGAGGTCGCATTCACTTCCACATCGGCTGGTGCGGTAATGGTTGGCGCATCCAATTTCGCGCTGTTAATGGTCACGGTCGCTTTCGCGGTTGCTTTACCGCCGTTACCATCTTTCACACCATACTGCACCGTCACAGTACCAATCGCGCTCGTCACCAGTTGGATTTGGCTGCCGACCATCGTTGCGCTTCCTGAGGTCGCTTTTACCCAATCCAGTTGCAACGTATCTTGGTCAACATCACTATCATTGCTCAGCACATCAAGCAGATAGATACCATCGTTGCTTTCAGTGAAGACAAAGCTGTCGTTGACCGCCACTGGCGCATCGTTGACGTTAATAACCGTGAGGTTAAACGCTGCGAGAGACGTACTGAGCTCACCGTCAGAGACGGTAATAACGATATTCTCCGTGGTGCCAACATGTTCATTGGTCGGCGTACCACTGAGCACACCGGTTGCCGTGTTAAAGCTCGCCCAAGTTGGTTTGTTGCTGATAGAGAAGCTCAAGCTGCTACTGTCCACATCCCCTGCCTGCGGCGCAAAACGGTACGCACTGTCTTCGTTGACCGTCCGCGCAGGAGTGCCACTGATGCTTGGCGCGTCGTTGACGTTATTCACCACAATACCGAAGGTATTGAGTGTGGCGGTGGCTGAGCCATCAGAAACCGTGATAACAATCCCCGCATAGGTGCCAACATCATCATTCGATGGCGTACCACTTAACGTACCTGTCGCTGCATCAAAGCTCGCCCAAGCAGGTTTATTCGTGATACTGAAGGTGAAGGCTTGGCTGTCGACATCCGACACTTGCGGTGTGAATAGATAAGCGCTGTCTTCATTCACTTGTGTTGCTGGTGAGCCGGAAATAACCGGTGCATCGTTAACGTTATTCACGGTAATCGCAAACGCTGGCAACGAGGCCGAAACGCGACCATCGGATACGCTGATCACAATACCCGCATGCGTACCCACATCACTGTTACTTGGCGTGCCAGAGAGTGCGCCTATGGCCGTGTCAAATGCCGCCCAAGATGGTTTGTTAGCAATCGAATAGGTCAGTGTATCGGCAGGATCATTATCCGATGCCTGAGGCACAAACTGATACGCGCTATCTTCATCCACTTGCGTTGATGGGCTACCGCTAATCACTGGCGCGTCATTGACGTTACTCAACGTAATGGTCACCAACGCCGCTTCCGAGGTGAGTTCACCGTCACTGACGTGGTAAGTGAAACTGTCCTGACCAAAGAAGTTGCTGTTACCCGTATAGACCGCTTGGTTACCCGTGATGGTCACGCTACCGTTGACTGGCGCGGTAGCGACTTGATAGCTCAACGATGAACCTTCTACATCACTACCATTTAAGGTGATGGTCAGCGGTGTTTCTTCCTCTCCCGTCGCGCTGACATCGGTCGCGGTGGGTGTATCGTTGACCGCCTTGACGGTCAGATCGACACGCACTTCCGTTGAGTCCAGTTCACCGTCATTAACCTTGAACAAGAAGAAATCGGAACCATTGAAGTTCGCTTCTGGTGTGTAACGCCAACTGTTGTTGGTCAACGGTTTCTAGCACACCATGGCTAACTTGTTCCGTGATAACGTACTGCAAAGTGTCATCATCGTTATCAATGTCTGAACCGACCAGCGTGATCACCAAACTCTTATCTTCATCCAATGTTTGTGACTGTGCTTGCGCCATTGGTGCATCGTTAACGGGTGTGACCGTCATGGTCACTGTCGCAACGTTAGAGACTGCGCCTGCTGCGTCTGCCACTGTGTAGGTGAAGCTGTCTTCACCAAAGTAGTTTTCTTCAGGGCTGTAGACAATCGCGCCTGACGCCGTCACGCTTACACGACCATGGGCGGGCTCATCGACCACTTTAACGCTGGTGAGATCAAAACTGTCTCCCGTATCGACATCGCTATCGTTACCCAATACGTTGACCTCAAATGAGCCTTCTTCCAATAGCTGCGCACTGTTATCAACCGCTACGGGGGCATCATTGACTGGCGTAATATTGAGCGTGACGGTTGCCGACGCTGAAACCGCCTGGCTACTGTCGGTCAGCGTGTAGGTGAAGCTATGCTGACCATTCACGTTTGCTGCTGGCACAATGTTCAAGGTGCCATCGGCATTGACACTCACCGTAGCGAAACTATATACGCCCTTGCCTTGACCAAGATCTTGCAAGGTAATACTGCTCGCGGTGAATGACCCATCTTCGATGTCACTGTCGTTACTTAACACATCGAGTGTCGAGGTGACATCTTCATCAAAGGTAAGCGTGTCTGCCGCCGCCACAGGTGCGTCATTGACGGAGCCGATATTCACGCTGACCGTTGCCGCAAGCGAAACGCTGCCTTCACTATCGGCGATAGTGTAAGTAAAGCTGTCGCTGCCATTTTCATTCGCATTCGGCGTATAGACAAAAGTGCCTGCGGTTTGATCAATGGCCACTTGTCCTTTTTGAGGCAAGCTCACCAATGCCAAATCACCCGTTGGGATGCCATCTTCCACATCCGTCGTTTGGCTACGCACACTGAGCGCCGCGCTGGCGGTATCTTCGTCGGTAGTGATGGTCAATGCTTTCGCCACTGGCGCATCATTGATGGCACTGATAGTGACGGTCACTGTCGCTTCTTGAGACTCCTGTAACAGGGCATCTTTCACGGTATAGGTAAAGGTGTCCGTGCCTGTCTCATTGCTGTTTGGCGTATAGGTAACAACGCCGTTGCTGATCGACACCTGACCTTTACTTGGTGGCGTTTTCACCGTCGCAGAAGAAGCGACCATGTCATCATTAATGTCGGAATCGTTGGCTAACAGATCAAATTGTTTCGCCGTATCTTCCTCCGTCGAGAAGCTGTCATCAACCACCGTTGGTGCGACATCGTAGCGTTTAGTCACGGTATCTGTCACTGCATCAGAGGCATTGCCTGCGGTATCGGTGACCACTACGCTGACTGTCAACGTCCCCTCTTGCAAACTTGTGACGTCAATGCCCGTGACTTGCATGGTCTCAGAGGTGATGGTTTGACTCGCGCCGTCAATGGTCGTGGTACCGTCGCTCACGCTGTAAGTGAACATCGCGTTCACTTCTGCTGCTGCAAAAGTAAAGCTCATCGCTTGTTCGTTGGTTTTGTTAATGCTCTCCTGATCAATGCTGATGCTATGTCCAGTCGGGATCGCCGTATCCACTGAGATCAACAACTGAGTCGCTGCCGTATTGAGGTTGCCAGCCGCATCGCTAAACTTCTCTGCGGCAACATCAATGGTGGCATCCTCAGTGCTCTCTTCTGCAGGTGTAAAGGTGGCCGTGTAGCTGCTACCACTGCCTGCAAAGTTAGAAAGCGTTCCGCCAACAACGGTCACATCGGCTTCGGCAAAATCCGTTGCTGATTCACTCAAGGTAAAGGTAAGCGTTGCCGTTTTACCCGCTTTCAACGCATCGCTGGTGCTAGTAATAGTAACGGTTGGAAGCACAGTATCGACGCTGATGGAAATTGGTGTTGCTGCACTGTTGCTGTTACCAGAGGCATCGGTAAATGTGCCTGTGGCAACATCAATGGTGCCGCTCGCCGTACTCTCATCCGCTGGTGTAAAGGTCGCGGTGTAGCTGCTACCACTGCCTGCAAAACCAGATAGGCTGCCGCCACTGACCGTGATATCCGACTCAGTGAAATCACTCGACGCTTCACTTAAGGTAAAGGTAATGGTCGCCGTTTCACCCGCTTTCAGCGCCGACTTATCACTGGTGATAGTCACACTCGGCACTAAGCTATCAACGGTCATAGACAGTTGAGACGAAGCAGTGTTGCTGTTCCCCGCCGCATCGGTAAAGACATCTGCCGCCACGTTAATCGTCGCTGCACTGTTACTGTCGACATCTGGTGTAAAGGTGGCGGTGTAACTGCTACCACTGCCCGCAAAGTTGGACAGGCTGCCGCCAGTGACGGTGATATCCGACTCGGCAAAGTCACTCGACGACTCACTCAAAGTGAACGTGAGTGTTGCCGTTTCACCAGCTTTGAGCGCCGACTTGTCGCTGTTAATACTCACTGTTGGTTGAGTGGTATCGAGTGTAGCGGTAGCTAGTACAGGTGCTGCTGCATTACCCGCATCGTCAGTAACAGTCACCGACAAGTTTAGGGTGCCATCATTTAGGCTGCTGATGTCACCAATACTCACGAGCTGATCCGCTGTACTGATACTGCCTGAACCTGTTACATCAGTGCCACCGCCATTACTGCTTAATACATAATTAAAGGCTGAGCCACTTTCTGCACCGCTAAAGGTAAAGCTCGCTGAACTCGCCTCCGAGGCGTTATAGGTAGTGTCATTCAATGCCACGCTGTGGCCCGTTGGCGTCTGGGTATCGACACTGATGGTCACTTGCGTAGCCGCCGTGTTGCCATTGCCCGCCGCATCAGTAAAGGTATTCGCCGCAACGTTGATGGTCGCCGTGCTGGTTGTATCGGCGGTTGGGGTAAAGGTTGCCGTGTAACCAGTGCCGCTGCCATTAAAGCCTGACAAGCTGCCGCCCGTCACGGTAATGTCGTCCGCCGTGAAGTCACTGCTGCTTTCCGACAAGGTGAAGGTCAGCGTCGCGGTTTCGCCCACTTTCAGCGCCGTTTTGTCGCTGCTAATGCCAATGCTTGGCAACGCCGTATCCACCACTTGGACACTTTGCGTCGCCGCGCTGTTCGGGTTCCCCGCCGTGTCTGTCGCCACATTGGCCGCCACATCCACCGTGAGGTTGCTGGTGCTGTTGGCCGTTGGCGTCACCACCAAGGTGTAGACCGTGCCACTCACCGCCGAGAAGGTACCCTTGGTTCCACCGGACACGGTGATGTCGTCTGCGGTAAAGCCCGTCACGCTCTCACTGAAGGTAAAGGTGTACAGCACATCGCCCGTGGCCGTGCCCGTTGTGTCGTCACTGATGGTCACCGTTGGTGCTACGGTGTCGAGTGCGCTGCTCGCCGTCACCGCCGAGGCGCTGTTGCCCGCGCTGTCCGTGACGATGACCGACAGCGTCAAGGTGCCGTCATTGAGATTGGACAGGTCGAGACCACTGACGGTCTCACTGGCGCTGGTCACCGTGCCCGTGCCCGTCACGCTGCTGCCGCCATTAGAGCTGCTGATGGTGTAGCTGTAGCTGGCCCCCACTTCCGCGTTGCTAAAGCCAAATGATGCCGCCGTTTTCTCCGCATTCGAGTACAGCGTATCGCCAAACGCTACGCTGTGGCCCGTTGGCGTCTGGGTATCGACACTGATGGTCACTTGCGTAGCCGCCGTGTTGCCATTGCCCGCAGCATCGGTAAAGGTATTCGCCGCAACGTTGATGGTCGCCGTGCTGGTTGTATCGGCGGTTGGGGTAAAGGTTGCCGTGTAACCAGTGCCGCTGCCTGCAAAGTTAGAAAGCGTTCCGCCAACAACGGTCACATCGGCTTCGGCAAAATCCGTTGCTGATTCACTCAAGGTAAAGGTCAGCGTCGCGGTTTCGCCCACTTTCAGCGCCGTTTTGTCGCTGCTAATGCCAATGCTTGGCAACGCCGTATCCACCACTTGGACACTTTGCGTCGCCGCGCTGTTCGGGTTCCCCGCCGTGTCTGTCGCCACATTGGCCGCCACATCCACCGTGAGGTTGCTGGTGCTGTTGGCCGTTGGCGTCACCACCAAGGTGTAGACCGTGCCACTCACCGCCGAGAAGGTACCCTTGGTTCCACCGGACACGGTGATGTCGTCTGCGGTAAAGCCCGTCACGCTCTCACTGAAGGTAAAGGTGTACAGTACATCGCCCGTGGCCGTGCCCGTTGTATCGTCACTGATGGTCACCGTTGGTGCTACGGTGTCGAGTGCGCTGCTCGCCGTCACCGCCGAGGCGCTGTTGCCCGCGCTGTCCGTGACGATGACCGACAGCGTCAAGGTGCCGTCATTAAGATTGGACAGGTCGATGCCGCTGATGGTCTCACTGGCGCTGGTCACCGTGCCTGTGCCCGTCACGCTGCTACCACCATTAGAGCTGCTGATGGTGTAGCTGTAGCTGGCCCCCACTTCCGCGTTGCTAAAGCCAAATGATGCCGCCGTTTTCTCCGTATTCGAGTACAGCGTATCGCCAAACGCCACACTGTGGCCCGACGGCGTTTGGGTATCGACACTGATGCTCTGTTGCGTAGCGGCCGTGTTGCCATTGCCCGCCGCATCGGTAAAGGTATTCGCCGCAACGTTGATGGTCGCCGTGCTGGTCGTATCGGCGGTTGGGGTAAAGGTCGCGGTGTAGCTGGTGCCACTGCCTGCAAAGTTAGAAAGCGTTCCGCCAACAACGGTCACATCGGCTTCGGCAAAATCCGTTGCTGATTCACTCAAGGTAAAGGTCAGCGTCGCGGTTTCGCCCACTTTCAGCGCCGTTTTGTCGCTGCTAATGCCAATGCTTGGCAACGCCGTATCGACCACTTGGACACTTTGCGTCGCTGCACTGTTCGGGTTACCCGCCGTGTCTGTCGCCACATTGGCCGCCACATCCACCGTGAGGTTGCTGGTGCTGTTGGCCGTTGGCGTCACCATTAGGGTGTAGACCGTGCCACTCACTTCCGTAAAGGTGCCCTTGGTTCCACCGGACACAGTGATGTCGTCGACGGTAAAGCCCGTCACGCTCTCACTGAAGGTAAAGGTGTACAGCACATCGCCCGTGGCCGTGCCCGTGGTGTCGTCACTGATGGTCACCGTTGGTGCTACGGTGTCGAGTGCGCTGCTCGCCGTCACCGCCGAGGCGCTGTTGCCCGCGCTGTCCGTGACGATGACCGACAGTGTCAGGGTGCCGTCATTAAGATTGGACAGGTCGATGCCACTGACGGTCTCACTGGCGCTAGTCACCGTGCCTGTGCCCGTCACGCTGCTGCCGCCATTGGTGCTGCTGATGGTGTAGCTGTAGCTGGCCCCCACTTCCGCGTTGCTAAAGCCAAATGACGCCGCCGTTTTCTCCGCATTCGAGTACAGCGTATCGCCAAACGCCACACTGTGGCCCGACGGCGTTTGGGTATCGACACTGATGCTCTGTTGCGTAGCGGCCGTGTTGCCATTGCCCGCCGCATCGGTAAAGGTATTCGCCGCAACGTTGATGGTCGCCGTGCTGGTCGTATCGGCGGTTGGGGTAAAGGTCGCGGTGTAGCTGGTGCCACTGCCTGCAAAGTTAGAAAGCGTTCCGCCAACAACGGTCACATCGGCTTCGGCAAAATCCGTTGCTGATTCACTCAAGGTAAAGGTCAGCGTCGCGGTTTCGCCCACTTTCAGCGCCGTTTTGTCGCTGCTAATGCCAATGCTTGGCAACGCCGTATCGACCACTTGGACACTTTGCGTCGCTGCACTGTTCGGGTTACCCGCCGTGTCCGTCGCCACATTGGCCGCCACATCCACCGTGAGGTTGCTGGTGCTGTTGGCCGTTGGCGTCACCACCAAGGTGTAGACCGTGCCACTCACCGCCGTAAAGGTGTCCTTGGTTCCACCGGACACAGTGATGTCGTCGGCGGTAAAGCCCGTCACGCTCTCACTGAAGGTAAAGGTGTACAGCACATCGCCCGTGGCCGTGCCCGTGGTGTCGTCACTGATGGTCACCGTTGGTGCTACGGTGTCGAGTGCGCTGCTCGCCGTCACCGCCGAGGCGCTGTTGCCCGCGCTGTCCGTGACGATGACCGACAGTGTCAGGGTGCCGTCATTAAGATTGGACAGGTCGATGCCGCTGATGGTCTCACTGGCGCTGGTCACCGTGCCTGTGCCCGTCACGCTGCTGCCGCCATTGTTGCTGCTGATGGTGTAACTGTAGCTGGCCCCCACTTCCGCGTTGCTAAAGCCAAATGACGCCGCCGTTTTCTCCGCATTCGAGTACAGCGTATCGCCAAACGCCACACTGTGGCCCGACGGCGTTTGGGTATCGACACTGATGCTCTGTTGCGTGGCCGCTGTATTGCCATTGCCCGCCGCATCGGTAAAGGTATTCGCCGCAACGTTGATGGTCGCCGTGCTGGTCGTATCGGCGGTTGGGGTAAAGGTCGCCGTGTAGCTGGTGCCACTGCCTGCAAAGTTAGAGAGCGTTCCGCCAACAACGGTCACATCGGCTTCGGCAAAATCCGTTGCTGATTCACTCAAGGTAAAGGTCAGCGTTGCCGTCTCGCCCACTTTCAGCGCCGTTTTGTCGCTGCTAATGCCAATGCTTGGCAACGCCGTATCGACCACTTGGACACTTTGCGTCGCTGCACTGTTCGGGTTACCCGCCGTGTCCGTCGCCACGTTGGCCGCCACATCCACCGTGAGGTTGCTGTTGCTGTTGGCCGTTGGCGTCACCACCAAGGTGTAGACCGTGCCACTCACCGCCGAGAAGGTACCCTTGGTTCCACCGGACACAGTGATGTCGTCTGCTGTAAAGCCCGTCACGCTCTCACTGAAGGTAAAGGTGTAGAGTACATCGCCCGTGGCCGTGCCCGTTGTATCGTCACTGATGGTCACCGTTGGTGCTACGGTGTCAAGTGCGCTGCTCGCGGTCACCGCCGAGGCGCTGTTGCCCGCGCTGTCCGTGACGATGACCGACAGTGTCAGGGTGCCGTCATTAAGATTGGACAGGTCGATGCCGCTGATGGTCTCACTGGCGCTGGTGAGCGTGCCGGTGCCCGTCACGCTGCTGCCGCCATTGTTGCTGCTGATAGTGTAACTGTAGCTGGCCCCCACTTCCGCGTTGCTAAAGCCAAATGATGCCGCCGTTTTCTCCGCATTCGAGTACAGCGTATCGCCAAACGCCACACTGTGGCCCGATGGCGTTTGGGTATCGACACTGATGCTGAGCTGGGTGGCCGCTGTATTGCCGTTGCCCGCTGCATCGGTAAAGGTATTCGCCGCAACGTTGATGGTCGCCGTGCTGGTCGTATCGGCGGTTGGGGTAAAGGTTGCGGTGTAGCTGGTGCCGCTGCCAGTAAAGCCTGACAAGCTGCCGCCCGTCACGGTAATGTCGTCCGCCGTGAAGTCACTGCTGCTTTCCGACAAGGTGAAGGTCAGCGTCGCGGTTTCGCCCACTTTCAGCGCCGTTTTGTCGCTGCTAATGCCAATGCTTGGCGCGCTGTTATCTAACGTGACGGTGGTGCTGGCCGCACTCGAGGTGTTGCCCGCCGCATCGCTTTGGGTCGCGGTGACCGTCAAGGTGCCGTTGTTAAACGCACTGACATCAAACTCGCTGCTGTCAATCGTCCAATCACCGCTGCTATCCGCGGTTACGGTGCGGTTGTCGGTGTTGCTGTTGTCGGTAATAACCACCGTGACACTGTTGCCCGGCTCCGCCCCCGTGCCCGCAATCAGCACGTCGCCATCTTCCGCCGCGTTCACCCTGCCATCGCCTTCAATCGGCGTGGTGATGGACGGGGCACTTGGCGCGCTGTTATCTAACGTGACGGTGGTGCTGGCCGCACTCGAGGTGTTGCCCGCCGCATCGCTTTGAGTTGCAGTAACCGTCAGCGTGCCATTGTTCAGGCCGCTAACATCCAGCTCACTGCTGCTTAAAGTCCAGTTTCCAGAACCATCTGCCGTGACAGTACGGCTCACAGAGCTGTTACTGTCAGTGATGGCCACCGTCACACTGTTACCCGGTTCGGCACCGGAACCCGCAATGAGTACATCATTGTCTTCTGCGGCATTTACGATGCCATCGCCTTCGATCGGTGTGGTGATAGACGGAGCATTTGGCGCGCTGTTATCTAACGTGACGGTGGTGTTGGCCGCACTCGAGGTGTTGCCCGCCACATCGCTTTGGGTCGCAGTAACCGTCAAGGTGCCGTTGTTAAAGCTGCTGACGTCAAACTCGCTGCCGTCAATCGTCCAATCACCGCTGCTATCCGCGATTACGGTGCGGCTGTCGGTGTTGCTGTTGTCGGTAATAGCCACCGTGACACTGTTGCCTGGCTCCGCGCCCGTACCCGCAATCAGCACGTCGCCATCTTCCGCCGCGTTCACCCTGCCATCGCCTTCAATCGGCGTGGTGATGGTGGGCGTTGGTACTGAGGTATCCAACGTAATCGCCAAACTGGCGCTATCAGCAGTATTGCCAGCTGCGTCTGTTGCGCGCGCTGTGATAGTGTGGTCACCTGCGGTCAGCGCTGAGCTTGCAGTAATGCTCCAAACGCCACCGCTGACAAGAGCGCTGCCGATGGTGCCATCGACATTGGAAACGAGAGTAACGGTGTCACCGGTGGTACCTGATCCTGTAAAGGTAGGCGTTGTGTCATTGGTCAGGTTATCGGTATTCGAAGTGCCTGTGTCGCTGCTCGCCGCGAGATCAGGAGTGCTTGGCGCGGATGGCGCCGTGTTGTCAATCGTTACACTGAGAGCACTTGAACTGTTGCTGACGTTATTTGCCGAATCCGTCGCTTTGGCGGTAATTGCATGCGTCACTCCCGCTGCTAATTCGTCGGTCGTGATCTGCCAGTTGCCATCAGTTGCGGTTGCGGAACCTATGGAAGTAGCGCCACCGCCGACTTGGTCGCTATACAAGGTAACGGTCGAGCCACTTTCGGCAGTACCACTAAAGGTTGGCGTCGTGTCATTGGTTATGTTGTCGGTATTCGAAGTGCCTGTGTCGCTGCTCGCCGCGAGATCAGGAGTGCTTGGCGCGGATGGTGCCGTGTTGTCAATAGTTACACTGAGAGCACTTGAACTGCTGCTGACGTTATTTGCCGAATCCGTCGCTTTGGCGGTAATTGCATGCGTCACTCCTGCCGTTAATGCGTCGGTCGTGATCTGCCAGTTACCACCGGTTGCAGTGCCAGTGCCTATAACGGTTGAGCCACCGCCGACTTGGTCGCTATACAAGGTAACGGTCGAGCCACTTTCGGCAGTACCACTAAAGGTTGGCGTTGTGTCATTGGTTATGTTGTCGGTATTCGATGCACCTGTATCAGAGGCGGTATCAAGATCCGGCGTGGAAGGCGCGTCCGGCGCCGTGTCATCTACGTCGGTCACAGTGATGGTAATGTTTTGTATCGCTGTATTGTTGCTACTTCCACCATCATTGGCTGTGACGGTAAGGTTATAAACGTTGTTGCCGCCACTGTCCCCCGGATTCTCATAATCCGGTGCAGTCTTAAACGTGATGACACCAGAGCTTGAGTTAATATTGAACTGCGAAGCGTCTGTACCAGATAAGGAATAAGTGATCCCTGAGTCATTGCTACCGCCATCACCATTGTCAGCATTAACATCCAGCACTGTGCCCGTGTCATTTTCTGCAAAGTTAGTCGATGCGCTGCTGTTAAAGGATGGAGGATTATTACTAGGCGTCCCAGGATCCCAACTACAAAGCGGAGCGTTTTCATTACAACGGGCCTCGTCTGGAAAGGTGGAACACCCTAGGACACCCGTACATTGTAAAAACTCAAGCCGTCCCCAATTTGGATCGCGCGTGACCGTAATGGCTTTGCTAGTTAATCTTGACTGCACGTACTCTAGTGCTTGCTGATGAACAACGGTATGAGCCGCCCCGCCCTGTAATGTCTCTGCATTTGCTAGCGTTGATGAAGCCACTGCCACAGGTAATTGAATAGCAGCACTGCATAGCAATGCGGCCTTAATATGGGTTTGTAGTTTACTGTGCCTAAATATCACTGCGCTGTTATGTTCTGTATCCATAGTTTTATCCACATTTTATACCCTGAAGCTCGCTTCAAGGTGGGAGTGTCCTTTATTCAACTTATTGTGTTAGCAAAAACTAACACCGTTGTTCTCATCATCTCAGTTGTCGATTGCCTTGTGCGACATCGGTTACTTGAGCCAGCTTTTGTTTGACCTCATCAACCGAGAGTTCTGGTTCTGATGCTAGCAGCAGTGCAATCATGCCTGTGCCATAGGCGGCTGCGTAAGAGGTGCCACCAAAACTACTGTAGGCATTATTTTTTGCAGGAACCTTCGCGCTATAGCCGGGCATCCAAGCACTAACCGATTGACCAAAATTACTGTAACTTGCGGGCATACCATCTTTCCCTAGCGCACCAATAACCACCGCAGATTTAATACTTGCCTCTGTGCTATTTTCTTTAATCATACTGCCACTGTTGCCCGCTGCTAGAACAACCATCGTCCCTTTCCCGTCTCGGCCAGTTTGCGCCAATCCATCAATGGCATCTTTGATTGGCTCCAATAGCAGCTGCGTTCGCCAGCTCATGTTGATTACATCAGCATTGGCCAATTTCGCGATGTGTAATGATTCTAACGTATGGCTAGTCCAGCTTTTTGTCTGTCTAACGGCAATGAACCCCGCGTCGGTTGCTAACCCTGCCATTTCAACTTGGACGAGGGGACTCATCCTCGCACCAATGACTCCCAAGACCTTAGTCCCGTGTCTATCCATCGGGCTTTGCGGCGCAACATCCTTAACCCTTCTTTCAATATCGTAAGTGAGCAATAGCTTGGTTTGACTAAAGGCGTCGTGTTCTAAATCGAACCCATCATCAATGACCACAATGGTGACTCCTTTACCGCGCGTTATTTGTTGTAATTCCTTTTGCCAGGTATCTAAGCGAAACAATCGATACGGAAAACCTCGCGCTCCCCGTGATTCTAGTAAGATGTTTCTTACCTGTTGATCTGGGTTCTGTATGTCAAGCTCAAGTTTGCTTTTAACTTGTAAAAGATCTGGCTGAGCGTAAGCCACGCCAGCCAAACCATTGGCAACCTCAAGTGCATGGGCTAGATTCTCTGCGGCCTGCTCTTCTAGCGACACCACCAAAAACTCGTGCTCAGCAAAAGGCCCCAAGACCACAAGTTGTTCGACTTTGACCTTCCTTTTTAGCGCATTGATGACGTCGTCACGCATTCCTAGCCTGACTTTTACTATCAGCCGGTTGCTCAGTTCCACTCGCTGATCCGAATTTGCCAGTCGATACACGCTCGCCTGCTCGGGATCACTCTGTTGCAGCTTTATCTTGTTGCCAAAATTAACAAACTCAATCTCGTGCGCATGACCGATAGGCGAAAAAAAAACAACAATAATACCGTACAGCACGAGTGTTAACTTTATAAGATTTAACCGTAGATAAGCTTCTTTTTTATGCATTAATCACCACTCGTAAGGGAAACGACTATAGGTTGCTAATTTACAAGCCAAAATGACACTTCCATACCATACAACGACAAAAAGGAGAGTAAGCGCCCGCGAAAGGCCGGCAGCTTACTCGTACCCGCTCACCCAATAGGCTAATTTCGCTGAGGAAATGTGCCATCCAGTGCCAATGCGAACCGAACTGCCAAAAATGGTTGGCGGTTTTCATGCCCAGCATTTGCCATACCATTAGTACCAAGCGCATCATAATCCATCGCTATCTGCTCTTGCGCGTTAGGAGCTTTATCATAAACGTTACCGTGTGGAAATTGTGCAAGTAGATTCCCCTGCCCCGTATCAACCGTACCGCCTAATGAAGTCGTGCCATAAAAAGTATGGGTATGAGCAGGTAAGTCCGACTCATATAACACAACAGCATTTTCGCCTTGCTTTTCAGCCAACATATTTTCTGTCAGGCCAGGACCTGTCCCCGTCCCCATCGGTACTCTACATTGTAAATTTGGCACCGCCATGGTGGTGCGACAATTACCACCAAAGTTACAGCCGATTACCGCAAAAAGTGCTGGATTTTGCGATATAGGTAGTAGTTGTCCTTCACAACTGGTCCACCACTCAGGTGTAAAATTGCAAACAAACATTCGGACTTCACCGATAAAACAATCAGCCATGACTCTTCTCCTTAGTTTCTAGATGGGTAAATGCCATTTAGACAGATGATAAAGTTAATCCCAAGGCTAGGCATTTTGTTTTCATGCACATCATTGCTTCCCATGGAAGCAATGATGCCGTCATACATGGCTGAAGGGCCATACTGAGCCGTTGCTGGCTCACAGTAGATATCCGCTTTACCCAACACTTGCCCAGCAGGGTTTGTACCCGTAGCGGCGTTGTTACTTACCTGAAAATTATGGCTATGCGATGGTATTTGACTGATATCTAAGGTGACCGTTTCTACCCCTTTCATTGTTCCTATCTGTGTTGGCGTTAATCCGGGACCACTGCCAAACCCCATAGGTAATCGACCTCGCATATCAGGAAACCCAAAACTACTTCTACCATCACCGCCATAAGCAGTACCAAGCAAAGAAAAAAGCGCCTCGTTCCCCGAAACTGACAGAAGCTGCCCGTCACAATACGCCCATTTAAATGGCGAGTAATTGCCGGCAAACATCGTTAACTGTCCCATAAACCCTTCCATTGATGACCTCCTTAGTTTCGGCTCGGATAAATGCCAGTGAGTGCAATGGCAAAGTTAAGAGATAAGCTGGGTTGCATATTATTGTGGCTCTGATCGCCGCCAATGCTTGATACCGTGGAGCCCGAGGTATTTACCAAACTTGTAGCTTCGGCATATATAGGCACTGCCGTCTGCGTCGCCATTTGATTTGGGCCTGGAGCATTTGCGAATGGAATGTCAGCCGTTTCTGTACTTGCTTGCACGTCGTGGGTGTGCGCGATATTTGCTAAGGTTAACGTTACGTTTTCAGCGCCACCAGCATTGCCTCGCTCGTAAGTAACGTCACCTAAGGTGCCAAGCCCTACCGGTACTCTGCCACGAAAATCTGGCAAAGCAAAAGTTGTTCTGCCATCGCCACCATACGCGCTGCCCATTAGCGAGAAAAGCGCTGGGTTTTGGCTCACTTGAATTATTTGACCGTTACACAAAGACCAATTTTTAGGTGCCCAACTGTAGCCATAGAGGGTGACCTGCCCAATGAATGGATCTGACATCATTAAACTCCTTTATGCTTCTTTCTTTACGCTGACAATTATTTGATATTTGTCTTTTTCGAAAGCAGACAAGAACAGTGGCATTTCACCCAACTGAGGATGTTTTAACCAGTAGGTATCATCAGCAAGCGGACAAGAGGATTTGGCGGTTAACGTGACTGAAAACCCTTCAAACTCACGACTGTTAAGTTTGCACTCATCAACGGCATCCACTTGCAAGTCGTTTAGCTTTTGTTTGCCATCCGTTGTGTACACTTCAATATTTTGATCGATCACATTTTCAAACAAACTGCGCTTTAGTTTTTCCATCTTTGATCCTTTTATTAATCCTTAAACACTGGTCGATATTGACGAGGTAAACGTGAGTTATCCGCCTATCACACGCTTCATCGCAGGGGGATACCAAATTAATAACTCGTAGGGTGGCTTAGATGCTTCGAGTTCAAATCCTAATCGATGGTAAAGCTGTTTTGCTCCTATGTTTGACCTGAGCACAGACAGTGTCATGGGTGCTCCTACTTGCGCTGCTGCCTTTTGAAATGATTGAATCACAGCCTGACCAAAGCCCAATCCGCAGGCCTTAGGCAGAAATGCAAGATCAATAAGACGTACTTCATTGCTCCCAAAATCAAGCGTTGCCTTTCCAATGGGCTCGTGATGCTTTTCAATAATAAAGTACATCGCGTTAGGAAACTGATCGCCATAACCCTGCGTCTGAGCCCGAAACTGCATTTCAACAATTGACTCAATAAAATCCTGTTCACCTTCGATTAGTTGCAAATCCTGCCGAACCTCACGATGAAGATTTTCTATAAAAGGCTTATCTGTTGGCCGAGAGGGGCGAACATGTAAACCATCCGGTAATATCAATTTCTGCACGTTTGCAATCCCATTTTTAAAGGCATAATGTTGATTTTGTATGTCACAATCTTGAACTAGAGGCTTGGCAAAGCACTACCATCCTGTGTAAAACGCCATTCTCTGTCTCCCAACGCGCCACCTAGCACGACTAAGGCTTCTCGCCCATCAATACTTCGCACTGTCCGCACCGAGCTAAAGCGAGCCTGACCGTACTGGCGCACGAACTGATTGTTGGGGGTAAAAACTTTGATCTGTCGAGATCCTGCATCCCAAACATGAAGATTGCCTAAAGAATCGACCGTGAGTGAACTTGGCCCGTTGAGCTGCTGCGGTTTATCAATACCAAATTCACCAATAGACTTGATGAAGGCTCCATTAGAACTTAAGTGAGCAATGGTGTGCTGGCCAGTAAGCAGTACAAAAACATCGCCGCTTTCGCTTACGGCAAAATCTTTTAGTGTGCCGAGCTCTGCATCAAATAGGATTTCATATCGAGGCAGTAAAGAGACTGAATCATAGACATGAATAGAAGATTCATTCTGGTATGAGAGATACATGAGATCCTGATATCGACGCGCGACTCGAAGCCGCCTTGATAATGTCAAGATCTCCCCTTCAGGTGTTTCAACAGTAAAGCTTGGCGCCTTAATACCAAATTGAGCTACTTGCTGTTCGGTCAAGCGGCTACAGTTGTTTTGATCAGTACTGTTTCTTTGATAATTGGTTATCGGCAAACACTGGGGCTGATAGCCCCGCTAAACTGGCCATGCCTAGCGCCGCAAGGCCCGTACCGATAATCTGACGACGTTGCTGCTGGAATTCTACAGTGGTTCCTTTTCGCATTATTCTTGTCCCTCGATTACCGCTACCGCAGTGGTTAACGGCGTAAATGATAAGGTGTAACCCGGAGCTGAACCGGTGGAATACGAGAGCTGTACAACATGTGTGATCTGCGACTTTTCACAGCCGCTCATGGCTTGCAGATCCGATGATGATAACGAGATCACAAACGGAAGATTCAGGCTACAGTCATAGCCAGTTAAAAGATGATGTCCATAAACCTGAATGTTGGTGCAAATCTCAATCGCCTGAATCTCGCTCTCAGCGGGTAGATATGCACGCATGTCTAATGCTTGTTGATTGCCGTTTGCCAAATCAAAGGCCGTTGCACGATCCAGACGCCCTTTGGCTGTTAAAGGAATGCGTTTCCCGTTGAGATCAAGGCCATTCAAGGCTAACTCTATAGCCTGCGGAATCAATGAACCCGATGGTTTAAGGAATGCCACTAAATGGGAGAAAACACTGACCTGAGGCTCTGTCGCGAGCGCCGCCTTCATGGTTTCGGAAACAATCAAGTCAAACTGCTCTGCAGACTGCCAACAAGTTGCATCGGCACAAACATAGTCTGCCACACGATCTCCCAAACCAAGCGCTTCTACAAGGAATTGGAGCTTGTCCAAGGACTCGTTGTGAATATCCAGCATCGTGACCTGAAGCTGTGCAGCAGAAAACAGCCCCATCAGCGGCAGTAGCAAAGTCGCAAAGGGACCAGTTCCTGCATATAACACGGAAATAGGTGCTTCAGAGGGTAATCTTTCGCGAATAGCCTGATGAATACCGCGGACAAACACAGCAGTGCGCAATACTTCTTCTGCACACTGTGCGGCAGTGGTCATTGATACCGCTTTCCCAGAAGCTGTCATCGTAAAGTCAGTATCCAGTAACAGATCTGGATGCAGTTCGAGATTACTTAGCTTGGCAAGACTGGTGGCAAAATCTCTTATCGGTGCACGCAGTCCATAGCGCTCCTCATGCGAACAAGTTACCATCTTTTCAGCCAATTCAACTAGCCAAGCTTGGCGTTCAGCGACTGAGTAATCTGCTAGATCGTGATGCTCCGGTAAACACAACATATTTCGCAACCAGTCATTTGCAATGCAGTCGATCACAACATGAATACGCGGCGCGCTGCCAGAATGATACACCGCGTGTTCACAATCAGCGTTCAGGTACCACAGCTCACCAGGTGCCATATGAACTGATTCACCATTCACTACAAACTCGACATCGGGTTCTGAAGCCAGAGATAAATGCAAGCGCGCTTGCCCATTTGAGAAGCAAAGCCCCCTATCACGATGTGGGTGGATCACCGAGCCGGGCATCAGGCGCATAAGCCGAATGGAGAGAAGTGGGCAGCAAAGCTGAGAGAGAAAAACTTCCAGCTCCGGAAAGGCCTTCATTGCTGAGTAATCGACGTAGTCTCCTTCGTCTTGCGACTCTTCCAGAGCAAATGACTGCAAAATGGGCGAACTTTCACTGTATTTTGCCAATCCACGCAAAGGGTAAACTTGCCATCCACCTTCATAGCAAGCCCGATTGACGTGACTGACCCAGTCAGACTCGTCCAGTGCGCCTAACGTTTTTTGTGTCTGAGCCAACGGGAGAAAATCGCCCCGTAAACGATAGTAGTCTCTATCCACACCAACCAACCATTAATTATTGTTATGCATAAAACCTTAGTTCATAGAGAAATATACGCAACAAATTGCTAACATAACAGAAACTTTTTTAATATGTTTAGCCCCTCTCACATTCGAAGCAAGATCATAATTTTGGGCTCATTCGCTACAAACAAAAACACCTGCCTTGCTCGGGGGAGCAATACAGGTGTTTTTTCGGGGTAGATGATTTGTCTATCAGAAAACGTTCATTTCGACCTATTCATCTCGCGAGATCGTCATCGACTCGAAAAGTCAACTTCAGCTTTTACTCAGATGTTGCTGGAAAAATGAAGTCATTTTGTCAAATGGGATCACATCCATCTGGTCGTACAGATCGGTGTGGTTGGCTCCCGGTATAATCATCAGCTCTTTTGGCTCTGCAGCCGCTTCAAAAGCGGTTTCGCTGAAATAACGAGAGTGGGCCTTCTCTCCATGAATAAACAGCACCGGACGAGGCGAGATCTCTGCGATGTACGTTAGGATGGGCATGTTCATAAACGACAGTGGCGTAGTCAAGGTCCATGAGGCGTTGGAATTGATCGCACGAGGGTGGAAGCCGCGCTCAGGTGACTTGTAGTACGCCGCATACTCAACCACAAACTGCGGCTCACCGCCTTTCAGCTCAAGCGACACTGGGCCGTAAGCGGGTTGACCTTTTTCGGCATCAGCCCAACGTTGTTGGCTCAGTTGCTCAAGTGCCGCGGCTCGCTGCTCCTGTGTTACGCTATCGTTATAGCCTTTTGACATCACCCGAGTCATGTCATACATGGTGCTAACCGCCACCGCTTTCACCCGTTTGTCGACTGCTACGGCGTTAAGAGCCATACCGCCCCAGCCGCAAATGCCAATCACGCCGATTCGTTCACGATCCACATTCGGCAGTAAGCCAACGAAATCGACTGCGGCGCTGAAATCTTCGGTGTTGATGTCTGGCGATGCCACGTTGCGTGGTTCACCGCCGCTTTCACCCGTGTAAGAAGGGTCAAATGCGAGAGTCACGAATCCGCGCTCTGCCATCGTTTGTGCATATAAGCCCGAGGATTGCTCTTTCACCGCCCCAAACGGACCACTTAATACCAAAGCAGCAAGCTTACCGCTGGCATTTTTAGGTTGATAGAGGTCGGCAGCCAAGGTAATACCATAACGGTTGTTAAAGGTGACTTTTTTATGCTCTACTTTATCGCTTTTAGTAAATGTTTTATCCCACTCATCACTGAGTTTGAGTTCTGATTGGGCCATCACTTTATTTGATGTCATAGACGCTACTCCTAATGTTACTAAACCTGCGCCTGCTAATTTGAGGACGTCTCGGCGTCCTTCATTTGGCGCTTTTTCTGCGTTTTCGCTCATTGCCATTTTATTGTTTGAATTCATTGTTAAATCTCCTATTAATGACATTCCAAATGACAAAAACATTGCCATTGAATATCATCAAATACGGTTTAATCAGTAATTTAATATAAAAATCCTGATGGAAAATTACGAGACTTTTCTCTTTAAAGTCAGTTCTATTTTCACTTTTTATTAGGTATATGTCGGTAGAAAGATAATATTTATCATTACCTAACCCCCCAAATTTATCCGAAAATAAATTTATGGCTAAGAATTACTTATCAATAGTATTATCTGTCTTTAATCAGTGTTATATTTTAATAAAGTCGCGGTTAATTTCTATGCCTGACAAACTAAAATCATACCCATAGCACTGCGCGAAAAATAATTCTCAGACTGCTCTTTCGGGGTTATTCAAACCTTTCGATAGTCACTTTCATTGATCCATTATCAGTAAAACGCTCAAGTCCGCTATCGAGTTGGCCCAATTTAATCAGGCCAGCGGCATAACCGAAGTCTCGATAGAATATGACCAGATTCCCCCATGGTGCATAGTAGGAAATATCGCCCGCTTTTGAACTGGTACCAGATGGCGCGCCCTCACGGGTTAACTTACTTGGCAAATAGGCAATCTTCTCTGTGCGGGCGTAATCTTCCAGCTCAACGGTCAGCGGTAACTGGCGAAGGAAATCCTGAGTGGACAGTGAATCTTCCAGTGTTGCCGTCACCGTGCGATCGTTAAAAATAAAACGTATCTTCATCGTGGGTTTCTCCGACGTGGGTCGCAGCAATAGCTTTCGCAGACAATAGCGTGCATATGCTAAGCAAGGTGAGTGCACCATACCGATAGCGTAACTTTTTCATCGTTGGTGCTTATTGCAAGGCGTTGTAATCTTGGTCAGAAACGGGCTCACACCATTCGTTGCTTGAGCCTTCTGCTGGAATTTCAATCGCGACATGAGCAAACCAACTGTCTTTGGCCGCGCCATGCCAGTGTTTAGTGCCCGGTGCAATGTGCACCACATCGCCAGGATGGAGCTCTTGTGCGGGTTTGCCCTCTTCTTGGTACCAACCACGGCCAGCCGTGACAAGCAGGATTTGCCCACCTTTGTGGTGAATATGCCAAAAGTTGCGGCAGCCGGGTTCAAAAGTCACATTCACAACAATCAATCCCGGCAAGTTGAGCAAAGCCAAGTAACTGGTTCCGGTGAAGTAGTCCGCATACGCGACGTTTTTTTCACCAAAATCAAAAAGCCCTCTGCCAGTAAATAGGCCGGCTTTCAGTTCTTCGGGAATAAAAGTGTTTGCTTCATTGTTCATTGCTGACTCCAGTTACTCTTGGTTAACGCAAAAATCCAGACGGTGATACAAAAATTCGCTCACTGCGAGTTATTGACCTTGACCGCCATTGCAGATTCCTCTTCAGTAGAACTAAATGTACGCCCGATCTATGGAATCTTGTTAGCCTAATCAACGCTAATTCTTGCCTTTTCTTCCAGTCTAAGTTCAATATACCGTAAGGAAATCAATCTTCTTTCAAGGTAACACTGAGCAAACACCAATCAATAAGTATTTAATTATTAACAACAAAAGATAAGAACAATGCCCTTTTCTTGATGCGAGACGGAAAAATCCTCTCTGCTACGTCGCAGATTTACGTGGCTTCTCCTTGCCTGATATTCTTTACAAACGCACATTTGCTGTTATAACTACAAGCATCCGTTATCAGTGCGAGCGTCCGAATCCGCGCGAATGGCCGTGACCTCATACAGGGAGCCTAAATGAAAGATTCAAATGCTTTGGCGCAAGCCACTGAAGTTTTCGCTAAACAAATCGAAAAATGGACGCCCAGCGCCAATCAGTTTGAAACCGCCATTCCGGGCGTGCACCTAAGTCACTGGAAATCACCAACTTCCCCAACCAGCTACACGCATAAATCGAGCATTTGTTTGATTGCACAGGGAAAAAAGCGCGTTTTACTTGGCGAGGAGAGTTTTGTTTATGATGCAAACCACTTTCTTATCTCCTCCGTTGATTTGCCTATTATTGCCAACATCATGGAAGCCAGTGAGGATTCCCCTTACCTTGGACTGGTAATGGAACTCGACTTGCAGGAGATCTCACAGCTCATCACCGAGGCGGAGCTGTCGTTTAATTCCAGCAATGAAGCACAAAAAGGGATAGCGGTTGGCGAGCTCTCTGAACCGCTGTTGAATGCTTTCATACGTCTGATGGCATTGCAGGATGATCCGGCGAGCATCAAGATTCTCGCTCCTGTGATTAAACGAGAAATTTTCTATCGTCTGCTCACTTCAGAACAAGGTGCGCGCCTGAACCAAATTGTCACCGCTGGTAGCCATAGTCACCAGGTTGCCAAAGCGATCGATTGGCTGAAAAGCAACTTTGTCAAACCACTGAGCGTGGGCGAATTAGCCTCTTATACCGGGATGAGCAAGTCATCGTTTTACACCCACTTTCGCGCCATGACGTCGATGACCCCGCTGCAATTTCAGAAGAAACTGCGTTTAAGTGAAGCCCGCCGCTTGATGCTGACCGAAAATCTTGATGCGATGGCGACTACGTTTCGCGTGGGTTACGAAAGCCCATCCCAATTTAGCCGCGAGTACAGCCGCCTGTTTGGTGCACCGCCATCCAAAGATATTAAAGCGCTGCGCGATGCCGATAGACGAGAGAATACAAGGGCAGTCGGATTTTTGGAGCAACATCAGCACACGCGTTCATAGCTCTCTTTTTTGAGTAGTGCATGAAGCTCGCCTTGGCCATGCTTCTCAATGCTAAGGCGCTTCTGATCATCAAGAATCTGGTCAAATGATCTGGCGATCCCTCAGGGCAGGATTTTGCAATAAACCTTTGCTCACTCATTGACGAAAACTGACCTGTGCTCAACCCATACACCGCGTTGTTAAACCGCAAAATCTTGATGACTTGATTGCGACGGATCGCATGGATAAGATGATTCCCGCCACCAAGCACGCATGCACAGGGCGAAAAATACCACCAGCTTGTTAAGTTCATCGATGATATAAATGGCTTATATCGTATCCCGAGCCAAGGCGGATTACACCTCACTGCAAATATTTCCGGATGTACACTGACTCTATCCAATAAGCTTGCCTTATCTGATGTGGGTGTTTATCCCTCGTCACACTTCTCTCAAAATAATAGCAATTCCTTATTATTTGGCTTTGTAAAAACATCCACCGATAAAATACAAAATGCCTCTTCAATAATTAGAAATGATATTTAATGGGTAATCATAAATATCAATATTCACACAATGTTACACATTCCCCAGTTGAACTCTTTTTCATGCGGTGATTAACTTCAACGGTCAAATCAACATAGCAGAGGTAGTTAAAAACCATGGCCGACCCTTTTAGGCGACCTTACATCACGTTATCCTATCTAACTGAGGAGCTATCCTTATGTTAGAACCCTTCCTACAACCTGAAATTTTAGCGATTTTTGCTACGCTTCTTTTCCTAGAAGTCGTGCTCGGCATAGATAATGTCGTTTTTATTTCAGTTCTGTGCGAACGTTTACCTCAAAGCCAACGAAAGATGGCCAGAAACTTAGGTATCGGTTTAGCCGTCATCACACGTATTGTGCTTGTTTTCTCTATTTCATGGGTTATGTCCCTAACGCAACCAATACTAACTTCGACGTACATGACGCTAACAGGGCGAGATATGATCATGTTGTTAGGTGGTGCATTTCTTTTGGCCAAGAGCGCAAAAGAACTTTGGGCTTGGTTGAGACATACTGAATCCGCACATTCGACGAAAGTCAAAACCGGATTAGCCGTTGTCTTGTTGCAAATAGTTGCGGTGGATGCCGTCTTTTCGATGGACTCTGTGATTACAGCGGTGGGACTCACCTCCGAAATTCCGGTGATGGTTGCGGCTATTTTGGTCTCTGCGGTTATCATGATCCTGACGGCAGAGAAGATTAACGATCTTGTTGCGTATTTCGGTGATTGCGATCGCTCGTTTCGGTTTATTCCGATCACCTGATCCTGCCGTTTTTCTCTCTTCCTATTTTTACTCTAAGTGATCGGATTGCGCCAGTTTTCTCATTGACTCACCGCCCAGTTTCTATTCGATGACTATTGTGTACCAGCCTATCCATGAGAGCGTCTGCGACGGTGGCGTTGCCGATCATGTTGTACCACTCCTTTACAGGTAACTGACTGATGACGATTGTGCTGCTGTTTTGGTAGCGGTCTTCAAGCACTTCTAACAAGTGACCCGCATGCTCTTGAGTCAGTTTTTCCATTCCCCAGTCGTCGAGGATAAGCAGCGCTTTTTTAGCTAGGGATTGAAGTTGCTTTTGATAGCTACCATCCAGACGACCTGCGGTCAGGTCATCGAGCAAGCGAGTTAATCGGTAGTATCTGACGGTTTGCTGTTGGTCGCAGGCGCTACTTGCCAGAGCGCAGCCAAGATAGGTTTTGCCTGCACCTGTTGGGCCTGTGATCAAAATGTTCTGGTGCTTGTGCAGATAACTCCCCGTCAGAAGTTCACTCATCTGTTTGCGGTTGAGGTTTCGCCCCTCCTTGTAGATGAGTTGGCTCGGCTGAGCATCCACTCTCAGCTTGGCTTGTTGTTTTAAGCGTTGGATTTTGCTCTGATTACGATTCAAGATTTCACTTTCCAGAAGCAGGCTTAACCTTTCCTCGAAGTCCAGCTCTGCGTAGGTGGTCAGTTGCTCTTGTTGCTGCTCTAACGCTTTCGCCGCATGACTTAAGCGCAGGGTTTTGAGTTGGTCATTGAGTGTGTTCATATCCTTTCTCCTAGTGATAACAGTTCGGGCCACGAACATTGCTGTGAACAAGGTTCGGTGTATTCGCTTTATCTTTACTCAGTTGCCCCTCGCGATTGTTTTTCAGCAGATTATTGATGAAGGTGTAGTTCGGTTTTGTCAGCATCAGCGCATCTTTACAGGCTTGCTCTAGGCGTGATTCACCATGGGCTTTACTCAGGTTGAGTAACCCAAGACAGGAACGATAGGCCTGCTCTGGATGAGGTTTGGCGTTCAGCATCTTATTGACGACTTCTCGGGTGGCAGGGCCGATATTGGCTCCCCAGTTGAGCAAGCGTCCAGGCGACCACTTCTGATGTTGATGATGACTCGGCATGTGCTCTGGTTGGGTGCTGTTTCCGCGCTCTCTTTGACTGCGTGGATGCTGGGCGACCAAGTTACCTTGATGGTAGATCTGCACCAGACGGTTGGAGGCTTCCAGCTCGACGTGGTGGCCAACCAGTTGATGGGGAACCGAGTAGTAGTGACGGCGATATTCGACGTGATAGTCAGGCCCAACCTTGGCTTGTCTCGTTTCGGTATAGAGGTATCGCTGCTTGGGTAGCGGCTTTAATGCAGGTTTATCGAGTTTGTCGAACAAGGCTTTGCGACTCGCGCCATACTGTTTCATCTCACGTTGGTTTAACTCATCCATCAGCGCTCGGATAGCGAGATTCAGCTCTTTGAAGGTATAGAAGGTTTGGTGGCGAAGCCGCATCATGATCCAGCGTTCGACGAGGAGCACCGCATTCTCCGCCTTGGCTTTGTCTTTCGGTTTGTAAGGGCGAGCAGGCATCACGGCGGTTTGATAGTGATTGGCCAGTTTCTGATAGCTGTCGTTCAGTCTTGGCTCATAGCGATTCGCTTTACTGACCGCGCTACGCAGATTGTCGGGAACCAAGAGATGGGGGACGCCACCGAAGTGCTCGAACGCATTGGCATGCGCCTCTAGCCAGTAAGACTTTCCTTGGCTGGGGAAGGCTTCCACATAGGTGTAGTTGGACGCACCTAAGGTCGCCACGAACACTTCGGCTTCGCGCACTTCGCCTGTGTCAGGGTTCACCACCTGAAGCCGAGGGCCACAGTAATCGATAAACAGCTTATCACCCGCCACATGAAGCTGGCGCATGCTGCGCTTTTGGGTTTTGAGCCAGCGAGTGAAGTGCTCGCAGAACTGAGTGTAAGCGTAAGCTTTCTCTTGATATTGCTCATGATATTCCTGCCAGAGCAACATCTTCGTCATGCCTTTACGTCTGAGTTCGACTGCGTATTGCGTGAAGTCTGGCATGACTTTATCGCGACTGGCTTTCTTACCGTGATACAGCGCTTGCGTGAGATCAGCATCGCTGCAACTTTCAGGCAGAGGCCAACCAAGTTGGCTTTGTTTAAAGCGAGTAAGGAGTTCCGATATGGTGGACGGGCCGAGTTTCAGGCAAGAAGCGATGCTGCGATTTGAGAGACCGCAGTCGTACTTAAGGCGTAATACCTCTTTGATTTTGTTCATTGGAGTTCTCTTTTTGGCCATGGTCGCTTCCTTACGTTCTTGTTTAAGAAGTAAAGAATAGCGAGCTATTGATTTAAAAGAGAAAAAGGTAGGATTTCGGGCATTCCGATCGGGGTTTTCGCTATTCCGATCACCGATTTCGGAGTGAGGCTAAAAGTGATCGGATAATCGCGGAATCAGTGATCGGTTTAAACCGAAATGGGTGATCGGATAATCCCGAAATGACTGATCGGAATGCTCCGAAATATGCATCTTGTGACTCAATACCCAGGATTCAAAACGTTAGCCTTGCTATTTTTGGTGCTCCTCGGCGGATTACTGATGGCGGAAGGTTTAGATATTCATGTGAATAAAGGCTACGTCTACTTTGCCATGGCATTTGGTTTAATCCTCGAGTTGTGTCATATACAGGTCAAGAAGAATCAGTTGAAAGAACAAACGGTTAAGCGTATTCGCAATGCCCGTTTCCGGCTGATTAAAATGCCTTAACAGCACGAGCTAACACCGACAGCCTCCTGCTTAGGAGGCTTTATTGGGTAAGAAAAACGAAAAAGCCTGCAATTTATGCGAACATATATTGCAGGCTTCAATTGTCGCTGAAACCATAAGATGTCCTAACACCCGACTACGAATCAATTAGTTAAGAACAGTGCAAAACCATATGGCGTCCTAACATGAAAGCATAAGGTGTCCTATTTCTTGCTTCTATTTAAGTCTGGTGAATGCGGTGAAAGAAAACTACTTACAGATTCAGGCAACATTAGTAGAAAAACACACCGCTGGGTGATCACAACGATTAACCATGCAGCGACTAACCATGACAAACATCAGCCAGAACACTGGAAATCTGAACACTGAAGAGCTGTATCTTAGCTCAGTTTTGGACAGAAGTTTGTTTGCATATTTACTAATTTAGTAATACGCGTACAACTCTAGGTATTGAAAAATCACTTAGTGGATTGTCCCATTTTAGTAGTGTGGCTCTGTATATCCAAACTGACATATTGCTTAAAAAGCTAGTCTCAATTAATTCGCCTACAAAGCAGGAGTAAGTCATGCGACATAGTGTGTTAATCAAAAAGCCATTCTTTAACCTCTTCATAATTTTCTAAATAAAGAGGTCTTGTAACAGGATCATCTAACCGTATCTGCTTGTCTATAAGATGATATTGTAAGTAATACTCTGCCATTGCTGCTCTCAATTTAACTTCATAATACTCACCTTCCCCCTATCCATCATGATTACTTTTTTCTGTTCATCAGTAAGAGTGGGTTGCGGAGCAATTTTCAATGTTATTGTTTGCATCCAACTACGATCATCTTTAGCTAACCATTTAGAACCACCAACTATCGATAAATCTCTCATACGATTAATGTTAAAATCTCTAAACTCTCCTCTACGCTCATCGTATGCACGGCAATGCCAGCGTAACCCACTACTAGCTAACGCAACCGGGTGTAGTATTCTTTTTAAACCTTCTGGATGATTTAGAGAATGGTAAGTCACCTCGATAGAAAGCTTTTTAGCAATAGCTTGTGAAAGATAACGGCTAACTTCTGGGTTTACTTGACAAGAGCTTGAGGGACCAAAGTCCAAAGTATTTTCTCCCCAAAGAGAAGAAAAATAAATAGAGCAATTTAGTCTTAAAAAAGCAGAATACTCTTCCCACGACCTTTCTATGTATTGAGGAGAAAAGTCACCTGTTGGCTCAAATCTTTTTTCACTTTTGTTGTATACAAGAGCATGGGGATATTCCTTACGATACTCAGCTAAACTCTTTGTAATATTGTTTACCGTTACCTGAAACAAATCAGCTAACATAGACGCATTAACCATACCTTCCCAATACGCAAACATTTCTATTGCCCGAAAGCGGCTCTCTTTTGTGCTTAGACCACCACCAATCATTTTTGGTACTCCATAACTTCAATTACTTCTAACGTCGCTTTGTGAACAATTAAATGTTCTTGTGTTATCGCTAGCCTCCCAGCATCTATTTTTGACAAATGTTCTCTTACTCTAATAGGTGTCTCAGGATCTTGCAGGCGCTTAGTTAGTTGAGGATATTGCTCATGATACTCATCTGATTTCGTCAAATTTAAAACTTCTGGTGACAACACTTTCGGCACAAGTAAGTCGATAGACCTTATTTCGGCCAAGTTTAACGCCATATCAATTCCCGCAGCATCGTAATCATAAAAAACTAACACCTTCGTTTCTTTGCTAAGTCCTCTAATAACTTCCCTAACCGCAGTCTGATTGTCACCATGTCCCCGATATACGATGACAGCGTCTTTGTACTCCAAAGGAAGAAGCTTTATTACGTGTTCCCAGTAAACCAGCACTTCTCCATTTTCAATGACTACTAACTTATTGATCCGTTTTACATCTAAGAATTCTTTTCTAACCGAAATAACTGTACCGATGGAGGTTTTTATATCCTCACCACTAACCAGAGGTATATACGATGTGGAAGATGACATATTTATCATCGATTTAAACACATCACCTTTAGCCCATTTTTCCTGTGAAAGTGTTAAAGAAGCATCAAAACGGCTATCGAAATCTAAAGAAACATCGATAACAGTAGTCCCTAACAAATCATCAAGAAAATGCTCTAGCTTTCTTAACTCACAATATGTTAGATGAATTTTTCCACGTCTAAACTCACCAATCCCTACTTCATCACAAATTTGTCTATACGATGGTTTATCAGGTAACTGTCTTTTTGATAACTTAACCAGTTGTTGGGCCAATTTAACTACTTTCTTATTCACGAGTACTCTTCCTGAAAATCATATCCTTAATATATAATGTTCCGTCAAATGGTTGAGCTATATCTCTAATTTCCTCAACCAAAGCATATCTGGAAATCGATTTTTTCTGAGCCTCATAGTAACTCATCACCATAATCATCCAATCCTCAGGTGTTGCTTCTACATCAAGAACACCGTAAGCATTCATCGCTGAAATATCTTCTTTGTAGGATGTATCGGTAATAGCCTGAAATAGCAGCTCTACATTTTCTGTCAGAGGATCAAAAACATTTTCCAGAGTCTCTCCTCTTGCATCGGCAATGTCCTCATTAATTCCTTCTGGTTGCTCGGTATCTGGCTCTGGTTGAACCTTTTCCAAAGTATCCAGCGCAATATCCATCAGGAGCTCTTCATCTCTTGCACTACTGGTATCAACATATCCCCCAAACGTTGCCTTTCAGCAAGAGAGACACAGGTAGGCAGGTCCATGATTCCCGATACATCAGGCCGATAACCAGGTTGCTCTTTGAATTTGTTCGAGAAGATATCAATCAGCATGTTTAATCGACGAACTGCTTTATCTTTTTGTAGTTTCTCCACCATGCTAATTAGCTTGCGATTGGTAGCTGCCAAATCTTTCAAACTACGATCAATATGAGCTTTAAAGACTTTCATTAGTAAACGTTCAAGCAGTAAATCAGTTCCAACCCATTCTCTTATCTTTACCACACTTAAGTAGCTTATTGTCGTTTCTGAGCTTATAGCATTCATCTTTACAGCGGGTTGTCTGTCTTATACGTTCATCAATGTCAGACACGACACTAAATTCATCAGAAACAATATGATGATACATACTTAAGGCATCTGTAATCATGTCCATTATTTCCATGACTATCTCTCTGATTTCATCAAAGTATTGCTCGTGTGGAGTGTGCATCCGGGTCTTCGATTTCTTGTAGCTTTCTATACTGAATTCTAAATCCTCAATAAGACTGGAATATGCTCCTACTTTTTCTCTGAATCTATATCTGCTAGTAACATGATCCAACAAACTCCTAACTTTGCTGTGAACCTGAACACCAAGGTTGTCGTCTACATAATAAGCTAATCGATTTTTTTCTAAGGCTGTTATTGCAGATTCATTTTCAGGTGTGTCATCAATTTGACCAGCAGTTACATAGCAGCTTTCATCAACTACCTCGATATGCTTGCTTAGTGCACGAATCGCTGATTTTGAATCTTCTTTACGTCCCATCAGAAGAGCTCCTGCTGAGATTCCGGCTCATCATCTGGTAACTCGTAACCTTCAAATGAGTGAATGAATTCTAATTGATCAAATAATAAAGACCATTTAGCTGTCGCTATATACACAGCTCCAGAACTACCAACCGAGAGTAGGTATCCATTGTCAGTTAAATACGTCAGAACAGACCTCAGCTTAGTTTTTGATTCAACAGATCTTGACACTTTTTTAAATTTAGAAGCGATCTGATTCAACAGTTTCGGACATCGAAGAGGACTCTTCTATTGCAGATAGTAGCTCTGACTCTGAGATTCTTGCGCCAGCTTCTACTGGACGAGATTCCGCATCTACATTTCTCACTAATCTAAGCCAATCAAGCAGTGGTTCTAGGTCGGCTAGCATATGGGAGAATTGTTTAGTCGCTTTTTTTCGTCTCTTTGGATCTTCTAATGTCTCATATGAGCAATAGTAACCTTTGCTGTCATTCGTGTTTCCAACTTGTCTGGAAATTCGATGCAGAAATGCATTAACTTCGGAACGATTTATTGAGTCTTGGAGGAATCGAAAAGCTTCGGGATAAGAAACTTCACATATCACTTTTTCATCAAGCAGATATTCAACCGTAATTTCAAATCTGGTGCTCATGATTACTTGTCCTCCTCTTCAGGTAATAAAGGATTTTGCTTACGTCCTTTTACTGAAACATAACGTTTAATACCCAGGTTTTTGTCCACATAATTCTTGGTGGTAAAGAAGCGGAGTAATACAGGAGATGGGTTAGGCTGAGCACAAAACAGCGAGATGTTATGTTCATCCATTAGCTCGAATAAGATCATCACGTTTTCATCTGAAATTTTACCAAGTTCATCTAATGGCCAATGTATCCTCACATTACTGTCTTTACATAAGTAACGAGTCATACCGCAGAAACACAACAATCACTGCCAGTGTAGAGATACCTTCACTACTAAGCCCTTTGAGGTCAGCATCGTTTCTTATGTTTACAGGTCGACCATTTTCTCTCATCGATATATCAATATCGACTAAAGACTCAATGTCATTACTTATCTGACAACTACGCAAAGAGTCTGTGGTACTACGGAATATCGTGACAAATTCTTTGCTAGGAAGGACATTCCTATCGCTCTCCATCCACTTAGACCAGACTTCGCTAAACGCCTTTAAATCTTTCCAGATATCAAACTCATCGACTTTTGATACCAACTCTACGTTAATGTCACTTAGAGCTTCAAAATGATTTGTTGTATTTATTTCTTCACCAAGTGTTGAGGAAATTGATCTCACTTTTCTATTTAATGTGTCCAATGAATGGTAGAAACGCACATAACGTTCACCTACCGTTTTGAGTGACTCAAGGGTAACTTCTCTGATGTCGGGGATGGCTACCTCTAATAAACGTCTAACATCATCGATACCTTCAATAAAGAAATCTTCCGTATAATTGGCATGAATTGAATGCAGACTCCTGTCTTGCTCCATGTTTTCCCACAAAACATAGACTTTATTCTTTGAACCGATACTTGTTAAAACCTCTCCTACTTTTTTTACTGCATCAGCGATACTACGACGCAGTACTTTAATCCTATTAATGTTCCTAGTTAGTCGTTCAAGTAGCAGCTCTAAAGACAAATTGTCCCTAATTTCGGTTGACTTATGTGTAGTCGGAACTTTTTCAAGTGCATCATTAACATCTTCATAAGCGTTATTTACACTTTTCTGCTCTCTCTCTAACCGACCTAGCTCTGCCTTATGTTCTTTAGTTTTAACCTCTAGTTCTTTCAATCGCTCTTGGTACTTTTTCTTTTTGTCTTCAAGCTGACTAGATAAGCGAGCAACTGATGCTGAAAGTTCAGTTGCCTCTTTTTCATGCTTATCTATATGTACCCACAACGATTTTTCCCAGCTACGATAATCATTGATTAACTGCGTGTAACTTTTTATTAGTTCATATTTACTCTTAGATTTGGCCGCCCTTTCTTTGGCTACTTGCTCAGTCAAAGGATCAATACCTCTATTTTTCAATATCGCCTCAAAGGTATCCTCGAGTTCTTTAAGTTGATAACCCGCAGTCGCTTTAATATCTTTAATCAGTTGGCCTTTCAGATCAATTTGCTCTTGTATTGCTGCTTCTTCAACCGAAGCGTTGGCCTTTAAAGTAAGTATCTCTTGTTTGGCAGTTTCTTCTAACTTTTCAACACCACTATCCGTTTCATGATCATATGCTTTTAGCTCTAAAATACTATGCTGAATACGTTTATCAATTTCCCCAACCCTGTTGTTTATCGCCCTCTCTATATCAATTTTTTTTGCTTTTACTGACAGACCTATCTCTTTCTTTTCATTCTTCAATCCTTCTTCTTCTCTTCCCAGTTGGGATAGATCCTTTTCAGACTGAGAGACTTGCTTGTTGAGTTTTCCAAGTTCTGTTTTTATACGGGTTATATCTTCTTCATAGTTAAGAATATCTTTTTTGAGGGCTTCTCTTTGTTGCTTTAGCTGATTCTCAGACTTAGTAAACTCGTTCTGCTCAACAAGGTTGAGATTTATTTCGAGTCCATACAGAGCTTGGGAAACCATCGACAAATTGAGGATTTAAGTTTTTCTGGTTAAGGAGCTCAGGTCGAATCACTTTCCCTATAGTGTCTCTCCAGGAGTCTTTCGTATCATTCAAAAATTCATGCAAGCTATCAGGTTCAGGGTTTAACTGCCTAGTGATTTTCTCTCTTTCTTTTTCGGCCTTACCTAGAGCTTTCTTTTTAAGATCAAATTCATCTAGTTTGCCGTCCCGAAGCTTTGTATCAGTATCAAGTTGTTCTCTTTTTTCCGATATATATATAGCTTGCTTTACTAATTGCTCGTCAATTTCACTAATTTGGTTTTCGTATGAACTAATTTCTTTATTCTCGTCTTCAGAATACAAAGAAGCCTTTGTTTTATCATCGTAGAACGCTTGAATATCATCGTTAATGCGTTGTTTTTCTAAAGCTCGGCTTTTCAAAAACTCACGAATTTGCACATGCATTTCGTCAGAGCGATCATTTTGTCTTTGCTGAGCAAGCCTCAAATGCTCAGACATTGATTTATCTAATGTAGATAGGTCCTCCTTTGCCTTACTTAACTTATTCGTTGTATCAGTTTCCAGTTGACCAATTTTTATTTGGTGTGCCTCAGCCTGCTGTGATACCGCTTCTAATAAACCTTTGTAGTGTTCGCTATCGCTGTTCATTTTGACTTCATAATCAGACAACTGTTCGTACTGAGATATCTTGGTCGTAATGTTCTCCTTTCCATCCCAGCGTTCTCTTTCATCATATATCGTCTGAATTAGGCTATTCTTACCTTCTAAGGCATTATATTCATTGTTATAACGTTCTCTTAATGCGGCTGTTTTACTTTTATAATCATATTCCAGCTCACCTGTTTGAATTCCCAAGTCTTTTATTAAAGCTTCTGTAGTAATCAGATTTAATTCCACTTTAGAAGCAGCCTGGTCTAACTGTTTTTTATAGGCTAACAATAATGACCATTGTTCTCTGAGCTCTACGTCTTTATCCAAAGCATCATGAAACGTAACGCTATGCTTTTCAATCTCAACCAATACATTAAGGCTGTTGATATACTCCGCATCATCTATGTGGAAAGGTGCCTCTCCGATATCTATCTGGTCAGATAAAAAACTGTCTACTACCATGGTTTTAAATTGAGCGAGTAGCTTATCGTGTCTCAACATTACTGCTGTCAAAGAATCGATATGCTGCATCTGAGTGTCATTTGAACAAAGTGAGAACTGGTAAGCTGTTGAGGATAAAGATTGATGGGATTTACGTTTCTTTTGCAGGCGCTTTTTATCATTTAATAGAAACTGCTCGGTAATCAATTGAGCTTCCAATCTGATTACTTACGTAGAAGTGTTTAGAAACTACATGTCTCAACCAGTCATGCACATCGCTAGTGCCGACCAACTGATCCATAAGATGTTGTTGAAACAATCCTCCTTCGGCACTGCAATCAACAAACCGATAAGCGACCGATTTCTTCGACTTATACATTACAACACATTTGAGCTCACCCAAACGCTTATACTCAAAAATCAGCATTGATCGCATTGATGGTAACAAGAAATCAGCAAATGCTTTTTTCTCACCAGCCCGGTTTACCAGTGAACTCGGCTCTTTACCATAGAAGAAAGGAATAAGGCTAAGCATGGTTGATTTACCAGCACCATTCGTTCCCATGTTATTGGTATGCCCAACACACTCTACTTCTGTAAATTTTCCTTTGAAGTAACTGTGATGGAGGTAGATTTTCTGTAGCCCACTTTCCATTATTACACCTTGCAACTAAAACATACATTAATTCAATGTACATTAAAATAATGCATGTTTATAGGTGTTTTTATATACAGCATTTTATCTCATAATTTCAAGTCTGATATCCCACTTAACCAATAGGCTGACATTTTGCAGTGAGGTGTGCTTGTAAGCTATGTGGATACATTTTCTTCGGTTATAAAGAAAAAGCCCCAGAAAACTCCAAGGCTTCATATGGCTTGTTCTCTGCTAGCCCAGCAGTTAAAGGTTGCTTTCTTCCAGTCCTCTTCTTACTGCCTATTCGGCAGTTAGCTCACTGGATGATCTGAGTACGGGGATTGACATACTTTTGGCTACCTATTCGGCAGTTCACTATAAATATTAGTCAGCAACCTGACTCTTCTCTACTATTTTAGTGTAAAAACTCTTTTTGTTCTTTTTATAGAACATAAATATAACACTTGGAAATAAGGTCAAAGCACGAAATCGGGGACTGTTCCTCTCCATTTATCATTTGTAGCCAGTCCATAGCTGTTAAATCCTTCTTGTTTTTCCTCTGTAAAAACTTCTCGCTGGATAAATAAAACAAATTCATCTGTTGAAGAGCTGTTCATAGGAACACTATGAAAAAAATCAAATTCTCGTTCTTCTTCTGATTCAGGGAAATAATCTTGTCCGATTACTTCAGCTCTTCTCATCCCTCTGTTGATTCGCCGTTTCTTCGAACCAATAAAGCTCTTTGCTATCGTTTGGTTACGAACAAAACGAACTTCATCCACATCTCCTGGCACTGGTTTCTACAGATGAAATGTCAAATACTCCTTCACCAACCATAGCTGAAAAATACGGCTGGAAAGATAAACCAACGAGTAAGTCTGTATTTGTGGAGACAAATGCAATCACATTGCCAACTGAGTGTTCATCCCACCGTGGAAATGATACCCCAACTGAATTTTTAAATTGGCTATTCCGATCGTTACTTACAAAACCATGCATTGTGGAGATACAACGGCCAGCAAGGAGCTCATTATCAGCTTGTTCAGGCAAGTAACGAATTGAAAAATAAAATTGAGACATCATCCTTGCTCCTTCTTACTTTTCTTACTTGCACCGTTAAACAAACCGCCTTTCACTAGTACTGCCATCATATAATGAACTTCATTTGGAATAGACTGTTTGCTCTTCATCTGGTCAATATAACCATCTGTATTTCTGATCAAGGAATAAAAGTCATGCCCCATCGAACTATGTCTTCTGGCTATCACATACTGCTGATCAGCTCCATATTCATTTACCCGTAAAGTTTTATCTGCACATTCATCCCACCAATCATCAATGAGTTGTATTGCTGCACCAACCTTCTGCTTGTGATATGCCGCTGTTTTCTCTCCATCATAAAGTTCTGTAGTTGCTAGCTGCTTTGTTGGTTTTCCTTGTTCTTTTGTGTCGAGAAACTCCTGACTCGGATAAACTTCATCTCCCCAGCCGACACTAAGTTTCGCTTTTACATCCATGTTGAAATAATGACTGCGATCAGACAAAGCTTGTGTCAGATATTCAGTTAATCCGTTTAGCGATTTCAGAGAATCAGAGTCCCAAGAACCATTCCACTCTAAACGTCTCGCATCAGCTATACGCCACTGATCTTTTTCAGTTCTGACTTCGATTTCGATATTACGACACTCTCTGTTACGCCACACCCAAGTCGCCATCAGAATATTTTTTGCGTAACGTTTTGCTAGTTCTTGGTATCCACCTAATTCTTTATAAGATTTAGCAAGTGTCGCTAACGTCAAACGAATAGAACTATCCGCACATACATCTGGAAATAAAGAATTTGCTTTTATACGCAATGAAAAGGCACAGTAAATATTATCAACTCCCGGAGGAACATAACATTCTTCAATGAACTGTGGATTAGAAAAGGCAAGATCTTGAGGTGCCACATTCTTCTGCTGAAAGTCCCCAGAGTAAGCTTCCGCATAGCCACTTTTAGGTGCTCTTAATCGAGTACGATCAATTTTCAACGGTGCCATTTTCTTATTGTCATCAAGATAGTAGAAATAAGCTTTCCCGGGTGATAAAGAGCGAACATAACTCAACTGATTACAAAGTTCCATAAACCACTAAATCCTTTTGTTTTTTATAAGGATAGTCTGCTCAGTTACTTCTATCGACCAAAACGCCTGTTCAAAAAAGTGATCTTTCCCAGCAAAACGAATTTCAATTGGATTCTGCCTTTTAGCTAATCCAATGCTGTTGTCTGCATACGCATGTTTTTCTGTTAAAGAGCCGCTTCTCGAGCATGGGATTTCTAAAAAATGGAAACCATTGGCTACTGGTATTAATGAGCCATCTCCAGACAATATTGACTCCAATTCATCTAGCGTTGTCGGTTGATGAGAATAAGGAGTCAACCAACATCCATAGCCAGGTAATCCTTTAATTACCTGAAATAAATCAACCTTACTGCTAAAAATTCGTATCCAATTAATTCCAGAATCGATTTCTGGCTGGAATAAAGCCCCCCCTGCAAAATTAATCGGTAGTGCGGCTTTAAGTTGTGTCAGATGATCCGATAAGCGATGATTTGATTTCACTGTAATAACCAAATCAAACACTAAGTCAGTAAGCTGCTCTTTTAATATTGTTGGGCGTTTAGCCGGTGAAACTTCCCGAGCCTTTACCACCGTATTCGGTTCTGTTAACTTAGCACTGGTTTGTATTGACTCATGCCGGACAAAAAAAGCAAAACTGGTAAATTCAATACCATCTTCATCAGAACCCATTAAATCCAGAAATTCACGCTGATAATGATGCATGAATCCCCAAATAGCGGTCAGTGATGGTGCGCCACACAGGTATGGACAACTTAAAGCCAAAGCATCATAAGCGAGCATTGAAGATAAATAGATATACTGTTCTTGATTAGCCCCTTGGTCAGAAGGTTCTTCAGGTTTACTTAACTTATCCAATACCCAAATCAATTCTCGTTTTAACGTCTGCATCAATTTTGGATGATAAGCAAAGCGAGAAGAAAATCTGTTACTCTGCAAAGCCAGATTCAACCGCTGATTTAAACCAGTCACAAGATCTGGCAAGTCTTTCTCATCAACGCTCAGAAATTGTTTAACCACCCCATCATCAAAATCAGACAAAACACCCACAGGCTCAATAACCAAGTTGTCTCTCAACTCAATTAAAGGCAACAACCACCGGGCAATCTGTTTCCGAATTATCTTAAGTTGATACCTGCGAACATGAGAACGTTCTTTTTGTGTCTTTAATGTTTCAAAACCAGCTAAATGACCTAATACTGAACATGTCCTGTTTGAAGTAAGCTGATAATCATCAAAGTAACGACTTGTTCTCGCTCGACTAGATGCTAATGTCCAATCTGATTCGGTTTTCACACCAGTGGGATAATTCATCACCCGCATATATCCACCGAGGGAGCCACATAAGTTACCGATGCTAGCTGAATTTGGATAATCCACCGATTTGAATTTAAGACTACACTCTTTGTCTCTGGCGAGTTGTTCTAACTCCTGTTGCATTGCATGACTAACTACTGGAGTAATCGATAAATAATCGTCATTCCAAGGAACACGTACCTGTTTGCTATGTGAATGAACTTGGTCAGGAAACGCTTCACGTGGCAGGTTCTTTTCAGTTACTTGCTTAAATTTTTCTTGTTGTTCCTGTGTAAACCCAAAGTCAGAAAGCAAGAACTGCCAGTACTCATCCGCATCCATGAGTAATGAAGGGATATTTTCAATTTTTCCGCGCCAAAAGAAACTGGCTTAAAGACCAAATTGTGTGTTTATAAGCACCAGAATCATGTGCCCAACCGTAGACTAATTCCAATGACTGACTACATAGTGTTGGAACTTTAGTTTCTATAGGTGAGGCAATAATCCGCTGTTTTGCAACCCGACAATCTGGATATTTGAGGTTATGAGTATGAAACCACTGCACCTCTTTCATTGTTTTAGACAAATTATCAGGATCTGAAAAGTATAATTCAGCGCGGTGAGTATCCAAATAGTCCTTTACCTTGGGTTGACCTAACGAAAGATTCAACAATACCGTTAAGGCTTCTCTCTCTGTTCCATCAATTTCAACCGGAATAGTGAAAGGCATAAACGCTTTCTTCAACTCAGTAAAACGTAACTTAGAATCTTCGATATCGATTATTTCTTTTAATTTTTTCATCGATTACCACTCCGGCAAATAATGGTATAAACCATCGGATTCGCTACTCATCCTTGCTAACTTCACTTCAACAACGCTCCGAAGTGTGAATACCGATTCATGAGGGGACAATTTACAATGCAATTTGGGCGTCAATTGAGCTTTAATCTCGCCATACTCATACAGGCGATATATTTCATCTGTAGTGCAAGAAAGTAGCGTAGAAGCTTCCAGAGAGCTTAATAACACATCTCCGATATTAGGTTTTTTAGATTTAGGATGTTTCGCAACCAGCTTTGTTAAATAATTTAGAACCGCACTCAATACCTGATTTTTAGCCAATTCACGACTTGGTAAATGACGACACTCTCTAAGCAAATCGCCAAAAACTTCGTTAAAATACATTTTGTTCCACGGCCTGACCCGTAGCATGTCTGCTTTTTCAACTATGCCATCCAAATCAGAAACCAACCTTTTCGGCCAACCCGTACAACACTGAATAAAATCTTCGAAACTGATGTCATCTGCGTCCCCATATCGATTCACATACCACAATATAAAACCGAAACGAGAAGAGATGCCCATATCCTTTGTCATAAGTCCAGATTCTACTGGCTTTTCACCCATTAACCATTGGGCTGCTTGCAGTTCTACTATTTCGGCTTTTTCTGGATGCATCTGGGATAAAGGGAAACCACATTCACAATGGTCAATTGATTCGGATGACTGGTAATCCAACAATTTTCCACATTTGGGGCACCGGTGAACCAATTTACAGTGGTGTTTATGGCATGCTAGATAAGGAATAAATTGCCACTCCTGACGGATATAAGCAGCCGCAGCTAAACATTGAGGACAAACGGGTGTGTGCCGTTTTCTAATAAAAACTTGAGGATAGTCGACACCAAAACGATGTACTGCTTTGTAATCTGAAGAGAAAACTGCTTTTGAATGAGCGAGGGCTAATCGCAGAATACCAAAATCATTGAGTTTCCGTTGTTTTTCTAAGTTCAAGAGAAACTCGAACCCGCATTTGGCTGGTTGTCTGAGCTTTGTATAGATTGACCCGGCTTAGTTCAAACGAGAAACCTCCGGGAATGGCTTCATGTTGCAGTAACGTATCTCGCCAAATATCTTCAGCGAAATGAGCAAATCGCTCATAGCCTTGGTAGTTACTTAGCCGCAGTACGAAACTTTCGAGTGTTTCATCTGGGTAGAGTTCGATTTCCGAATCCATTGCCAACCTAAAACTTAGAATATCTAAGTCTCAGTATTATTCAGCCTTGGATAAAGTCAAATATATTCAGCATCTTTCTATGATTTCACTGAATATTTTAAGTTTTAGTTCTACATAGCATTGCAAAACAAAACGCTACTGATATGAAATGGTGAAAACTCCTTTAATGGGTTTGAAGCCCAAAGGAACGAAAATTGTGCTTTATATCTCTATCATTTTTTCCAAAGACAAACGGCTTCGCTGAAAGTAGCGTTCTAAAGTATCAAGATCTGAATTGGCCTCATAAAACGCTTTGACTTTTTCTTCTTCTAAAGAAGTTATTGGCATTCCCCGGTTAATAAGGTGACCATTCTCTATATTTTTAAGTCGTCGGATTCGTATGTCTTCATCTGTTAAGCATGTTTCTTTCAGCAGTTTATGAGGAGGAAGATAGTGTTCGATTTGGAAAAAACACCCATCCATTTTTTCTAGATAACGCTCAACCATTGTTGGTTCGTTTTCAGTGTTTAAAATATCTCGCTCCCAACTATGTGAGGCTGATATGTACGACTCGTTTTCTTTTGAGTTTTGTTTTTGATGATTTGTATCTTTTGGGAAAGGGAGCTTAGGGGTAGGTTCTGTCTCCAAAGTATCAACCCTTAAAAATAACTTGTCTTCAAAATCAACCGAAGCGTTAGTTAATTGGTTTCCAGTATTCAATAACAGCTGCACCCAGAAGACCTCTTTGCTGAAGGCAGTTTTTTCATCATAAATGCCCGATTCAAGAACAACCACACGAATAGGCTCAACCGTTTCAGACCAAATCTTCTCTATTCGTTGATGCTTAAGAGAGAAAGTATGCGGCTCATTGAGATGCTCTTGTAGCCTTACCATTACATCACGCCCTGTGCGCCCAACGTAAAATATCGTATGAGTGGACGGATCAACTAACCCATAAACTGTAAACACCTTAACCTCTAATATTCTGTTAAATAAAACATATTTATCATCCTTCAAATCTTAACCGCTTGTCAAAACAAGGAGGTTTATGTTAACTTTTTTGGTATGGGTCTTCATGTGTCCCAGTTAGCCACCCAATGGCGAAGGACGCTTCAGACCAACAGTAGACAAACAGACTCTCTTACTCTTGCAACTTAACTAGAGATGCAGGCGTGTCGGTGGCTACACATTATCCTGTATTAAGGAGTTAGTTGTGTCTAAATCCCAATCGAATAAAACCAACCATTTAGTATTCCCGTCCGGCAGAACAGTGAAAGCCTGCCGTAATGACGTAAAGAAACTTAAGAAAGAAGTTGCCTCTTCAGGCAGCAAGCTGAGTACCAGCCGGGCTCTTGATATCATTGCAGAAAAAAATGGTATGTCTGGAGGTTGGCACAAGGCTATCCATCAACTATCCATGGGTGATACTGCCGACATCTCCCCTGTCGCTGTCTTATATTCACCTAATGGCAAGGTATATTCCTCAACGATCGACGGTACACGCCCGTCACTGAAGGATGAAGGAGTCAAGGAGCTCATAGCAAGTCATGAGCCAAGTCATTTCTCTGAGAGTTTGCGTGCGCGAGTTGGCTCAGACAGAACATTTTTTAGTGCGGTATTGAACGAGAAAGGGCAAGCGTACCGAACAGTAAAAATCGAAAGTTTTGAGGATTCCCATGCCTTCCAGCATGGTATGTACTCGCTAGGTTACTACCAGTTAGTCGAAGACTTTATTCCGGATAACTACAGACATTACGATATAGTTTTAGCTCCAGACAGGACGCTTCATTTTCAGTTCCCTGGCTGGAATAAGCGCCCCATTGACCTGACTGCCTCTCTTCAAATGCGAATGGTTCTGTGGCTAGATTATATGGATGGTGAACCACCAATAGATAATAACGAAGATTTTTGCGAACTCAGAAAAAATCGTCCTAATTGGACGTTTGATATGTGTGCCACATATTGGAAATTCGCGGTGGAACTGACAGGCCTCCCTTTTAATGAGGCTCCTAATACAAATATTCAAAAGATTATTCAGTATGCCACTCTCTCTGCGATAAAAGGGTTTCACACCCTTATAGATAAAAGGGAGAAATTAGCAGATTCCAGCCTACCTTTAACATCCATTCAAGAGTTCTAATTAAATTACGTTACTGGTGAGAACAGAGAGGGAGCGTGTCGCTTTCTCTTTGCTCGAATACGTGATGATTGGCTCTGCTAGCAAATACTATTGTGTAGACTAATTTGAATCGGTCCTAAAACATTGCTGGACATTTCCGAGTTACGATCTCTGGAGTACGCTAATATTTCAGATTATTTCAAGTAGCTCTGCAATGAAGTTTGTATGTCTACAACGCGCAAATCTTCTTATCTACGTCACAGCTAATTTTCACCACGAGAGTTTTTATAAGAAGACACCCGCAGTAATTCACACTACTGGCAATTAAAGCTGTTTACAGTTGTGAGATTGCAATAAATGTTAATTCATTAAGCATTTGAGCACTTCCTTGTGCCAGCTTTAAAACCTTACCCAATGGCTAATTTTGTCTCCGCAAAACGCAGTTTTTTCTGGCGTGGGCTGGCTAAAAAGTACGCCAAGGTTAATGGACCCAATCTCCCCATATACATCATAAATATGATAACGAGTTCACCCGATGCGGAAAGCTGGCCTGTTAAACCACGAGATAAACCCACAGTGCCTAATGCTGAAACCGCTTCAAACACGACATCTATCATCGGGGCATTTTCCGTCAACAGTAATGCAAAGATGGCTAACCACGTCACTACAACCGAAATCATCGTCAGTGCAAGAGCTTTGCTGATCGTATCTTTCGCGATTTCACGTTTAAACACATGGATTTGCTCATCACGACGTAAGTAAGCGTACGTCGATAATATCAAAACCATAAAGGTCACGACTTTGATGCCACTTGCGGTACTTAACGAACCACCACCAATGAACATCAGCACTAGAATAATTGCCGTTGTTGCATCTTCGAGTTGGTCAATCGCGAGTGTATTAAAGCCTGCGGTTCGTGGAGTCACGGCCTGAAACCAAGAAGCCAGCCACTTACCGAGTTTCGCTGAGTGGCGCTAAGGTGTTGGGGTTATCACGCTCGATTAGGTAGATGGCTATCACTGCCACGGCATTGATAAGCACGGTTCCCGTTATCATCATGCGGCTATAAACCGTCAGCTTTGACCACCGACGGTTTCGCTTTAAATCCATCCAAACCGAAAAGCCTAACCCGCCAATGATAAATAGTCCTGTAATCGTCAGGTTAACGACGGGGTCATCCACATAAGGCATTAAGCTATCAGCACTTAAGGCAAACCCTGCATTATTAAACGCACTGATGGTATAGAAAAAACCGTGAAATAAACTGGTTGCCCAGCCAAGCTCATCGCTCCAATACCAGGTCAGTATGGTCATCCCAACCAGTTCGACGGTCAGAGCAAACATCAGCACGGATTTAGCGGTCGCAACAAGCGTTGAGGAGTCGGTTTGATTAAATGCTTCTCTTGCGACGGTACGCTCTAAAAAACCAATTTTCCCTCCCAAAGCAATCAAGGTCACAATGGCAAAGGTCATGAGTCCGAGGCCACCACACTGAATGAGTAAAGCAATGACAACTTGCCCGAATAAAGTGAACTGAGTGCCTGTATCAACCACCACTAGTCCTGTCACCGTTACGGCTGAGGTAGCCGTAAACAAACTCTGTATCCAAGTGATAGGCTCATGAGCCGCGATAGGCAGTTTGAGTAATGCCGTACCCAGCAGGATGAGCAGTAAAAAGCTGCCACTTAAAATCAGGGGCGGCGCACCAACTATTTTTTTTCCTGACTTGGGTTTACGTTCTATCGGCGTGATAGAGGGGTGCCACAATACCATGTCACACCAACCTTGGAGCGAGATACTTTAGCTCAGCGCGAGTGCCGCACAACAGAATGATATCATTCGCTTTCAAGACAAAATCATGACCAATCTGATTGAGCACGTCTTGTTCACGTTTGATGAGAACCGTTTGCACACTGCCTTTGGCATCACCAAGAATTTGTCCAATCGGAGTGTCGTGTAACGATGCTCTGATGTGAATTTCAACCACATACAACCCATGACCTAAGGACAAGTAGTTATTCACCATAGGGTAGTTTAGTGCCTGAGCGACACGTACACCCATTTCCTCTTCTGGATGGATAATACGTTGAACGCCAAGTTTCGACACTATGGTGTGATGTGCTTTGGTACTGGCCTTAACCCAAATCTCTTTAACACCGAGATTTTTCAATGCTAAAGTGCAAAGCAAACTTGACTGCATATCTTCCCCAATCGCGATCAATACCGCTTCACTGTTGCCAAGATCTAATTCGCGCAGCGCATTCTCATCGGTGGAGTCACAAATAATGGCTTGCGTTAACTCCTCGACATATTTCTCAACAATTTTTGGGTCGCGATCAACGCCCGTCACGGTGTGTCCGAGATGGATCAGCTCAAGACTGGCCGCGATGCCAAAACGCCCAAGTCCAACGACAGTAAAATGTGCCATGACAATACCTTTACTATTTTTTCCAAAAGTGTGGCAATAACATGGCTAACACCGTGAAATATTCCAGTCGGCCAAGGATCATTGCCAGATTTAATATCCAGATGCCTGTATCAGAAACAGGTTGAAAATTGCTTGCTACCACGCCAAAACCAGGTCCAAGCACATTGATACACGCTATCACTGCGGTAAAGGACGACCAAAAGTCCAGTCCCGTTGCCATCATCAGCAAAGTGAACACCACGGTAGTCAGCGCTGCCAGAGACATAAAAGCCATCACAGCATTGGTCACATCGGAGGCCACAACGCGCCCTTGATAACGGATCGGCAAAATGGCTCTGGGATGGGCAATCTGGCGAATTTCTCGTCGAATCACTTTGAACGTAATGATATCGCGCACAAATTTATTGCCCCCTGCGGTTGAACCTGAGCAACCACCAAGATAGGCACAAAACACCAAAAAGAGTGCGCTTGCCGCAGGCCAATTGCCCAAATCCGCTGCCCCAAATCCTGTACTGGTCATAAATGAGACGACGCTGAACATGGCAAAGCTAAGAGAGGTAAGAAAATCGTCATAGGCAGAATGGCTAAAAATGTACCATCCTAAAACAAAGGAGAGCGCTATCGCGGTAAGAATAAACACTCTTGACTCTTCATCAGAGACATACAGACGTAGCCCTGCAAAACCACTTCGAAATACTCGAAAATGAAGACCAAAACTGATCGCGCCCAACATCATGAAAATGTTAGATAGCATAAGGATAAGGTGACTTTCAAAATGCCACATACTGGCGTCATGCGTCGAGAAACCCGCCCGTTGAAACCGTGGTAAAACTGTGCGCAATGGCATCGTAAGCCGACATCCCTGCAAGATAGTAAGCCAACGCACACGCAACGGTAATCGCCAAATACACCCCCCAGAGATAATGTGCCGTCTTATTGATACGGGGCGAAAGCTTGTCATCCTTAATGGGTCCAGGCGTTTCTGCCTTAAGCAGTCGCATTCCTCCGACATTGAGCATGGGCAATACCGCGACGACAAAAATAACCACGCCTAACCCACCCATCCACTGAAGAAATTGACGATACAAGAGAAATGATTTCGGCATATCGTCCAAGCCAGCCAGGATGGTGGCACCCGTGGTGGTTAAGGCGCTGATAGACTCAAATACCGCATCAGTCATGCTCACGTCTGTGACCAAATGAATGGGTAGCGCCCCTAAAAAACCCGTTAAAACCCAGGTTAAGCTGGCAAACATTAACGCATCTCGAAACGTGACTTTATGCAGCTCACTTTTTCGCAATAGAACGGATAACAAAAAGGCACTGAACATCATCAACGCCGAAGGAGAAAAAAAGTCACCTGATATATGATCTTGAAAAACAAACAGCGACAACAAGCCAAATGAACCTTGTACAATCCCCATCCAAAGCATGGGCATGACCAAGAGTCGAACGGTGTTCTTGAGATTAATCACGAGGTGGCTCCATCGAAACTAAACGGTAGCCAATCCCTGATTCGGTTTTAATGAGCTGTTGTTCGTCTGCACTGTCGTTGAGTTTTTTGCGCAACTGACTAACCAGTACGCGCAGATAGTGGGTATCGTCGGTATGACTTTCGCCCCACACCTCTCTCAATAAGTTTGTTTGTTTCACAAGTTGTCCTGGTGTAATCATGAGCATTTCAAGAAACGCAAATTCCTTTTTGGTCAGAATCACTTCGGTATCGTACAGCCAGCATTGATGGGTACTTTTTTGTAGTTTGAGCGCACTAAAAGTAACGATATCGTCGCTAAAATGGTCACTGACCAAGTCTCGCAGCAGTACCTTAATCCGTACAATCAGTTCTTTAATGCCAAACGGCTTACTGAGGTAGTCGTTAGCTCCCGCTTCAAGCAAGCGGATCTTCTCTTCTTCTTGGTCGCGTGCCGTTAGGATGAGCACAGGTGTTTTACTTGACTGACGGATCATCGATAGGAACTCAATACCATCACCATCAGGTAATCCCAAGTCGAGCACCACCACATGCGGCTGAACACGCTCAAATTGCACTTTTGCCGTGGCTAACGAGTCTGCTCCCACGTAATCAAAGCCTTCAGCCGCCAAAGAAATGCGCATAAACGTTTGGATTTGAGGCTCATCATCCACCACCAGTATTTTGTAGTTCACTACTGCTCTCCTTGTTGACTGCTTGGCAGCGAAATCCGAATCAAACAACCTTGTTGTACTTCTACACATTCGATATGGCCTTGATGGGCTGAGACTACGCCTTTAGCCACACTCAACCCAAGACCTGAGCCAGAATCGTCATTTCTTTTTTCCTTGCCTGAATAAAACAGCTCGAACATTCGTTCTGCTTCATTGGGTTGCAGTGATTGGCCTTGATTGTAAACATCAATCACCACATTCTGCTGACTCTGATAAATCGTCACCCTGACCTGTTTATCTTTAGGGGAATAGCGCAGCGCATTGTCCAAGACATTAAATAGCGCCTGCTCTAATAAAGCCCGACTGACATCAACCAATGAAACCGCCCCATTGACGACCACCTCAATACTTGTGGTGGATGAAGAGAAACGGCCAATGACGCTTTTAACAATATGTACAATGGATTCCTGTTGCTTCTGGATGCGAACCACGCCGTGTTGCAATTTCGTCGCTTGCAAAAGGTTCTCTATGTATTGGTGTAAGCGATGGCTTTCTTTGATGGCACTGTCGAGCAGTTCATCCTTTTCTTTGGCTTGAAGTTGCGTCTGATATTCTTTGAAAGTGGTGAGATTGCCTATAATCCCCGCGAGCGGGGTTCTCAAGTCATGGGATACAGAGAGCAAAATTTGGTGGCGTAGTTGAACCTGTTCCAACGCATTTTGTTGGCGTCGATACCGCTCAGCGAGCTGGCTAGTGGTAAAGGCAACCACAATAAAAACAAGTAAGTTGATGATGTCATCCAAGTGTAACATCTGAAGCGAATATCGAGGTGTGGTAAAGAGGAAATTGAAACTGACCGCTTCGGCAATCGCAGCCACATAAGCTATTCGTGACTGGCATTGAAGGGCAATCACAACGATAGAAAGCTGGAGTATCAGCAATACCGCGATGGTTGAGCCTAACCGTTGATCAAGTCCCAAAGATACGACAAGTGCAAGAACAAACACCGACGCTGATAAAATATAACGCTTCTGTAGCCAACTCATTGCCATATAAGTCATTTGAAAGAAAATCTTAACAGCGACTCTATCAGATACGGATTCTGGGTTTCGCGTAAAAAAAGCGTAAATTTTTAAGAGTTTGACTGTTTCTTAATCTGTCGTTAGGATCACGCTTTTTCGTAAAGAGCGAGAATAATTAAAAGCGCATTTACGCCCTTAAATATCGAATATTTAGCCTAGTTAGGAAAGAATCGAGTAGATTTAGCTTGTACACTTGATACATTTTACAACGCAAGGTTTTAGGGTTGATATCGCAATCGAATGATATATGGTAATCATAATCATTGTTCCCAATTTGATGTAATGCAGCTCTCACGGCGGCTAGTTGAACTTCTCTTCTTTTTTGAAATTCAAGCGCCATTTGCTGCGCTTGTATCGCATCTATTCTAAACAAGCGACCAACACTTTGCTGGTCAAGGCGAACTGTTTTTTTTAGATCCTGTGAAATTATTAATCTCCATTTCTGAAATGTGAGCGCTTTCCATTTGAAGAAGCTTTTCTTTGAGGTGGCTAATGTCTATTTTTTGTTCCAAATTTATGATCATACATGATTTTATCTGCAATTTTTATCATTGACTCAAGACAGTCTCCATCTTTAGGATATTCAGCGGTTCCAAAATGAATTTGGATATTAAAAGTATTGCCATATATATCAATTTCTCTATTGAGTGGCTTTTCAAAACTAAAATCATTGATATTGCTTAATATTATAAATTCATCGCCACCATATCGACATACAAAACTATCACAGAATAGCGTTAGCAGAAATTGTGACACTTCGATTAAAGCTTTATCACCCACTTCATGGCCAAAGTTATCATTAATTTTTTTAAATTCACCTAGATCAATAAAAGTCAGATTAAAAGAATTATACTTACTTTTGTAGTAATTAAATTCACTTTCTAATAAAAATCTATTTGGTAATTTAGTGAGATAATCAAAATATGCAAACTTTTTTAATTTTTTAATTTCTTTAAAATGAGCTGATACGTCATTTAAAAATGAGAAATAGTAACAACGTTCACTTTCAAAATAACGCCTGATTGATAGAGTACTGGTCACTATGGAGTCATTGCGATGTCGATGATGTATTTCGCCTTCCCAAGAACCTTCACAATTCACCCTTTGCCACATCGTGGTCAAAATATCATCATCATGTAAACCACTTCGTAAAGCATTAGGTGTTAAGCCGAGAAGCTCATGCTGATGATAACCAAGTAGCTGTTCAAAAGCGTGGTTAACCGATAAAATAATATCATTTTCATCAGTTATCATAATGGCTATTGGGCTAATATTGAAAAGAGATAGCGAAGAAGTACTGATAGTTTGTTTCAAATTAATCTGAATAAGAAATAGACCAGATGATAATTTAGTAATTAGTAGCTGACTTTCAAAAGGTTTTCCTATGATGGAGCATTCATTTAATTCTGTGGTTTGGTTTAATTTGAGATTTTTTAATAGCCGCTCTAAAACATCATCTACTCGACAATCGCACTTTTCAAGTCGCAAAAAACGAATGAAATCTTTTCCCCGCTCATGTTTATCTACAAGCGATTGAGCACATTGATTAAGGTAACAAAGTTCAAGTTTATCATTCACGATTATAAGTGGCATTGTGATCGAATCAAACCAACTGTAATCAGTATTCATACCACCTCTGATGTCTCATCAAGCTTAAGTAATTATTGTAAGTGATTTTACCTACACAAGAAGAACAAAAAAGAGGTTGAAATTTATTATTTTTGTGACTATAGTCACTGCTTTAAAATTTATAAGGATATGCCGATGCTACTTGGGCCGCCTTAGACCACCCGCCTTCTTCAATTCCTTTCTATACATTAACTAATTTATTAATTTTACGAGTAAATTCATGATTGAAACGATGAAACGTGATTGGTTATCCAATGTGCGTGGTGATGTGCTGGCTGGCATAGTTGTCGCACTGGCTTTGATCCCTGAAGCGATTGCTTTCTCCATTATCGCTGGTGTTGACCCTAAAGTGGGTCTTTACGCCTCATTTAGTATTGCTTTTATAATTTCCATTGTCGGTGGACGTCCAGGAATGATATCAGCGGCAACAGGGGCGATGGCTCTGTTGATGGTCACGCTCGTTAAAGAGCATGGCTTACAATACCTATTAGCCGCAACCGTGTTGACAGGCATCATCCAAATCGCAGCAGGCTATCTCAAGTTAGGGGATTTAATGCGCTTTGTCTCTCGGTCGGTGGTCACTGGCTTTGTGAATGCGTTAGCGATTTTGATTTTTATGGCGCAACTGCCAGAGTTAACCAACGTGACTTGGCATGTTTACGCAATGACGGCTGCGGGTCTTGCGATTATCTACTTGTTCCCCTATCTCCCTTATGTCGGAAAACTTTTACCATCACCACTTGTGTGTATTATCTCTCTGACGGCTGTCGCACTTGTATTTAATATCGACATTCGTACGGTTGGCGATATGGGGCAGCTCCCTGACACTTTGCCTGTTTTCTTATGGCCTGATGTCCCGCTTAATCTTGAAACACTTTGGATTATTTTGCCTTACTCATTAGGTCTTGCCATTGTAGGCTTGCTTGAATCTATGATGACAGCCACGATTGTGGATGATTTAACGGATACCAACAGCGATAAGAACCGTGAGTGTAAAGGACAAGGTATTGCCAATATCGCAACAGGCTTTATTGGTGGTATGGCAGGCTGTGCCATGATTGGTCAGTCCATTATCAATATCAAATCAGGCGGTCGTGGTCGTCTTTCTACGCTTTGTGCGGGTATTTTCTTATTGATTATGGTGGTCTTTCTCAGTGATTGGCTGAAACTTATTCCGATGGCTGCATTAGTTGCCGTGATGATCATGGTATCCATTGGTACTTTTTCTTGGAGTTCGATTAAAGATCTTAAGTCTCATCCGTTATCGACCAATATCGTGATGATTGCGACAGTAGTGGTGGTGGTCGCGACTCACAACCTCGCGATTGGTGTCTTTGTCGGTGTTTTACTGGCTTCGCTGTTTTTTGCCAACAAGATCGGTCGTTTCATGGTGGTGAAAAGCGATTTGTCTGAAAGTGGTGAAGAGCGCACATATCATGTTGTGGGACAAGTCTTTTTTGCGTCGTCGGATCAATTTTTAAGAGCGTTTGACTTTAAAGAAGCGCTTGAGCGTGTCACGATTGATCTCTCAAATGCACATTTCTGGGATATTACCTCGGTTTCTTCTCTCGATCGTGTTGTGATTAAGTTCAGACGTGAAGGCACCGATGTCAATTTGATTGGCATGAATGAAGCAACCAGCACCATCGTTGATAAGTTTGGTATCCACGATAAACCAGAAGAAGTTGAAAAACTGATGGGCGGACACTAAGGAGCCAAATATGACAAACATAATCGCGTGTATCGATGGATCAAGCTATTCTCAATCAGTTGCCGACATTGGCGCATGGACATCAAAAAAACTATCTGCACCCCTGACGTTACTTCATGTATTGGACAAATCGTCACAAGAAGCGGACAGTGAATTAAGTGGCAATATTGGCTTAGGTGCGAGAGAGCAGTTACTGGCAGAGCTTGTTGAACTTGATGAGCAACGAGCAAAAATTGCACTAAAGCACGGCAAAGCGCTATTAAGCGAGCTAGAAAGCCACTTAAATGATCAGGGTCACAACGATATTCAAAAGCGACAAAAGCATGGCAATCTTGTTGAAACCTTAACCGATATGGAGCAAGACATTCGTGTTTTAGTTATGGGTAAGTCTGGTGAACTTCATCAGAATGATACTAAAACCATTGGCTCACAGTTAGAAAGTGTTGTGCGTTCGATTAAGGCTCATATCCTGATTGCCTCAGGTCATTTTTCTCAACCAGATAGTTACATACTTGCCTTCGACGGCAGTACGATCAGCGAGAAACTGGTTGAAAAAGCGATCAACACGCCGCTTCTAAAAGGCATGACCTGTCATCTTGTGATGGTTGAAGATTCTGATAGTAAATCTGATGCTTTTTCAAATGCTGCGCAGAAACTTAAGGACAAGGGCATCAACGTTGTTGAAGCCCAATTACAAGGTGAAGTGCATTCCACTATCTTGACCTATCAGCAGAAGCAAAAGATTGGCATGATTGTTATGGGTGCTTACGGGCATTCTAAACTTCGCCAATTCTTCGTCGGAAGTAATACGACGAGGATTATTACCGACACAACGGTGCCTCTACTACTGATACGATAGAATCTAAAGCCTTCCTAACGGAAGGCTTTTTTGGTCAAAGTAAGTCCTCGATTGGAGTGTTTTTGATGGTTTGAACAATGACATTCTTTATAAGTTGATAATCTGGCTCTCGTTTTTGGTCTTTTGATACCGTATTCATTGTCGGCTTAATATTGATTTTTTGCCCTTCATTTATCAGTTCAACCTGAGATAAACACACTGGACAGTGTAAAGTAGAGCCAACTTTATCGCTACGGTACTGAGTGATCGTTGGTCCACACGTAGGGCAGTTGTGTAAAGGAATATGGTCATCACTATGAAGAATGATCTCATCGAATTTGCTTCTGTTTCCTAACTCTATGAACCGTTTACCAACGGTCGGATCAAACTGAGTACCCAAATTGTCTTGAATGATCGCTAACGCCTTTTCTTTGCTCATCGCACCTCGATAAGAACGTTGGCTTGTCATCGCATCAAAAGCATCACAGACGGCAACAATTTTAGCTTCTATAGGAATGGCGTCTCTCGCCATTCCATTTGGATAACCCTTTCCATCAAACCGTTCATGATGCAAACCAATGCTCTCTATGACGATTGCAGAAAGTGGGTGGTTGAATATTAATCGCACTCCTTCAGTCGGATGCGTTTTTATCACCGAGTATTCTTCGTCTGTTAGAGCACCTTGTTTAGTAAGAATATTATCGGGAACACTGATTTTACCAAGATCATGTAGGAACCCTCCCAAAGTCACCCTTGCTATAGTTTTTCCGTCTAAGCTCATTGCTTTAGCTAATAGGTTGGCGTATTTCGATACCCGCCAAAGATGACCTCCTGTGTAAGGATCTTTTGCTTCCACAACCCAAGCCAAGATCAATAAGCTTTCTAGCAACTTTTCCCTATCGGTTGTTCTGGAAGTAAATAAGTTTTTCCATAGACTCATAGTAACCTCTCATGAATACACCGTTATGTGCGGAAACTCGTTACGGTATTCTGAAGCTGTTGGGAGGTATCGCTCAATACCTGTGTGATCTTTGCCACTTCATCGGCCGCATCTTGGTTTGCTCTTGTTTGTTTTACTATCTCTTGGACATGAGTTGCAATCGAGTGACTTTCTCGCACTTGTTCGCTCATGACTAAACTCAACTTATCTAAACTGTCTAATGAATGTTGAGCACCTGCACGCAACTCGTCTAACGGTGCAATAATGCCACGAATTAAGGTCGTCCCTTTTTCCATACCACTTTTACCGTGTTCAATTTCAAGGATGGATTCTTTCGCTTGTTGATTAATTTGCGCAATCACAAGATCGATTTTTCCTGTTGCATCAGCGGTTCTGGTCGCTAATGTACGGACTTCATCGGCGACAACAGCAAAACCACGTCCACTCTCGCCAGCACGCGCCGCTTCAATCGACGCATTAAGGGCAAGCAGGTTGGTTTGATCCGCAATGTCACGGATCACACTCACCGTATTGGTGACTTCCAAGACACTCTGTTCAAGTTTGGCGACCGTTTGTGCTGATTTCTCAACCGTTGCGGCAATAGTGACAATTTCATCTGAGACTCTTACAATCTCACGCGCACTTTGAGAGGCCATATCGTGCGCTTTGCTGGCTTCATCACGAGTGGTTTGCACATTAGAAGCTAAAGAAGTAATACCTTCTGAGAAGGTCATGACAGAAGATTCAATAGCCTGTGCCAGTGAATTTTGCTCCGCAGAACCACATCTAACCTTCTGCGAAGCATTTTGCAAAGTCGTGGCTGAATCGTTTACTTGAGTTGAGCTATGGTTAATTGCGCTAATCATATTCCGTAAACGTTCGCGCATGTTTGTCATTCCAGATAACAAGTCTCCAAGCTCATCTTTGCCTGCGGCCATGGGCATATTGGTTAGGTCACCTTGGGCAATTGCGGTTGTTCCTTTAACCGCTAGGTTCAGAGGCATCATGATGGAACGTGTCATATACCAAGCCATAAACGCTCCTGTAAAGAGCGCACAGATGCCTAATATTAAAACGGTAAGAATAGCGGTATGAACGAGTTCAATGGCTTCGGTTTGTCGTTGTTCCATGGATTGCTGTTGAAATTGCGCCAGCTCCGACGTTAATACAAGCAAGCTTTTTAATGATTGTTGAGTGGGGCCAGACATCAGTTTTATCGCTTCGGGACGGTCACCAAATTCCAGTGCCTCGACCGTCGCGGTAAAATGTTCATCAAATTGCTCTCGTAACACCGACAGGGCTTTCAACTGCTTCTGCTCTTTTTGAGTCGTCATGAGAGGGGACAATTCTTTAAGCGCGGCGCTTATTGCGGCGTTATGACGATCGATGTCCTTATAGATAGCGACACGCTGTTCACGCTCATCAAGAATAAAGAGTAAAAGTAGACGCCCAGCGGCACTTTCTGAGTGAAGATTAATTGCATGAGTTAGCTCGGCGCGGCGAGAGTCTGTTTCAACCAAGTGGCGAGTGTTCTCTGCTAAATTCTCTAAACGTAATGCAGCGACCACAACAATGGCCGCCAAGAAAATCAGTAAAACAGCATAACTTAAAGAAAGTCGAAACCTTATACGCATAGTTTATTCCGTCCTAAACCGCCGAGAGAGAAAATGATCGATTGAAACGAGACCTGGACCACGAGCGACCAAAAAGAGTAGCACAGCAGCCCACACTCCATGCGTCGCGTAAGCATCTGGATAGACAAAAATTTGTATTACTGTCGTCATACCAAGTAGAGCTAGTGCAGAGAAACGTGTGGCAAAACCAATCAAAATAAGTAGTGGAAAAAAGTGCTCGGCAAAAGCGGCCGCAGGGGCAGCTATTTCTGGTGGGATCAGGGGCAATTGGTATTCATAACGAAAGAGATCAAGTAATGAATCCGAATAGCTAGGCCATCCAAGTTTAAATTCTCCAGCGACAATATCGATAGTCAGTCCTTCGATCTTAGTCTGTCCTGATTTCCAAAAAATGGCCGCGATAGAAAAACGAGCCAGTAAAGCAATCATCGTATCGGGTATGCGAGCGAGCAACGAGATGAATGATGTAATCAAGGTGATGATTTTCAGTGACATAAATTACGCCCCCACGGGTAACAAATTGGTAATCGCTTGGTTTTGTATTAACCAAGCTAACGTATAGGAAAGCTCAAACTCTCCCGCTTGCTGAACCGCCTCTGCAAATGGAACCCCATTATTCAGCAGCGTAATAAAATCCACGGCATGCCTCTCCAAACATGTGATTTCGACACTGAAATTATGCCTAATGAGTACAACGGCTTCCGAAGCAGAAATATCAATGGTACTGAGATCAATCCGTTTCGTCTTGATGAGCAGACCAGAGAGAAGCAACAGGATATTGAGAATTAAAAGTGTGTAGAGAGGGATGTAATACAAAGCGAGTTTGCTCTAACGTAGTCTCATCAGAAAGCCATGTTGCTAACGTTTCGTGGGATAGAGGACTCGCGTCAGCAGCATGCCAAGATTCAATCCTCATCCACTCTAGTCGAGCAACATCAGCAAGATAAGGTACTCCTGAAGCGGGAGGAAATGACGAGATAAAATTAGAGAACTCAGATCCATACCAAACCAAAACAGGGGTACTCGGGGGATGGCCTTTAATAAATTCGCGAGCCATTGCTTGAAAAAATGCTTCACCCACCAACGCTTGAACGACAGGATAGCTATCTGCGAGGGCATCGATTAATGACACCATCACATTATTACGATAGATGGCAAACCGCATTTTGGGATCAGAACCATTCCAGGTTGTTAAACCTTCTGGACAAGATTGACCTGAACCCAAAATATTTGCCGTCCACTGCGCCTGACTCTCCCTATTCATAACTTAACTTTCACCTCATCCATGATCTCTTGTGCTTGCTTGGCTTCTGCTGCTAACACCGCAAACGGTGGAATATTGTTATCGCGTTCAATCAAGGTCGGTTTTGGCCCGATGAGTTCGATGACAAAACGATACCAATTCCAGACGTCTTTACTGATTGGTGCTCCATGGCTATCAATTAAAAGTGGTGACCCTAACGAATCGACATCTTCAGCATAACCCGCAAGGTGGATCTCCCCAACAGCAAACAATGGCAGTGCTTGGAGATACGACGCTACGTTACGCCCGTGATTAACACAGGAAACATAGACATTATTGACATCCAATAGCAATCCACATCCTGTTCGTTTGACGACCTCACAGATAAATTCTTCTTCATGGAGATCAGAGCTAGAAAACTCTACGTATGTCGCTGGGTTTTCAAGTAACATCCGATAGCCTAATTTTTCCTGCACACGATCTATATGCTCACAGACACGCAACAACGTTTTTTCATGATATGGGGCGGGCAGTAAGTCATTTAAAAAAGTACCCTGATGGCTCGACCAAGCAAGGTGTTCGGAAAAGGCTTCTGGTTGATAGCGTTTTATGAGCGTGACTAACCGCTCTAAATGGGCTTCATCCAGCGCACCTTCGCCACCAATAGAAAGACCCACACCATGAATCGAGAGCGGATAGTTTGCCCTGATCTGTTCAAGATGATGATGAAAAGGTCCTCCTGCCACCATATAGTTCTCTGCGTGGACTTCAAAAAAGCCCATCTCTGGCTGAGTATCGAGGATGGTTTGAACATGTTCAGGTTTCAAACCAACCCCGATAGATGGTGGAAGACGACAAATAGTCTTCGAATTCATCATGTTATTACGAGTTTTTCTCTTCAAACTCTTTTAACTGACCAAATCCTGTTGGTGAGGTTTGAGATACGGTTTGCTCACACGTGCCTTTAGGAAACCAGTGACCAAGCATTACCTTGGTGATCTCTGACCGATGTGCCAGCACAAGATGTACCAGCACCTGCTTTACAATCATTTTTCCCTTTTAATGCCACGCCGTAGCATTTTTCTTTATCTTTCATTCCCGCTTCTGCTGGGGCTGCGGCCATGACTAACGCGGTGCTTAGAGCGGTGACTAGTGAGGCAGAAATCATTGCTTTATTCATAACGTATCTCCATTTTTTTTCGCTATATCCATTCATCTCTGTTTGACATCTATTTGTCTTCCAAGCGATCAACGGCGTTGTTAATACTCTCATCAACAAAGAGAGAGAATATTGTTAAGCTATCCAGTGGCGACTAAAATCTGTCTTTCTACCCACCTTCAAGCTGATATTTTCTACTCTTATCTGTTTGTCGGGTATGACAGCTTGCTTCTTACACTTTTTTTTAATTATTTTGATCGATGAATGTTAACTATAGATGAAGATATCTTTTATGCGCTTTATTTCTTATTAATTTTGAAGTTCGAAGAGAAGTCGATACACATCGTTCAAGTTAGTGAGGCTGGTTTATTAGATTGAGAGGTTACATCAATCTGAAGTCGAATCATTAGGGTCTTCTCGGACATACTGTTTAGCTATTTGTCGAATAGACCCCATTTGCTTACCAAAATTGCGACATCCTGAGCACATTGATGTATGCATCGCCAACGCCGCCTTTTCTTTTAAGGATAAGGGACGATCTAAGGATTCTGACAGTAACCGTGTGGCCTGTTTACAGTTCATCATGATACTCGTTTCTCCTCGAAACCATTTATTCTCTAAGCATTCCCGTAACCTCAATCTTGCTCGGTAAAGTAAAACGTGCAAGTTACTGGTGGTTAACTCTAGGTTTTGGCATATTTCGTCACTGTCCAGCTCAACAAACTCTCTCATCATAAAAACCCGAGCCAGTTTTTCAGGTAACGCATTCAAACAGGTTTCAAAAACAAGCCAAAATTGCTCATCTTTCACTGATTCCATTGGTATTGACCACCCAACAGGGCGTTCATCTGTATGCCAATAACCTCGTTGATTAAATAACACTTCATCCATCGCATCTGATTCCTCGCCGCCGAGTTGGCTGACGCTCACTTCTCTTTGATTCTTGCGCAGCAAATCGATGATCTTATTTTTTAAAATTGCAAATACCCATGTTTTGAACGCTGACTTACGACCAAACTTTTCGATATTGCGGTGCGCTGCCAACAAGGCTTCTTGGACAGCGTCTTCGGCGATCCCTTCATCTCTTAACTGAAGTCGGGCAAATTTCAGCATTTCCTCTCGTATTCTGCTGATAAACAAAGGATCGCTGAACGCTTCATCGCTCGCATCACCGAGAGGGCGCATGTCCATATCGCTGCTCATACTGACCTCTCTTTATCCATTTGTGTTTTTGCGGCACTGTATGAGGAAACGCAATAAGGTACAAAATAATTCAGCAGTACTTGCCCCCAAGCAATCTCCGTATTACTAAACAGAGCCTCCCCCTGATTGATGAGATTCAATAAGGTACCAACGACCAAAGATACTTTGATCGCTGTTTTCATAATCGACCATCGAAGAGCAATAGGAATAATTCTTAGCATCGCGTTTCTCTTTTTGCTTTTAACTCCCTCGACTATAGCCCTAAAAATCAACAGAAAATGATTTTTTGCTCTCAACTGTGATGCGGTTTGATGCAAAACCACGACGCAAGAGATTTGATCTAACGAAACAGCGCTAAGATCAGCGAGATAATGCCTCGTTTTTGCGGCTTAACGCTTTGTTTTTGGCGCATTTGCTTTCTTTTGGCCTCGCGTCGTTCAAATGCTCTATTTGCCACTTCAGCAAATCGTTGTCGCTGCGCTGTACCCAAGGTCATTTCATGAGCCAAATGGTTAGAACGTGACATTGGTTTAGATGGGTCATTTCTTGGTGTGCTACACATAAACGTATCCTCTCTATCCTATGTGTTTGTTAGACGCACCAGAGATGGAAAACCTTACAAAAATCTAAGACTAACCGCAATAGTTAGCCCTTTTAGATGTACATTTTCTCAGTCAAAATTCGTTAATTTTCGCACTCAACTAAACTAATAAAAACTCTATATATTCATTAATATATAGAGTTCTGTTTCTCTAAATTACCAAGTAATTCGCACCCAAATAAGTATCAGAAGCACATTTAGCTAATCACTAAACCTTGACCGAGTTTTGTATCTTCCAACGGTTTGATTCAGTCGGTAAGATTAGTAACCGCAAATTTAACTTCATTTACGGTTGAATCAGGTGTTTTGCTGTTAACGTTGGTATTTTTTCTTCAGCTTTTTTAGCTCTTCTGGATTGCTTTTCTCTAGCTTATTTTCGTATTCATCCATATGTTTCGAGAGCCAAATGTGAACTTTTTGCGCATAGAGAGCAAAAACACCAATAGCCAAACTCAATGCAAATATTATTTTGATAAACAACATCCTAGTCCCCCTCATGATTTATGTAGACGTGCTAGTCAGTACTAGCGAATAACCCTATCAGTTCATCAGTTCATCAGTTGTAGCTGTTTTCCATGAACCATTTCTCGCCTGTAACATATACCGTAATACGATGCTTGGATTAGTTCCAGTGTAGCAAAACAAGCTTGCCACTAATGGGAAAAAGTATGTAGGCGACTAAATAACTGTTCCTAATTATGCTTCACTTTTTTGTCGCCCATGACCACCGCCGGGAAATGGTGAAACGTTATCCATAAAGTATCGAACCCGCTTTAAAAGTTGCCACATTGCTTTGCATTGATGATTCCGTGTCACCGTTTCATGCAACGCATGCCAAAGCTTCTCTATTTTGTTTACCCAAGGCGAGTACACTGGCTGAAAAAGCAAAACAAACTTCGGATTTTGCTTTAACCAACCCTGTGTTTTTCTGCTCTTGTGAATGATGTAATTATCCACGATAAGAGTAATGGTTTTCGCTCGGCGGTACTGGCGTTTCAACTGCTCCAGCATCGCAATAAACAGTTCTGAGTTCTTACTGCTACTTCCGACATACGAGACTTTACCGGTCTTAGCATGCAGAGCTCCTGCAAGATAGTATTTAGCATTTTGTCCCGGTGTCGCCACCTTCTTTTGTTGACCTTTTGGCATCCAATCTGAGCCAATTTTGGGATTTAAGTGAATGTCGACTTCATCTTCATAAAACACGGGATGGTCGGCGTCGCAACGCGCTAATGCCTCTTTGATTCTGGCGAGTTTGGCTTCTTTATCTGGATCTTTGATATGCAATGTTGGAGAGGCTCTTCGCCAGACAATCCCAAGTTTAGGCAACCATCGACGAATGGTCGATGAGTGCACGTTAAACCCAAATATCCGATTTACTTCAATCGCCATCAGCTCGGTACTCCAACGTGAACGCTGATATCCCAGACTTTGAGGATTCAGTGCGAGTAAAGCAGTCAATACAGCGGCAATTTGAAGAAATGGGAGCGTCGTGGCTCTGCCTCGAGTTGAGCTTTCCAAGCCATCGATGCCGCATTCCGTGTACCAATGAATCCAGCGTCCTATAGAAGAGCGGGCTGCAACCAGAATATTCGAGACTGTGGTAACAGAATGCCCTTGAGAAAGTAGCAATATGGCATTCAAGCGTCGGTAATGGTCTTTATCCTTAGTTTTATGCATCTTTTTGGTGATACGACGTCGTTCAGCGCGGTCAGGTAATGTTAGAATCATAGGAACTCGGTAACGGTTGCGGGTTTGTATGTTTGGCGACTGATCAGATCGCTCAAACGGTACCGAGTTCCCTTCTTTTTTACACACCGGTGATCTACATTTAGGAACAGCTATTTAGCAAGCCTCGACACATTTCCGTGTCAAAGTAATCAAATTGCGCCTATTTGTAAGAGAGTAAAAAAGATTCATATTGGCGGCATGCTGCTAGCTTGACCGTTTCGACCATCTTCCTGCATCAATGTAGGGTCGCCTCAGAATTCGGAACTTCTAAGGCAACCCCGATTAGCTTAGCGTACGTTTTCGTTCTATTGGGCTTCAGGCCTCTTCTGGATAAGGATTGTCAAAAGCGTTTGCAGACACACGGATCGTCAAATCATCTGATAATCCTTCGATCTTCTCCAAAATCTCAGAAGGACAACTTTCGTCAAAGGTCAACACAAAGTCATAGATCAAACCATCATCACTGCTGTTTTCCAGAGTGTCCCATTCCAGTGATTCAAGTTCTTCGTCTGTTATGCCAAGCTCCTCTGCCAATCTACTCTGAGGGCGTTCGCCATATCGCAGTTCCGGATCAACCCAGTCGTCATTGACGCTACCTCCAGCTTCAAGCTCGAAATCGTAAAAACCTCGCTTGCCTGCCATGCGGGGCAAAGTCACCTTTACAACCATATTAAGTGTGTCACCACAGAACGGTTTATCGTTCAGAGATTCGCCCTTGTACTGAGCTTTGGCAATAGCTACCAGTTTCGTCACCACGATCTTCTATTTTTACGTCGTCATAATAAGGCGCATCGAAAAACCCCGCATTGGTTTCAGCCATCGCTCCGGAAAGCTGATCATCTATAAGAGATTGGCAATCGGGTAGTAAGACTTCGACAATATAGGTTTCCAGTGTGTCATAGAGCCAGACATCTCCACCGTATAACCCTTCCTCGGAAAGCATGTCTGAAAGAAGCTTGGCGAGGTCAATTGATTGGTTAAGGTCATTTGGTAAACTGGTGAGTTTCGGGCGTCTGTCATTCATCAACGATATATCAGGAATGAAGATATATGCTTCTTCGAGCTGAGCTATTGGGTAAGTCTTCTCGGCCATAAGTGCCGCATGGCTCTTATAGCCAAAAAATGCTGCAACCAGCTCTCTGGCATGTGAAGCTTTTAGTTTCTCAGTTGATTGGAAAGCATGATTTTGACGCAGAAAATCTGCACACAGTTTTGATAGATCAATACTCATGGGAGTGATCCTCTTTTAACAATGCCGGACTTTAAAGGTAGTGGTAAGTGTTTAAGTCACTACGCTTGCCAGCAGGGTTAATAAAGATCAACTACTATTGGCAGGTAGTTCGATTTGCTGTCTTTTAGGTCACTTACAGCCTTGGCAATCAGCTCCGACATTTAAGATACCAGATTAGAGTTATTTTGACAAAACGAATAAAATGATGCGATCAGCTGACCATGTCAGGATATGGCTTTCAGTATGAATCATTATTACTCAATTTCGATAGAATAGACTGAGAAAAGAACATTTCAGTATGAAACTGTTCTTTCTGATCTTGGTAAATTGATACGATGGATTAAGGCTTGTAGTAGTGAGTATGAGACTTTATTCCTCTCATACACTATTGTGTAAGTGTAGTTATATTCGGAGGTACTTTAATGTTCAGTGCTGCTTATGAAATGCTTGGAGGTGAAAAGTGCAAAGCTCAGAGCGTAATTGATTGTCTAAAAATTATTCATCAAGGGCTTCCTGTTGGAGCGTTGGATAGAGGAATGTTAACTCTTGGTCTGACTAAGAAAGATTACGCGAAAATTATTGGTGTTAATCTTCGTACTCTCCAGCGAAAAATGAAAGAACCGAACGCAACGCTAAGCCCAACTGCCAGTGAACATGCTCTTATGCTTGCTGATATGGCCATTAAAGCAGATGAGTATTTTGGTGATTGTGATGCGACACTTCGCTGGTTAAATAAGCCTAGCTTGGTGTTTGAAAACGAAACACCACTTTCATTCTGTGACACAATAACCGGTATCATTCTGGTGACGGAAGAGATCAATAAGTTGAAATACGGATATACGGCTTAAATGGAAGTTTACCTATTGTCACACAACAATGTTGCTGACATGGCTGGGAAAGCCAGTCTGTTTGGTTTTGTGAGTTAGGTCCTTAGAGACGCTATGATTGGTTGTTAGAGTTTTATGCTAGCGTATCTCTGCCTTGCGCTGTAGGTTACATCAGGATAGATATAGGCTATGGCTCGACATATCGACCTGAATTCTTTGAGATAAAATCATCTCAAGAAATATCACCATACTTGATACGATTTAATGCATCTAAAACGCGTTTTAAGTCACCTTTAAGTACTACTTCTAGCGGAGTCAAACCAGACAGCGCTGGAATTGCAGAAGTTAACCATTCTGTTCTCAAGTCAGAGTCGTCAAACACATCCTCTACTTGATCTTTTAAATTAGGATGTTGTGAAAGAATATACTCTATAGACTTTGACTGGATACTGCCCTCAAATTTGACTTTACGTAAAGTCCATGAACCATCTTTATTGTCCAACCATTCGATTTGATCGCCTTCATTCCATTGCAATTCTTTTTGCAGTATTTCTGGAATGTTGAAGAAAGCTTCACCATCACTGGTCTTCTCAATTTTTACTTTCATTGCTGCTAGAACCTTATTCTATTCAAGTAGTGGGGGAATGGTACGCTTATGTTAGTACTAGCGAACCCGCTATCAATTTATCAGTTGTAGTTGGCTTCCATGAACCATTTTTCGTTTATAGTATATACGACAATACAATGTTTGGATTAGCTCTATTGTTGTAGCAAAACCAGGTTGCCACTAATTGAAAAGTGATAAGCCCCCAGTACACTAAGCTCGCACCAAACTGATAAGTAAGAGTAGGTCAGATACTGAGCCGTAAAGCATGACGACTAAATCAGCTAGCTTAGAAAGGGGCATAACTGTTTTGGCTAGCAGTTTCGCTCTTTGTCTAAATTCTGTGACTTAATCAGCAGTTGCACCTAACGATTAAGTGAATATTCATGGGGAGGGGCTAGATGAAGGCATCAGATTGAATGGATAATATAGCTACTTCCTTGACTAAATAGAAAAATGAATGACCTATCGCTTCGTTAGCATCTGAAGCGATGCACTCCACTAACTCGGACAACATTCAAAGCCTCAAATTGACAACGTTTATTACTCAAAATCGATATTAGGAAAAAACGACAAACTCCGGATGGATGGCGTAGAGTTTACTGGCCTGAAGAAGCCATTGCATTACTCAAGCAAGAGACGGTCACTGAAATCATCCTTGATCATGATCTTGGTGATGATACACATGGCACCAGTCATGATGTAACTCTGTGGATTGAAGAAGCGGTTACAACGAAAATTACTGCTACTTTTAGCGAAAACAATATAAATTGTTTTTTGTATGGATGATTATCACTTGCTCAAGTTCGTGTAGTTCAATCTTTGCGCGCTTTTCTTGATAAAGCAATATGCCATCAAGTATTTTTGAAGCGGTTTCCTGATTTCCACTGTTTGTAGAATTTCAGTCTTTCAGTAGAAGGGAAATCATCAATGTGGCTTCTGATTGAAGCCGCTATCTGGTCTACAATTCGTCTCTTTTTCAAAAGTATCGGTATTTCCCCTGTAAGTATCTTTAATAATCCGCTGATTTTAAATTGCGAATTTTAGCGATTAGCTCGCTAGTTACTCCTTTCCCAAATTCTGAACGTAGATGACGTTCTGGATAAGGTTGTAATAGTTCTTCAGAGCTAATTTCGCCACAAACATACCATTGGGCATTCAATGCATATGCGTGTGCTATCATCCTACGTACAGGGTTGTTGTCATCCATTTTCATCCTGAATGGCAATTCGGTCTCAGGCGCTAATTCATCACAGGAAAACACACCATGTTTAATAAGGTATTCTCGGTCGTAACAGCTCCCCAAGGGGTAAAGTAATAGCCCTGCTTCAGACGCTGCATCTCTTAGATTGCCGATAGCTTGAAAATCCGGTTCCACCACTTCTAAAAGGGTCTTTGTTCTAGTATTAAACCATTCTCTATACTTGACGTGTACACTTGCATTACGGTGAAAATATTCATTCGAATAGAACAAACTAAGCATATCGAAATATAAAATCTTCATTGAATTTCCCTAGTTCACATTAGGCATAGTTAAAGTGGTGCTTCATGAAAAAATCCAGATGACATCCTCTTTCTAAAGCTCTTTCCTCAATTTGCTTCCATAACACCGGTAAATAGGTTTTAAGAACCTCCGCATCCGACTGCTGGTATTCATCCTCACAATCTCCATCTGCAGCTTTTAGCCACTCTGAAGGGGTTAAAATAGTGAGCCCTGGATGAAAATACTCTGGAATTGCAGCCCGTATTGATTCTTCGCTACCGCTAGCAACATAAATTGTGACACCTTCACCCGTTGCATAATAATGGCTAACACCGATGTAGAACATATCAACTCCTTAGAAGTGTATTGCCTGATGAAATATCATCGCCGATTATAAAAATGCTGAAACTACACGCTCACGAAATCGTCCCAACCAGATTTCATCAAAAATATCGTCAGCCCCACGACCTGATGAGGAATATTTGGATTGAATTCCCCAATCTAACTGGCTATATCCTTTGATAATTTTTGCGGGCACAGATTCAACTTCACCGCATTGATTTGTTGCTTGTAACCCTGGGGCGTACTCTTCTTTACCTATTTTGGCAAAGAGACAGGTTTCAGGAATGTCATGCTCTATACGTTCCGCATATTCAATTAAATTCTGCTCTGCAAACGTATAAAGCCAGGCTTCCTGATTTGGACTATCGTTGACTCGCAATATCCGGCCAAGTACCTGTCTAAAGTAAAGTTCTGTTTTTACAGCGCTAATATGACAACATACCTGTAAACGGGGAATATCAGTACCTTCGCTTATCATACCGACACTCACAATCCATTGGGTCGTTCCTGTTTGATAAGCCTTAATTTCAGATTGCGGATCATCATGATGGTAGGTTACTAATGTTGCTGACTGACCAAATTTTTCAGTCAATATTTTTTGTACTTGTTTTGCATGCTTCACCGATGACGCAACAACAAGACCTCCTGCATTAAAAGACTCTTTCCGGATTTCATTAAGTTTCTGGCATCCTAAGCCGAGGACATACTCCATTGCTTGAGTATTATGAATTACATCCTGATACGACGTCTTTGATTGCTTAAGGAGCTCAAGAATAGAAGCAAATGATTTTTTCTCAGAACCTTCTGAAATCGTCAAATGTTCATTATCAACCAAAACTAATTTTGGCTTACGGCAGACATTGTCAGCTATAGCTTGGGCTAAACCATACTGATAATCACAAAATAGCTTGCCTTCCGGATCACTATATTCCGCCAAAACAATCGGAAATTTATCTGAACGCCAGGGAGTTCCCGACAAAGCTAAAGTATAGGTGGCGATACCTTGTATACGAGCTAATATCTGTTGTCCCCAAATGTTAGCTCTATCTGGCTCATCTCCAGAACAGTGATGTATTTCATCAAATACTACAAGCAATCGATATTTTTCAATTGTTCGCCAAAAGTCATCTCCTAAATACTGAATTGACTGATAGGTCAGTGACTGACCAATTGAACCTAGACTTCCGTTGAATGCACAATTGATGGTAGTCGAAAATGTAGCCCTCATGCCATCAGCAACAGAAACTGAAGGCGAAAAGCAAAGAATGAGGTCAATCATACCTTTATCGAGTAATGTCTTGGCTAGTGTCGCAGACATGATGCTTTTCCCTGCTCCTGGTGTGGCCTGACAGAAAAAATGAGGTTGACCGGAACAGTACTTTTTTAGTGCTTTATCAATGCATTCACCCTGCCATGTTCTTAACATATTGTATTTCCTTCTAATCGAAGAGCTGCGAGAAACTGCAGTTAACGCATTCACTTTTCCAAGCATGGTTGCAGAGCGTTCTTTAGCACATGAGAGCATCGGGTGTAACAATTCCTTTTTATCAGGAAAACGTTCAATAAGGGCTTTATATTCGTCAACCTCAGCTAACGAAATTGATAACTCACCTTGATATTGGTTTCGTTCTTTCTCTAGACTTAAAAACTCCCTACAACTAGAAGTCTCTATTTTTGTAGTCTTGGCTTCTTTTCTTTTCGGGCGTATTTTTATTTCAGATTTTTCAACAAAAGTTATGTGGTCACACAATTCTGTTTTTGTATACCGTTTATGCCGCCCACCTCCTTTTACCTCAAGGTACCCTTTAGTCACTAGGCTGCTTACCTGACGATAAACATACTTACGGGCTTCATTCATATCCTTAAAGCGATCCGTTTCTTTGACTAACTCATCTCGTGCCTGAACGATCGTAAATTCATTAAGTCCCTTTTTTATCAAAAGGTTATACATTGGCTTACTTAGCCTTTTTATTTGTTTCATAACAACTACATTAAACAACCAAAAACTTAGGATTGCTAAGTATACAAAAATAAGTAAAACTTAGACAATCTAAGTTATCTATAGGTACAAAAAAGAATGTCTGAGTGGAAAACCCAATCCCTGCGAGGCTCAAAGCAGCGCGTAAAAAAGCCAAAATTACCCAAAAAGACTTGGGTGTAAAAATAGGTATGGAAGAAAGTTCGGCAAGTGGTCGAATGAACCATTACGAAAAAGGCCGTCATGTTCCCGATATCGGAACGTTATCGCGTATGGCGGAAGAATTGGGTGTGCCGTTGAATTATTTCTTTTGTAAGGATGAAATTACAGCCAAACTTTCTTGTCTGATTGATAAGTTGAGTGATGAGGAAAAAGCTTCTTTACTACAAAGATTGGAGCACCATGAGTAAGAACTAGCCTAAAAGCTGTTTAATTGATAATTTTTTGAACATTTGACCAACGAACTTTAACTCTCCAGTATCAGCATCTGCTATGTATTTCTCATAAGATTCAATTTGTTCAACAATTAAATTCTCAATTTCGACTGAAAAAGGGTTAGACTTACAAGGGCCATTAAAAGACTCATATCCTTCAACAAAATTTACGATATTTATCGTTGATTGTTGCGCAATTAAGGCAGATTCAAGAGCTGCTGCAATAATTTCTTTAAACATTCCGACCATCCCACGAGTAGCAGCTAAAAGTCGCATAGCAAAATCGACATCGGTCAATTCTACGTCGAGTGGAAGCGGGATAGAATGTTTCAAAGCCTGAAGTAACTGTTGGTACCTCACTATAGAAGCTTTATCCAAAATCTGAACATATGGCAACTCTCTTTTCACCATGATTCTTCTATCCCACTGACTGTCTTCCAATATTAAACAAACACTTGGCAATCCTACAAACACAATCGGAATCCGACAATCATCACTAATCATTTTTAATCGGTCACGAATTTCTTGCCTTTCTCTATGTGTTGTGCATTCAAAAAGCTCTTGACTCTCTTCAATAACCAGAAGTTTTAGTTTGGCTTTTTTTATAGATGAAATAACGTAATCTGTTAGCCCAATTTCAGAGGCTTTCGACCTAGGGTTTTTATATACATTTAACTCTTTTATCAACCAAATCAACGTTTCTCGTAAAGTTGGCCTTACACGAGTGATAAGAGCCTCCCCACTTGATAAGTTATGTTCAATGTAGTACCGAATCAAAGCTGATTTACCCGCGCCTGTCCCCCCTATCAGTAACATTGAGGGAGCAAATGTTCCAAACTTTCTTCTCTTCAAAATCCAATCTAATCCGGCGAATACGTTTTCAACTTCTGGATAAATAGAAAATGACTCGTGATATGCTTCTAGCATATCTTCGACTGGTTGAACAAAATCACTCTTCAACACTCCCTCCCCTTCTCAGTTAAAAGTTCATTCCAAGTTGAACGAAAGTCTTCAGCTGGTGATAAATTTTCGGTATTGGTTTGCTCAGATTCACTAGATGAGATATTTATTGGGGTCTTATCACTAAGATTTGCCAATGGCGTATCACTATTAATTCCTGATACTTCAGCTATTTTTTTGGTTCCTTTAGCTTTTCGTTTTCGTTCTGGCAATTCCATATTTTTCAAGTTCTCTTGCTCAGACTTAATTCTATCATGTAATGCCATCCTAGCTTTTGCTAGAGATAACACATTTATCTCACCTTCAATATATGCTCTGTGAGCTTTAACTAATTTCTCGTGTTCACATAGACTCAGCCTATAAGTGTAACCAGTCGAATCTTTACTAGGAATTTCAAGGTATCCTTTCAATTCTTCTAGATAAACGTAAATTGTAGATAAGTCGTCAGGGTCAACCTTAATCTTTTTGATAGCCGAGGCCTTTGTCTGAGCGTATTCTTTTCGGTATTGTGCTAAAGCATTTGAATCATAATCTATATGCTTAAACTTGATGCCCTGACTTGTTAGTTTTCTCTTATGAAAACTACCCATCACTACGGTAAAAGCCTTTTCATGTTCAATTGAAAGAGTTAATGGCGGTAAGACCTCATAACTTTTTTTCCAATAGAGGTTAGGAATCCTTGACCTGCGGCTATCTGCATTCGCATTGTGAACATCAACAATCCAACGGTGTAGCTCTTCAACAAATACACTGAAGCGCATAACTGCATCTTTTTCTGGCTTATAGTCTTCTTTTTCAAGAACATTTGAAAATGTCTTACCTGGAACCCAACCGACTATTCCTTGAATAATCTCTCCGAACTTTCGCTCTACAAATGGCTTCAACCAAGGTTTTCGAACTTTATTAAAAACCACGTTAATACCGGCTTCTAAACATGAGTCTTCTAAATCTTTAGACCAAAATTCAGCGCCATTATCAACCACCAAGTTTTCAATCTTTCCTTCGCACAACCATTTATTTTCAAATTCTATCGGTAAATCAGCGATATAGTTTTTATTTTTAGTTGCATGGATAATAGCCTTTGACGCAGAAACGTAACTAGGATGTTTAAACCCTAAGTGAAAACCGACAATACATCCGCTAAAAATGTCAACTAATAATGTAAGATGCGCTCTTCCTAGTGGGACTAACAACTCATCATGTAAGAGAATAAGGTCTAACGGCGTGTGATCCATTTCTACTCTTTCAAGAATACGTGTAGGTGGATCTATAGACTGGTAGTAATTATACAGCTTATCAGCATAATATTTACCATGCCTAGCCAAAGCTACGCTGTATGGTTGCTCTTTCTGGATACGGTTTTTAAAAGTTTGATAGGAAACTATAGGTATTTTACCAACAACAATAGTTGAATTAGCGATGTTAATTTGATCAGAATAATACGTATACGCGGCTCTAATGGAAGGCCTTTTGGCATCCAAAAACTTCAACAAAGCTTCATCGTAATATGCCTCGTCACCAGTAACTCTTTCGGATCGGTTTCCCTTTAGATGATGTTTATCAACCAAACTAGTTAAGCAACCATTGGATTGACAGAACGAATGATGCCATCTCTGTAATGTTTTATAACTTGGTTTATTGTTCAGAGTTGTTTGCTTAAAATATCTATCAATCAGTGGCTCAAGATTATTCGGTGTCCACCCTCCCGTTAAATCTTTACTAACTAAACTCAGCAATTTATATCGATTCAGAGCTTTTTGTTTTTGCTCTTCAGGAAAGGAGTCCAGATCGCGTTCAATAATATTTGCGGATTCTAAGGAACCATACTGAAGGTTGCTTCGCTTTGTTTCTGGCAAAGCTAAAAACTCTTCGTTTTCCTCTTCGCTGTATGCGGGGTAAAATTCATCATTGAACCTTCCCACCATTTATCTAACCTCAACTAGTGTAGTTTCATTGATCCTCGCTGAGTCAAGATCAATCCAAACCTTACCCTGTGAAACTAATTTCAACACAATAGCCAAAACACTGCTTATTGACAGGTTAGCCTTGTAAGCTAATTCATCGATTTTTATCAAGTTAAAGGCAGATAGCATCTCGTATATCGTTATAGATAGCTTATCGCTATCTATACACCCACTATAACGATGAACCAGCCTACTGTTTTCAAGAAAAAAACCTTTGCGAATTTGCCTATCTGTAACCAAGATAAGGTCGAATCCTAAGCATTTAGCCGCTAGCCTCCTTGACTCAAACTTTTGCTTAAATTCTTTACTTAAGGTTTTACCATAAGGCTTATTTTCAACAAAGCAGCAATAGCCACAAATGTAGTTAACTAAAAAATCTGGAGTATAGGGGAGCTGTTTACCATCATATTCATAGTAATAACCTTCCGGCTGAGACTCATAACTTACGACATCCGAATCATATTCAAAGTGATAGCAGCAGTCTCTTTCTAAGCTACCCTCACACAAAATCGTTTGTTTGTTTTTACTGCTTGCAAACTTATAAATATTTTTGTTTGGAGATGGCTTACGAAGATTACGAATATACATATGTGTCCCTTAATGTTGTAAGAAAACAACCAAATTAAGTTTAGGACACTTTTAAACTTTTAAAAGGACACTTTATGATTTTATTTGGACAGGATATGATTTAAACGACATCAATATGGGTGGGGCCCCAGCCACATCCCGGCACACAAGTCATTCGCTGCGGCTGCTTCCTTCCGGACCTGACCGAGTTCACGAATTATTGTTGCGAGAGGACCAGAGCCCCATAGATTCTGTTGTTGGGCTAACGCCTAACTTGGGCACGATTATTAAGCATCGCCTGACGGATTGCAACCCTAATCTCGTAATTATCCCGACATGGCGGTTTGAACGCTTAACTCTTGCGCAAAATGCGCGTGATAAGACTCCATTATCTTGGAGAAGTGCCAAGCATAATGGATAAACAAAGACTTAAGAGTACCCCATCTCTCGCTGCTGATGTTTGTTTTGGTACATATCCACATCAGCTAAGTGCAACGCTTGTTGTAAACTCATGTACTGTTTTCTGCTTCGTGAAATACCAACCGACGCCGTGACCACTAGCGGCATACCGAGCAAATCGGAGTCAATCACAAAACGACTGAAGCGTTGTAGTGAATTCTCCACTTCGCTCTGCGCGATTTTACCAATCAGGATAAACTCATCCCCACCGACGCGGAATGCTTTGCCAGGCCATTGCTGGCGGATCTGCTGGCCAATTCTCTTCAACACCATATCTCCGCTGTGATGACCATAAGTATCGTTGATCGGTTTAAATTGGTTGAGATCGATGTACAGCACCGTTAAGTCGTTTGGGATGCCTTTACCATATTTCTGCACCAGTGAGCGACGATTCCCCAGCCCGGTGAGGTTATCGGTGTTCGACTGACGATAGAGATAAAAAGAGATGAGCACGACAAAAATAAACAGCGCTGTAAACAGCGTCTGGGTACGCGACGCAAATAGCCGCTCCATTTGCAAAGAACTGCGCCAATTTGGGCGCAGATCGTAGTGCTCAGTGATGGCATCCAGATCGAGCATTTGAATTGCTTTTGAAAAATAGGGAGCGAGTTCTTGTCCACGTCCATTGTTAGCAAGACCAATCGATACTTTAGAATGGTGAAAAACACCGATCGACTCGTCTTGTTCAATGGCTGGCATCGATTCAGCGCGCAATAGATAGTTTAATGTGGCCGTATCCATCGCAATGTAGTCAACTTCCTCACTCAGTAAAGCCTCAACCATTTGTTGATGATCCCGATATCGAGCAAGTTCTTTAAGCGGCAACATCTGGCTAAGCAGTGCATCAAAGAAGTCGTCTTTGACCACGCCGATTTTCTCGGCGATCAACTGGGATACATGCGAATAGACCTTCTCCTTATAGCCGATGCGTTTGACCATCACCGATTGGGGAGCATAGTGAGGAACGGTAAACTGGGCGATCTGTTCACGGGCTCTGGTATAAGTGAGCGGTGCAATCATATCCACTTCTTGTCTGGTAAACTCGCCCAACATGTTCCCCCACGTTTCGTTAGCGTGGCTGACTATTTGACAGTTGAGGGCCAATATCTGGCAGCTCTGCCGCACCACGTCGGCGGTAATGCCGTCAATGCGACCATCAGGATGATAAACCACGTAAGGGAAAATCGGCTCAAGTTTAATTGTAAGCGGCTGATTTAAATCGATACGACTACTCGCAAGGGCGATCTGCAGTGCTCTTTTACGAATAGAAAATTGATAGTCACTGATCTCATCTCGAATGCGCTTTTGTACCGCTTCGCTATGAATGTATTTGACGAACGCGGCAAGCTCTTTCTCGTGCTGGCCTTTGGCACTGACAATCGACACTGGCTTAATCGAGATCTGGTCATTCAGTAACTGCGCATCCAACCCTCGTAACAACATCGGTTTTAGCTGATTGATGGCATCCACAACGCCGTCGACCACTCCCGTTTCCAGTAATTGAAATGCCTGTTCATGCCCCTGATAACTCACCTGCTTAATATGCGGATAATTGGCCGCAATCAGCTCGCTATAAATGGTCTCATCAGGTAACCCAATTACAGAAACATCGTCCAAGGTACTTTCGTTAAACGAATAGAGATAGGTGTATTCGATATTAGTAGGATAGGAATAACTGAATAGTTTGGCACGCTCAGGAGTAAAGGTGACATTCGCAGCATAGTCAGTTTGCCCTATGGCGACGGAGTGCAACACTTCATCGAAACTGGGTTGATGTACATAACGAACATCCAGTGAAAAATGCTCCGCTAAGGCATCAAACAAAATGCGCGTCACGACATCATCCGCTTCTGTGGCGACGGTGATCTCTGTGTTTTTTGCCCACGAGCTATACGGAAGGCAAAACAACAGACCAACCAGCAGCCACCAAATTTCCCTGACCATACTGACAACTTTTTCTGCTAATTATTTAGAAACAACTCAATAAGCCTGAGTGATTGATATGAAACATATACCAATTATTTTGAATATGCATACGGTAAATTAGCATTTTTTAATATTGGTCACTTTTCTTACCAAGCTCAATCTTGCTCTTCCATCTCTTCGGCGGCTTTGAGAATGTAGTCGGTCATCCAAGCAGTACCCAACAAACAGATCCAAACCACAAAGACAGAGTTAGGTACCTCAACACTTGGCGTGACCACCAAAGCGGCGAAACCCAACGGTTGGCAGGGTCCAACACAATAAGGTATTCCACGAGAAGCTTTTCAGTGTATTCAAACTTTCCATGCAGGCCATGATGCCCGTGATACACAGGGCGACTAAAACGGCGTTGGGCAGATCTGCGACCCAAAGGGGGATGAGTAGGAGAAGCGGCCACCAGCTATGGCGATTTGATGGTTTCCAATGACGAGCCGCCCACCAAATTACCATCACGGATAAAGTTTGCACAACGGTTAACCACGGTGTGCCGCCGAGTTTTCCTGCCGATTGGGTCACCATAATGCCAACCTGTAAGGTGAGTACAATCATGCCGGAGGTCAACAGCACGCCAAGGCTGCTTTTTCGCGAGAAAACCACCATCAAAAGTGGAAACAAAATCCAGACACAGATGGACAACGCGATCGGCTGCAACGGCAAAGTGAGGCCGTAAGCGGTCATAGCGGCAAGGAGGATAAGGCCAAAGAAGCCGCCTTGAGGCAGAATCCACAACGCTGGGATCACCAACGCCAAAACGGGGATATCACCCGGATTCATACTGATGGCTCTGGCACACACCACCGCCAGCAAGCTAGTGATGACAAATTGAAGTACGGAAAATATCATAGCGCCTCCTTAAGACCCGTTTCTGTACTACTCAGACTCAGCGTAACGATGGAAACTTTACGGTAAAAGGGTGTACGCTAAGCGGGCTCGTTTTCCAGAATCTCTGGCTTACCAATCCTTGGCAATCACGAACTAGGACAGCTTTAGTATGGACCAATTTTTGTCACAAATCTTTGCCGTGATTCACCAAATTCCATTTGGCACGGTGACGACTTATGGAGAGGTTGCTCGAATGGCGGGCTATCCCGGCTATGCTCGCCATGTCGGCAAAGCGCTGGGTAACTTACCCGAAGGCAGCAAATTACCTTGGTTTCGGGTGATCAATAGCCAAGGGAAGATATCACTCAGCGGAGCGGATTTTGTGCGGCAAAGAGACAAGCTCTTAGCCGAGCAGATAGAGGTCAATCAAAACGGGCGGATCAATCTGCGCAAATACAAATGGCAGCCATAACGGCTGCCATTCTCGCAAGCATAAGAAAGCTTGAGGTTAACGTACACCAACCAGCATTAAATCAACGTGATGCGTTCTGCTGCCATCCGTCACAACTGGCGTGATGGTGTCGGTGGTAAATCGCAAACGCCCATTGACTTCAATGCGCGCACGAACATTGTAGGTATGCTTGAAATTGATTTTCTTTGTATCGTAAGCCAAGTCAAATGATATTGGCACTTGTGCCCCATTGGTGATGACCTTGTATTTTGCGATCACTTTCGATGGCGCATCCGCACGCGACACATCTTCAAGTAGCACAATCACCGTTGCATCGTCCGGCAGCGCGATACGCTCACGGTAACTGACCGTTTCCTTTGATGGTTTTGATCCCCTGATCTTGGACAATTGGCTCGGCGCTCTGACAACCGACTAAAATAACGCCAACAAGGAATGAGAGGACGGCGTGAATAATTTTCTTCATAAAACAGATCTCATTAATAGTTCACCAAGGATTATAGGTCTGCGATTGCGTTCTGTCTTGTACAACAGAACTTTACGCCTGATATTGACTAAGCTAAAAATAACGGTTTCACTGTCGCGTACCAATCAGAACCAACAACAACATGACACAGGTCACTCAAAGGAACGCCAAATTATGAGTAAACCCTTAAAAGAACTCCTAAGTTTGCTGCAATTAGAAAAACTGGAAGAAGGTCTTTTCCGTGGACAAAGTGAGAATCTCGGTCTTCCTCAAGTTTACGGCGGCCAAGTACTGGGGCAGGCACTGTCTGCGGCTCGCTATACCGTGTCGGAAGATCGAACAGTGCACTCCTTTCATAGCTATTTTCTCTATCCGGGCGATCCCGAGAAAGCGATCATTTATGATGTAGAAAACCTGCGCGATGGCCGAAGTTTCAGTACTCGACGCGTCAAAGCGGTGCAAAATGGCCGGCCGATTTTCTACCTCACCGCTTCGTATCATGGCGATGCGCCGGGGTTTGAACATCAAAATCCGATGCCCGAAATTCCGGGGCCGGAGAATTTTGCGTCCGAGACAGAACTCGCCAGCCATATTGCCGAGTTCCTCCCTCAAAAACTGCGCAAAACATTCTGCGGCGAAAAGCCAATTGAAACCCGCCCGGTGACGGTGATTAATCCGCTTAAACCGCAAAAAGCCGAACCGAAACAGTATCTGTGGATCCGCGCTAACGGCGACATGCCGGAGAGCCAACTTATCCACCAATATCTACTCGCTTACGCTTCCGATTGGGGATTTTTGGTCACTGCGCTACACCCACATGGCGTATCGTTAATGACGCCTAATTTTCAGGTCGCCACCATTGATCACTCGATCTGGTTTCACCGTCCATTCAAGATGGATGAGTGGCTACTGTACGTGATAGAAAGCCCAACCGCTTCAAACACACGCGGTTTGGTGCGCGGTGAGATCTACAATCAGCAAGGGCATCTCGTTGCGACCGCCGTACAAGAAGGCGTGATGCGCTTCACCGACAAATAAGCAGCATTCGATCACTGCGTTGCCGTTAAACGCTACAACGCGTTTAACGGCAACGCAGTGGTATACTTGAGCGGTTCCATGGCAAAAGTCGAGGTCACATTGGAAATCCCCGCGACGCTGTTGACCAACTTCTTGTAAAACTCATCAAAACTTTTCATATCTTTAACCAACACTTTCATCATGTAGTCGTATTCCCCTGCCATACGGTAGAACTCCATCACCTCTGGAAACTCATTAACGGTTGAGACAAAACGGTCATACCAAGCATAAGAGTGGTCACAGGTTTTCACTTGCACGAAGGCTATAAAGGAGAGATCCAACTTTTCTGCATTGAGAAGTGCAACTCGCTTTTCAATAAAGCCTTCGTCTTCCAGGCGCTTCAAGCGTTTCCAACACGGCGTGGTGGTTAAGTTCACCTTCTCGGCCAAATCATTGAGTGACAAAGTGCCGTCTTGCTGCAACAGCGCTAACAAGGTGCGATCGGTTTTATCTAACATCTCAGTTTCACCGCTTTCAGAGAAAATTTTTCTACAATATAGAGAAATCACCAACGAGAAAGCAAAGCATTTCTCCACATGAGTAGGTACTTTGTCACTATCGAACCCATTATGGAAAGCCAACATGTGTACTGATCACGACTGGATTAACAACGCCATCCGCAAGATTGAAGCGGACTATCAACGCTCAGCGGATACCCACCTGTTCAAACTCGACCTTCCTTCGTTGCAAGGCATTGATATCTATCTTAAAGATGAAAGTACCCATCCAACCGGTTCTCTCAAGCACCGCTTGGCGCGCTCCCTGTTTCTCTACTCGATTTGTAACGGGTGGATTGGTCCGGAAACCACAGTAATTGAAGCTTCATCGGGCAGTACTGCGGTGTCTGAAGCCTATTTTGCGCGTCTACTTGGCCTGCCATTTATCGCCGTGATGCCAAAATGTACTGCACGCAAAAAAATTGAGCAGATCGAGTTCTATGGTGGCCAAGCGCATCTTGTCGATCGCTCGGATCAAATTTACGCCGAATCACGCCGCTTAGCGCAAGAACTCAATGGCCATTACATGGACCAATTTACCTATGCAGAGCGCGCGACCGACTGGCGCGGTAACAACAACATTGCCAATTCAATTTTCAGCCAAATGACCCTTGAAGAGCACCCAGAGCCAAGTTGGATCGTCATGAGCCCGGGCACCGGCGGCACTTCAGCCACCATCGGCCGCTTTATCCGCTATCAGAAACTAAACACCAAACTGTGCGTGGTAGACCCAGAAAATTCGGTCTTCTTTGATTACTACCAATCGCGAAACGCAGAAATCACACTGGATGCAGGCAGCAAGATAGAAGGGATCGGCCGCCCACGCGTCGAGCCAAGTTTTATTGCAGGCGTGGTTGATGAAATGCGTAAGATCCCCGATGCCGCTTCAGTCGCCAGTGCACATTGGCTATCCAAGCTGATTGGTCGCAAGGTCGGCGCGTCCACGGGCACAAATCTGTATGGCGTGCTGCAATTGGCGTGTGAAATGAAGCAGCGTGGTGAGCAAGGTTCGATTGTTACTCTTCTGTGCGACAGCGGCGAGCGCTACCTCGACACCTACTACAACCCGCAGTGGGTCGAGCACAATATTGGTGACATTACGCCTTATTTAGAGCAACTGGCGATCATCGAACGTGATGGCTGCGTCGAACCCCTTTGTTGCCCTGCATGATGCGTAAGAAATGAAGCAATTCTGAAAAGAAACATGCCCGCACACTGGCGGGCATGTTTTTACGCTTTCTGCTGTTTCTTTTCGAAAGCAGCCAATTGTTCTGGCGTGGCTGGCGGCTGGTGATTGGCTTTCCACTCATCGTAGCTCATGCCATACACCCTTTCTCTGGCATCATCTAGGCTGATATCCAGTTTCCAGCGCCTGCGCTTGTGCCAAGTACCACTTGCTAAAGCAGTTGCGGCAAAAGCCGGCCAAAATCATCAAATCGATGTTTTGCACCTCTTTATTGGCATCAAGATGGGCCAGTAAACGACGAAATGCCGCTGCATCCAACTTATCCTGCTGCTCCTGCGTCAACTGCTGATGTTTAAACTCTGCCACTTTACCTTCCTTTTGATCATATCCAGCCTCGGTTGGCATCAACCGTGACTTACCCGCCCTTTGGTATCATGGCTGAGCGCTTTGTTCAACTCGGCTTCGACATGACCGGGAGCTTCCGTGTGACGAGATAGCAAGCGGTACATCGCCGGGATCACCAACAGAGTCACCAGCGTGGCAAACGCCATACCAAAGAAGATCACCGTACCGACAGCAACGCGGCTCTCATATCCCGCCCCATTGGACATAATCAGTGGAATAGCGCCTGCCAGTGTGGTGAAGGCCGTCATTAAGATTGGTCGCAGACGCCTCGCCGCCGCATCGACAATCGCTTTTTCGAACTCAAAGCCGCGATCACGCAACTGGTTGGCAAATTCGACGATCAAGATGCCGTTTTTCGTCACCATACCGATCAGCATAATCATACCGATCTGGCTATAGATGTTCAGTCCTTGACTCATCACTATCAGCCCGAGAAAACCACCAAACACCCCCATAGGAACGGTGAACATCACCACGAGCGGGTTAATGAAGCTCTCAAATTGCGCTGCCAGTACTAAGTAGGCAACCAATAACGCCAGCGCAAACACCAACAGGATGCTGGACTGATTTTCTTTGAAGTCTTTCGACTCACCGGAATAACTGACCGAAATATCACCCGGCAACAACTCAATCGCTTGTTGGTCCATAAATTCCAGCGCTTGGCCTAGCGTTGCTCCGTCAGACAAGTTCGCCGTAACGGTAATGGCTTTCTGCTTGTTGTAGTGAGAAAGACGAATGGACGAGGCGATCTCCTCAATTTTCGTCACTGTATCAAGCGTCACCAGCTCGCCACTGCTTGTGCGTAGGTAGATCTGGCTGAGATCGGCGGCGTTGTTAAAACGATTTTCATCACCACGCAGGTAAACATCGTACTCTTCGCCTCGGTCAACAAACGTTGTCTCTTTTTTGCCGCCCAGCATAATTTCTAACGTGTCTGACACATCAGCAATCGAAATGCCCAGTTCAGCCGCGCGCTTCTTGTCTACTGACACCACCAGCTCAGGGGTTTTCTCCGAATAGTTGATCTCTGCCCCTTCCATCAGCGGCGACTCTTCGGCGAGATTTTTCAGTTTTTCCGCCCACACTTTCAGCTCGTCATAGTCTGAGCCACCAAGAACAAACTGCACGGGTTCGCTTGAACCTCCGCGGAAACCGGGCATAAACGGAAACACACGCACATCCGGGATCCCAGCCAACGCTTTGCGCACTTCGCCAAGTGCTTGCTGCGCCGTCACGTTACGCTCGTTCCAATCATCCAAAATCATGATAACGAAGCCAGTTTGGTCGCCTGCTTGTCCGCCAAACGCGGGCGATTGAATGCTGAATGACTTCAAGAATCCCTGGCCAAGCAATGGCATTAAACGCTGTTCAACCAAATCCATGTTAGCCGCCATGCGGTTGTAGCTGGTTGCATCCGCACCGCGCACAAAGGCAAAAATTACCCCGCGATCCTCTTGTGGTGTTAATTGCGCGGGCACTTGATTCATTAAGCTGTAACTGCCCCCCACACAAGCGAGAATGATGAGAGGTGCCAACCAGCGCCACGCCAAGGCTTTTTTCAGCACGGCGCGATAACCAGCTTCCAGTTTGGCGAAGAGAAAATCGACCAAATCATTGAAGCGATTTTTCTTCACGTTGGCTTTGAGCATTTTGCTGCCCAGCACTGGCGTTAAGGTCAAGGCGATCAAAGACGAGAAGATCACCGACATCGCCAATAACACTGAAAACTCGGTAAACAGCAAGCCGACCATGCCATCCATAAAGGAGATAGGCAGAAAGACCATCACCAACACCAAAGTCGTGGCGATAACCGCAAAGCCCACTTCGCGTGTACCTTTATAGGCAGCCAACAATGGCGGTTCCCCTTGCTCAATGTGGTGGAAAATATTTTCCACTACCACGATGGCATCATCGACCACCAGACCAATCGACAAAATCAGCGCCATTAAGGTAATTAGGTTGATGGAGAAGCCGAAGTAGTAGGCGGCAATAAACGAAGAAATCAGCGACACTGGCACCGTCACCGCCGGGATCAGCGTCGCTCTCACCTGACCGATGAAAATATACAGCACCAAAATTACTAAACCACCCGTAATAAAAAGGGTGCTGTAGACTTCAGAAATGGAGCGTTCAATGAACACCGTCGAGTCATAATCAATCGCTAAACGGGTACCTTCGGGCAGAAACTTCTGCACTTTCTCTACTTCTTCATGGACACGTTTGGCCACTTCCAGCGGGTTGGCGTCCGACTGCGGTACAATCCCCATGCTGACGTTGACCACGCCATCACTCTTGAAGGTCGAGTTTTCGTTCTCAGCACCAATGAAGACATCCGCCACATCTTTTAAATAGATCGGCGTATTGTCGCTGGCCCGTTTGACCACCAAGTATTGGAAATCTTCCACGGTTTTGTAGCTGCGCGCTGTCCTGACCGACATCACCGTTTGATCGTTTCGCACCACACCGCCCGGACTTTCGAGGTTTTCGCTGCGCAGCGCCGAAGTGATATCGGTGGCGGTAACACTGCGCCCCGCCATCAATTCCGGTTGCAATTTGACGTACATCACCTTGTACAAACCGCCAGAAACATCCACCGAGCTGACACCAGTGATCAAGCTAAAACGGTCCATCAACACACGCTCGATATAGTCGGTGAGCTGAGTGCGATCCATTTCTGATGAACTTAAGTTGATGTAGACCGACGCCTCGCCGCTACCGTTGTTTTTATAGACAATCGGATCGTCGGCTTCTTCCGGCAGAGCACGCTGCGCACGGGCTACCGCGTCTCGCACATCACTGATCCCCGTGTTGAGGTCGTAACCCAGTTCAAAGGTGATGGTAATGCGCGAAGAGCTGTTGCGCGTGGTAGACGAGATTTCGTCAATCCCACTGATGCCGGAAAGTTGGTCTTCCAGCACCGAGGTGATTTGACTTTCAATGATGGTGGCCGATGCCCCGTCATAACGGGTACTGATCGACACAACCGGACTCTCGATATCGGGCATTTCCCGCACCGAGAGCTTAGTAAAAGAGACAAAGCCAAACACGCACAGCAGCAAACTCAGTACCAGCGCCGCTACCGGTCTTTTGACCGACACATCAGACAACAGCATGCTTAGCTATCCTTCTTGGTTTCTGGCTGAGCGTTGTTGGCACTGCCAAGCTCTTTAACCAGCACGCCATCGCGCATATTGACGATGCCCTGCACCACGATTTTATCGCCGATATTAACGCCCGATTCGATGACGACTTGGTTTTCAACCCGAGCGCCAAGCAGCACCTCAGTACGACGCGCTTTGTTATTTTCATCAATCACGTAGACGTAACGTTTTGTGCCGGAGTACTCCAATGCCTGCACTGGAATAATTGGCGCTTCGATGGCAGGGAAAGCTAAGGCCGTATTGAGCAACATGCCCGGCTTAAGCTTGTTCTCTGGATTGGCAAATTGGATACGAAACGCGCAGGTTCAGAGTCTCTGCATTGATGCGTGAATCGATGCCGACGATCTTTCCTTGGAATATCTCATTTTTCCATGCATTAGAGCTTGCCGTTACTGTCATTCCCAGCGAAACCTGTGACAAATAACGTTCTGGGATGTGTAGATCGAGCTGCATCAGCGAAAGATCATCTAATGTCAACAATTCCGTTCCAGCGCTGACCAGCTTCCCCCGACTGAAATTAATAAAACCGACCGTGCCCGCAAACGGCGCCGAGATATGCAAATCGTTCAAACTCGCCTTTGCTGCTGCCAAACGAGCTTCGGCAATCTCAACACTCGCTTTTTGCGCGTCTATCTCGGTTTGGGTGATGGCATTGCGTTTTACCAAACGCTCGTACTCTTTCAGTTTACGCTGCTCATCCTTCAAATAAGCATTGGCTTCTGTTTGCGCCGCCAGTGCCTTGTCATCTTCCAACTTAATCAATAACTGCCCTTGGCGCACGTTTTGGTTCGCTTTGACCTGAATCGACTCCACTTTTCCGGAGACTTCAGAGGCGATCACCACCGACTGTACTGCCTCAAGCTTACCAACCAAAGAGAGTGACTGGTTTATCTGGTGAGTTTGAACCTGTTCTGCAACCACCGTCACTGCGGTTGGCCCTTTAGGTGCAGCGCTTGCCAGCGACGAGTGTCCTGACAACGTGAGCACCAACATAGAAATTAGAATGCGCTTATTCATAGTCCATCAATCAAAGAATGTAGGTTGGAGAGTTTTGCTCAATTCATCTGAATACATTTTATTTGGCGAGAAGCGCCAAGCAGAGCAAAAGTATTTGAGTTTGTTAGTTTATCAGCTCAAAACTCAGGTAACGTCAAGTTGTGTAAATTATCGCAAACCTTGTACGCACGATAGCGACCATTCAGATCAAATGGCGACTTAACACTCAAAATGAATACTTTCTGGCAACTTTGCCCAAAAAGAAAGCATTCAAACCAAAAACGCCAGAAAAAGGCTTTACAGTCACAAATGGTTTGTTATGATGCGCTCCGCACTTGAGCGATGCGTTGGGAAAACGTCGCTTAAGCTTTTCAGTTAGTGAAAAGAAAAACACCCTGGAGGGGTTCCCGAGTGGCCAAAGGGAGCAGACTGTAAATCTGCCGGCTCCGCCTTCGATGGTTCGAATCCGTCCCCCTCCACCATATTTCTTCTTGTGATTTTGTCATGAGAAAGCACTTGGAAAGTCGTGTTGGGAAAACACTTTCTAAGTATAAAAATACCCGGAGGGGTTCCCGAGTGGCCAAAGGGAGCAGACTGTAAATCTGCCGGCTCCGCCTTCGATGGTTCGAATCCGTCCCCCTCCACCATATTGTTTCTTGTGATCTTGTCATAAGAAAGCACTTGGAAAGCCGTGTTGGGAAAACACTTTCTAAGTATAAAAATACCCGGAGGGGTTCCCGAGTGGCCAAAGGGAGCAGACTGTAAATCTGCCGGCTCCGCCTTCGATGGTTCGAATCCGTCCCCCTCCACCATATTGTTTCTTGTGATCTTGTCATAAGAAAGCACTTGGAAAGCCGTGTTGGGAAAACACTTTCTAAGTATAAAAACCCTCTGGAGGGGTTCCCGAGTGGCCAAAGGGAGCAGACTGTAAATCTGCCGGCTCCGCCTTCGATGGTTCGAATCCGTCCCCCTCCACCATACACAGAAAGCCAGCTCATTGAGCTGGCTTTTTTGTTTTGCTTAGAATGACTAGGCTACAAACCTCTCGTCGCGATTAAAACGCTTTTATCTCGAACAAAATTTAACCGCAAAAGATCAACTTGATCATCGAATTAGCGATGCTTATCAAAACGTCAACGGCTTGATAGCCAAATAAAATTAACGCAATAAAAATCCCGCTCACCAATGTGAGCGGGATTTTATTAAGACTAAATTGGAATGGGTTGTTTTATCCCTGAATACCGACAATGAGCCAAGGTGCGTTGTCTTGGGTAAGATCACGCTCTAAGTGCCAAATGTCCTCGATATCTTCTTCAATGCCTTCAACCGCATCTCGATAGCGACCGCTGAATTGCAAGCTCAACTGCGCTTTAGTGGCATCGTACTCGGCACGAAACAATCTGTGCATCGACGTACATCACCTCTGTATGCTGCTCACCAGCGAGCTTTTCACGCTCTGCTTTCAGATCGGCAAACAGGGTTGGCGATACGTACTCTTCAATCGTATCCAGTTGGTTATGGTTCCAAGCACCTTGCAGCGTTCGGTAATGCTCACGCGCACCGTTGACAAATGCAACTTGGTCAAACCCTGGTGGGTAGTTATGAGGCACATCAGATTGATTAGAAAAACCAAAACTGCCATTCGATTGAGAACCGGCGGTTTGCTCAAAATTATGTACATTGGCTTGTTCAAACTTGGGCGCTTGACCACCAAACGCTGGCTGTTGACGATGCTGATTCATACTGCCCTGCTTGGCGGCAAGCAAGCTACGCATCAGTTTAAAGATGATAAAGGCAATCAGGCCGATAATCAGGATATCCATAAATTGGATGCCTTCAAAAGCACCACCAAAGAAAGCCGCCAGCAAACCGCCTGCTAACAATCCCCCTAGGATTCCGCCCATGAGACCTTTCTTCGAGCCCTGTTTCGCCCCCTGATCTTTGCCGACGGTGTTGGTATTCTGCTGCTGTTGTTTTGGTGCTGGCGCGGTTTTGTAGCTCTTACCGAACGATTTACCGCCACCAAACTTTTTCGCTTCTGCAATCGGCATAACCGCTACGGAAACGATGAGCAGGGCAACAATCGATAATAAACGTTTCATCTTTATCCTTTTGTTGTCTGATTGAAACAAATTCCAACTCTCAGCAAGGCCACGTCATGGCACACGAATAAGAGAACTGGTCACATGGAATCATACAAGTATCTTAGTTGCTTTTAAATGCTAGTGATAATTGGACTTGTATCAGAATATTGCTACAGAGAACGATTTACACCGTGATGAATTATTGACGGGTATATCAGACACGTCTAAAATATCGAACGTTGTTCAATTTGTAGTAGCATAAAATGGCCCGTAGAAACGATCACACCAGAGAAGAACTGGTTGCCTTAACCCTTCAAACCGTTAAAGATTTCCTCAGCGAAAATTCCTATCACGAACTCAGTTTGCGCAAATTGGCAAACATGATTGGTTATGTGCCCAGTACTTTGGTCAATGTTTTTGGCAACTACAATTTGCTGTTGCTCCATGCCATTGCTCAGACCTTGGATGAGCTGTCTAACGAAGCCATGACTGCCGTGCAAAACTCACCAGATAGCAAGCAAGCACTGTTTAATCTCGCCTATTGCTACCATGATTTCGCCCAGCGCAACCCCTACCGTTGGCAACTGATTTTCGAACACAACATGAACGGCGCTGAGCTACCAGAATGGCAAGCAAAGCGAATTGATCACATGACAGGCATGCTGGAATCTTTACTCATCCAAATAAGCCCTGAGCATAGCCCTTCTGAAGTTTTGCAAGCCAGCCGAGTGCTTTGGTCCGGGGTGCATGGCATTACACTCTTGAGCGTCGACGACAAGTTTTTCTCAGCCGATCCAGTCGATGGCAAACAGCTGATTAACAACCTATTGTCTAATTATCTTGCCAACTGGTAACCACAAGGCTTAATCATGTCCCGCAATCGACAACCTTCGCTGTTAACACAACGAAAGTTTTTGCCTTATTTTGTCACACAGTTCTTCGGCGCTTTTAACGACAATATCTTTAAGAATGTTTTGTTGCTGTTTGTTGCCTTTGCGGGCACAGGCGCTTTGCCAGTTTCAAGCAATCTATTTATCAATTTAGCGGCAGGACTTTTTATTCTGCCCTTTTTCCTATTTTCCGCCTCCGCCGGAGTTTTGGCTGATAAATACGAAAAATCGTGGTTTATCCGCAAAGTTAAATTATTTGAAATTGTCATCATGCTGCTTGGCGCAATTGGCTTTATTACCGAAAGCTACGGCGTTTTGCTACTTTTACTTTTTTTGATGGGCACCCAATCGGCGTTTTTTGGGCCAGTCAAATACGCGTTGTTGCCGCAACAGTTAACAACGAAAGAGCTGTTACCGGGCAATGCACTGGTTGAAGCGGGCACCTTTATCGCTATTTTGCTTGGTACGCTTGGAGCAGGGATCATCGCCTCTGCTGAACAGGCAAAATACATTGCTGCGCTGAGTGTGGTGATCTTCGCTCTGTTTGGCTACCTTTCGAGTCGCGCGATTCCGATGTCTGCGGCCAGCGCGCCCAATATTAAATTTCGCTGGCAACCTTATCGCCAGACCAAACACACACTCTCTATTAGCAAAGCGGATCCGGTCATTTTTAAGGCCACTCTAGCGATCAGTTGGTTCTGGTTCTTAGGCGCAGCCTATCTGACTCAGTTCCCTAATTTTACCCAGCACTATCTCAATGGCAGCGAGAGCGCTGTTTCATTTCTTTTGGCACTCTTTTCCGTCGGTATTGCGCTCGGCTCTCTGTTATGCAACACACTTTCCAAACAGCGTATTGATGTGGGCATTGTGCCGATTGGAGCCGTCGGCATGACTATTTTCGGTTACCATATGGCCACCGCCATTCCAGAGGGTTTACCACAGTTCCAAACCTTCGCTGAATTCATTGGTTTTGAACCACTTTGGCCTCTGTTTTTCCATCTGTTAATGATTGGCGCTTGTGGCGGACTGTTTATTGTGCCGTTGTACGCACTAATGCAACATCGTGCTAAAGAGAGTGAGCGGGCGCAAGTGATCGCCGGGCTGAACATCATTAACTCCTTGTTTATGGTCGCCAGCGCCATTCTCGGTATTATTTGCCTGAGTGTGATTGAGATGAGTATTCCGTCGCTGTTTGCTCTGCTCGCGTTACTCAACTTACTCGTGGCAGCATACCTGTTCTTGTCTGCGCCCATGTTTGTCGTCCGTTTTTTGGTTTGGCTGCTGACTCACACACTCTATCGAGTTAAACACAAGAATCTGCATCACTTGCCAGAACAAGGTGGAATGCTCATCGTGTGCAACCACGTCAGCTATATGGACGCGTTACTGCTCAGTGCGGTGTGCCCGAGATTGATCCGGTTTGTGATGGAAGAAGAGTACGCCTCTTTACCGCTCTTGAATCGCTTTTTGCGCACTGCGGGGGTGATCCCCATTTCTGCATCTAACCGCAGCTCGATACGCCGCGCCTTTAATGACGTAGAACAAGCGCTGGACGAAGGCCATATTGTGTGCATCTTCCCTGAAGGACGGCTTACCCCTGATGGAGAGATCCAGCCCTTTATGCGCGGTATTGACATCATCTTACGCCGCAGCCCAGTTCCTGTACTGCCAATGGCTATCAAAGGATTGTGGGGCAGCTTTTTTAGCCGTGCTCGTGGCAGGGCATGTAAAGGTTTGCCACAGCGTTTTTGGTCTCGCTTGGAAATCGAAGCTGGCGCGCCCATCGAGCCCAATGAGGCCTCAGCGTCACTGATGCAAGAGAAAGTGCAGGCACTGCGCGGTAATTGGAAATAATTGTAAGCGTTCAGTTTATATGAACGCTTGTTCAATTCATTAAGACTTACTGATCGTCACGTTACGCTATACTGTTGCCCCGACCCTTTATTACACTGATTCTCTTGAAAACAAAATTGTTTCTCTTTGGCCTCGCGCTACTTTGCTGCCTTACGCCGTTTGTCTCTTCACCGATGGCACTAGTGATCGGTTTTCTCCTCGCGACAACTGGCTTAGTACCCTCCCATTTGCCAATCTCGAGTTACACCAAAAAGCTCCTTGCCTACTCTATTATCGGTCTTGGTTTCGGCATTCATTTCGAGCAGGCTTTGGCCGTCACTTCCGCTGGTATCGGGTTAATTGTTGTCACCATTTTTGGCACGCTGGGTTTAGGTTGGTTACTCGCGAAAACCATCAAACTAGAAAGCACCACCGCTTACTTAATTTCGGCAGGCACGGCCATTTGCGGTGGCAGCGCTATTGCTGCCGTAGCTCCTGCGATTAAAGCGAAAGACGATCAGATCGCGCTCGCCCTTGCGACTGTCTTTGTGCTCAATTCTCTGGCGCTGTTTCTGTTTCCAGTGATTGGTCACGCGCTGGATTTAGATCAACAGACGTTTGGCACTTGGGCGGCGATTGCCATTCACGACACCTCTTCCGTCGTCGGTGCTGCGGCGGCTTATGGAGAGCAAGCACTCACCACGGCAACAACGTTAAAATTAGCGAGAGCGCTCTGGATAGTGCCGATTGCGCTTCTCAGTGCTTGGCTGTTTCATCGCAAAGGTGATGGCAAAGCAAAGCAGATTGCCATCCCCTATTTTATCTTGTGGTACTGTGTGGCAATTGGCGTTAGCGATGCGCTGCCGCAATTTGACTGGATCTACCAAGGCATCTTTGCCATAGCGAAACAGGCCTTGGTTGTGTGTCTGTTCTTGATCGGGTGCAGTATTTCCGTGGAAAAACTCAAGAGCGCGGGTGCCAAGCCACTGCTGTTTGGTGTGAGTTTGTGGGTGTTAATTTCTGTGACATCGCTCGGCTGGCTACTTTTGAATTAGCCTTCGGTAGAATGAGTCAACGTTTCTCTGCTGGCCATTTTTCGATGGAGTAAGATCAGTGCGAAAAGCGTAAGAAAAGCCGTTAGTTCCGCAATGGAACGGTAGAGCCCTTCGCAACTAAGCGCCACACCGATTTGCAACAGTACGACGCAAAGTAAAATTCGCTTAGCCATAATCTTATACCTTTATCATCTTCAAAACTCAGATGATTATGATTCAACGTTATAACTAAGCGAAATTACCTTTATGACTAAATCATTCCTAAATTGACTAATTCGCCAAATGGCCCTCTGCGAGCGTTTGCGCCAGCCACTGTTTGATTTCATGGCGCGCGGGTTTAATCGCGCCACATTGCAGTGAGGCGGGCAAGAGATAGTAGGCGACTGGCCACTTGAATTTTTCCAGCTTACCCATCAAGTGCGAGTCGTAAATGGGCTTGGCGAAGAGCACCGTGGATTGCAACACCGCGACAGGGCGATGACCAAACTCGGCGTCAGCAATCGGTACCACGATCGCGGCTGCGATCTCAGCGTGCTGACACAATGCACTTTCAATTTCTTCGCAATGAATGTTTTCTCCGCCGGAGATAAACAAGTTGTCCGCTCGGCCGACGATCAGCAGCTCCTCATCCTGCCATTCACCAAGATCTTTGCTGTCAAACCAGCCTTGTTCATCGGTAAGAGGCGTTAATGCACCTTGATAGTAGTAGCCTTGCGCCAAGGTTTGTCCGGCAATATAAACCCGTCCATCCACCAATTTCACTTGGCGATTTTTCAGCACATGCCCAGCATTGCTCATACCATCGATTGCCTTGGCCGTAACGGTTGAAGCCGCTTCAGTCATGCCATAGCCGAGCCAAGTTTCGATTCCCTGCTGCTGCGCTCGGGTTGCAAGCGAATGCTCAACATGACTGCCCCCCAGAAGGACATGCGTGAGCGATAGACTGGTATCGGTATCCAGCAAACGCTTGAGCTGCGTTGCCACCAGAGAGGCGTGTGTAACGGACAAGATGTCGTCAGCAAGTGAGCCCTGGCCGATTTTTAGCGTCGCGCCCGCCAGCAACCAACGATAAACAATGGCGACGCCAGCAACGTGGTAGAGCGGCAGAGAAAGCAGCCAGCAATCTTGCGAGGTAAAGGAAAACTCCTGCAGTAACCCCTGTGCAGAAGCAAAGTGCTGCTCATGGGTGTGCGCTACCGCTTTGGCCGCGCCAGTTGAACCCGAGGTAAAAAGCACGCTTGCCAAGCGAGAAGAATGATACGCCATCGGCTCTGTGTCTGATGCAACCATGTGCAGCAGTTGCGGATGAAAGCGTGGCAACTGAGCCCAATCTTGCTGAGCGTCGACCTCTGGGCAATCGCCAAAAGCGGTGCAATAGATAAAACGGCGCTGCTCAGGACGATAAAGAGCGTTAAGTTTTGCTGTCAGCACCTTCGCGGGAGCGGGCATAACAAACGCCACCAAAGCGCCTAACTGCTGCGCGGCTAAACAGAGCAAGACACTTTCCGGACGATTTTTGCCAATCAGCGTCACCACCTCATCGCTTGTAACGCCTTGTTCTGCTAAAAATCCGGCGTAGCTATCGACCACTTGCTCTAATTGCTGCCAAGTAAGCGAGCAAGCAGGCAGCTTCAGCGCCTGCGAAAAGGGGGTCGTTTGCGCCCAATGGCGCCACATCGGCATTGCCGCAGGCACTGTATCCTTCATGACTGCCAAACCAAGTTTCTGCTCAGCAAGAGGCATCACTGGCAGCTCACACCCCGGCCACGCTACGTGCAACTGCGCTTTAAACAGGCCAATGGTGTCTAATCCCGGGGTGACATTCGGCAATTTCCAGTGAGACAGACGCGCCAACTGGCTCAAACCTAAGCTCGATTCAAGGCTGGAACTGATAACCGTTTTAATGCCAAGCGCCTCTGCACGCTCGATCAAACCGATACAGCGTTGCACAGAGCCAATCAAGCTCGGCTTGATGACGATCGCTTTCACGCCGGTTAAATCTTCCAGACGAAAATCGTCTCGTTTCACTGCTTCTTGCAAGGTTTCATCCCACGCAATGGCGATGCCAGTGTTAATGGCAAACGACAAACTGTCGCCCGGCTTTTGACAAGGTTCTTCAATGAAAACGATGCGCTGACGCAGCGAGGGGGTGATGTATTGGGCAAATTTGTTGGCTTTTTCCGGCGTCCAAGCACGGTTGGCGTCCAGACGCAGCGTGAGATCGGGGATGCTTTCCAAAAACAGATTGACCAACATGCCGTCACGGATCGGCTCATACAAACCGACTTTGACTTTTGCTACCTTGTCTCCTGGCATGGCACTCAAAATAGGCAGCAGTTCGTCAGGATCGCCGGTACACAGAGGTGCGGCAAGGTAATTTCCCTCGACAGGCAGGGCTCCAGAGAGCTCCAACAGCGCCATCGAAAGGCCAAACGCAACCGATGGATACAGAGCATCAAACTCTAATGCTTGCCCAGCTAGCCAAAGTTCAAGCTGGGCTTGCGCCTGAATGCCCGCCTCTTCCACCGACTCGAGACTAAAACCGGGTAAAGGGGCGATTTCACCGTAGCTTCGTTGCCCATTCTGGTTTAGCTCAACAACATAGCCGACTCGCTCTGTCAGCTTTTCATCTCTTAAAATCACACCGCTGTCCATCGGCAGCGTATAACGAAAAAGTTTGGCTGATTTCATCATTATTCCTTGATCTCTTAACGCCCGTTGCTCTTTGTTGCACCACAAAGAACAGAAAAGTGCGGCCACAACGCAACCAGTCACTGCGCTGCGGCCGATAAAACGAGGCGATTAAGGATTGCGCGGGAACTTATTGAAATCAGGCCGACGTTTCTCGTTAAAAGCGTTACGTCCTTCCTGACCTTCATCCGTCATATAGAACATCATGGTGGCGTTACCCGCTAACTCTTGAAGCCCCGCCTGGCCATCGCAATCGGCGTTGAGGGCCGCTTTCAGACAGCGCAGAGCCATTGGGCTATGTTGCAGCACTTCGCGGCACCAGCGCACCGTCTCTTTTTCCAATTCTTCAACAGGGACAACAGTGTTCACTAGCCCCATATCCAACGCTTCTTGCGCGTTATAGAAACGGCACAAGAACCAAATCTCACGCGCTTTTTTCTGACCGACGATGCGCGCCATGTAGGAAGCGCCCCACCCTCCGTCAAACGAGCCGACTTTAGGACCAGTTTGGCCAAATTGCGCGTTGTCAGCCGCGATGGTTAAATCACACATCATATGGAGAACGTGACCACCACCGACCGCCCAACCTGCGACAGACGCGATAACGGGTTTCGGACACGTGCGAATATCACGTTGAAAATCAAGTACATTTAGGTGGTGGACACCGGAGTCATCTTTATAGCCGCCGTAATCGCCGCGAATCTTTTGGTCACCGCCAGAACAGAACGCGTCTTCGCCTAGACCGGTCAAAATAATCACACCGACGTTAGAGTCATAGCGAGCATCTGCAAGCGCTTGGATCATCTCTTTCACGGTTTGCGGGCGAAATGCATTACGCACTTGAGGACGTGCGATGGTGATTTTAGCAATGCCATCTTCCGACTTGTGATAGTGAATATCTTCATAGCCTGCGCTGCAGTCGTTCCAACTGACTGGGGCGTAGAGTTCTTCTTCGGTGATGCCTACGGTTTTAGCCATGGTGATTCCCATTGTTTTCGTTGTGGTTATCGTTGATAAACCGATTGAATAAATGCGCGGACCGTTTTCGCGAAACGCCATAGGTTGTTCCTGATGAACGTTGTGGCCCGCCTGACTGATTGGCGTACAAGGCAAACCGCTTTGCAACGCCAATGTGCTAAATTTTGTGTCTTTTGCACCGCATACATAATGCACTGGCAGCGAAAGAGCCTGAATATCGGCGAGCAAGTTCGCTTGCTTGCCAAGAGAAGTAGATAACAGCATATCTGCAACGGCAGCGCCAAGATTAGCACTACGTTTTATTATCAGAGTTTGTCTTTGCTCATGGTTTAGTGAGGAAAATACCGGCTGTTGATACCAATCGGACAATACCTGTTCAATAGGTTCGTGGCGAAAGCGATTTGCCCAGTGGGTATCCGCCCGTAGCCGCTCTTCTCGCTCTGAGACACAAGCAAGGCCAAAATGGCCGCCTTCCAAAATGACCCCTTGCAGATTCAGTTGGGCAAACAGGCCACTCACCAGACTTTGCATCACAATGCGTGCGCCGAGCGAATAGCCGAGCAGAATAAGGGGCGTACCGGGCTTAATCATCGATTGCACTTGCTGCGCGACAAACTGGCCGCATGCAATGGCATCTTGGCAGCGCACGGCTTGGTGAATGCCATGGCCGGGCAAATCGATAGCGACGTGCTCAAACTCCGTGAGGCAACCTTGCAGCGCTGCCCAATCGACGCTGCTACCAAGCAAGCCATGTAAATAGACTAAGGTGGGCACGGTCACACTAGAGCTCGGTAACGGCACGGCAAAGAGCCTTAACATCGTTGGCAGCCTCAAGTGGTGCGGTTTTCACTTCCACCAACAAGGTACCTTGGCCAGAGGCCAAGTGCTGCTCAATCATTTGCCCGCATTGCGCCAAGTTTTGTGGCCGAGCATAGGCCAAAGCAAACTGACGGGCTGCGAACTCAAAACCAAAGCCGTGTGGCATTTGATACAAACTTTGCCTTTGCTGCGCAGGGACCGGCAAGAGATCAAAAATCGCCCCGCCATCATTATTAACCACCACCAGCACCGCCGGAAGTGGGTTGTGGGTAAACAGCGCTAAGGAGTTGAGATCATACAGCGCGGAAGTGTCACCCAAAATCATCAGAAGCGGCTGTTGCTGCGCGCGCTGCACACCCGCTGCGGTGGCAAACAGGCCATCAATACCCGACGCGCCGCGATTGGTAAACACAGCCCTGCCATCTAACCGAGCCACCATATCCGCTAAGCGCACAAATAAACTGTTGCCCAGAAAAAGCGTTGCACTCGTTGCCCATTGCCCAAGTTGACAGGCAAGAGAGAGCTCACCGATTGGCTGCTTGGCAATCTTTTCGGCGACCCATTGACTTTGCTGCGAGTACCCTTTGAGCTCGTCTGCCCAGCCCGCATGCGGCGAGTCTCCTTGCCATTCACTCAGTGCTTGGCACTGCCACTGCTGCGCGCTGGCGACAAAGTGTCGCTGTGGGAGATGTGCTGGGTTGTTTCGCTCCAACTGAGGAGAGATATACCAATAGGTGCATTGACTCGAAATCTGCGTGGGTAGCCACTGATTCCAGCGCTTTGACACCAGACGGCTGCCAAACTGAACCACCAACTCCGCCTGTGCAAGTTGCGCCGAGGCTTTCGGGTTTTGTAGCCAGAGATCATACCCCGCCCACTCAGAGGTTACGCCACTTTGCACATCACAAAGCACGGGCCAGCCAAGCTGCTTGGCGAAGGCCAACGCCGCTTGCGCATCAGCCAGAGGCAAACTGCCAATCACCACCAGCCCTTTTTTCTGCCACCACGATTCGCCAATGGGTAAGGTGTTGTGCAGATGAAGTGATTGCGCGCTATAAACTTGCTCACTGCGCAACCACAAAGCAATCGATGCAAGATAGTCAGCGTAGAGCGCTTTGTCGCCATCAGAATAAAGTGGCTCCGGGAACGGACAATTGATATGCACCGCATGCCCGGCGGCCGCTTGACGGTGCATGACGTGATCAACCGAAGTCAGCAGCCAGGGCAAACCAATCGAGGTGGTAGGGCTGGGCAAATCCAGCTCGGCGCAAACATGGGGAGCGAAAATGCCCACTTGGCGAATCGCCTGGTTGGCGCCACAATCCACCAGCTCAACAGGCCGATCGGCCGTAAGCAGCACCAATTTCTCGCCGGTTAGGCTCGCTTCTGCTACTGCTGGCAACAAATTGGCGACGGCGGTTCCCGAAGTGACAATGATCGCTACTGGCTTACCACTAGCTTTGGCTAAGCCGAGAGCCAAATAGCCCAATCCACGTTCATCAAAATGGGTGTGCAAATGGAGCTTCGGATTGGCGTCGGCTTCTAAGGTCAGCGGCGTCGAGCGCGAGCCCGGAGCCACGCACACCTGTTGCACACCAAAACGGCACAGTTCTTCCAGCAGAACTTGGCACCAAACCCGATTTAATAGCGCTTGGTCGTGTATCATGAGGCAACACCCAGCGGTGGGTACTCTGCGATGAGTGATAATAAGGTCGACATTTTCTTGTCCAACTCGGCCCATTCGTGCTTGGCAATCGAACCGGGGACAATACCTGCGCCCGCAAACAGTTGTAATTCGTCATCGACAATCAATGCGCTGCGAATGGCGACACAAAACTCCGCTTTATCATGGCTCAAATAGCCGACCGAACCGGCATACCAGCCGCGAGAAAATGGCTCATTGTCGAGAATAAACTGCATCGATGCCTGACGAGGCAATCCAGCCACCGCGGCCGTCGGTTGCAGCGCCGAGAGAAGCTGGACACCATTGATCCCTTCTTTAAGGTGCGCGTGAATATCACGTTTCAAATGCTGCACTTTGCGCAAACGCACTAAACGCGGCTCCGCTTCCACTTGCACCGTCTCGGCATGTGGTGTCAAACGCTCGACAATGTCATCCACCACATATTGGTTTTCGTTGAGGTTTTTAGCATCTTGCGCCAGCCAATTGGCCAGTTCGAGATCGTGCGTGGCATTAACGCCGCGGCCAATCGTCCCAGCTAACGCTTCGGTATGCAGTTCTCTATCGTGTCTGAGATAGAGCCGCTCTGGCGTTGAGCCGATGAAACTGTGTTTTCTATCCAGGCTTAACATGAAATGAAAACTGTGATGATTGTGCTGAGCACTGGCTTTAAGCAACTGCGAGGCGCACAGTGGCGTATCAAGCTGCACGCTGGTTTTACGCGCCAGCACCACTTTCTTAAAAGCATTTTGCTCAATGCCGTGCAGCACCTTATCTACCAAACTCTGCCACTGCTCCTGACTTGGCAAATGATCAATGTGGCAAATGTGCGCAGCCAGCGGCGCCAGTAGTGGAACGTCGCACGCCAGCTTGCGTAAACTTGCCAGTAGGCGGGAACGCTCAGCGCCCAAATTGACCGCAAGGGAAAGCTTGCCATCTTGTTGAAGTAGTTCGATCTGCGGCAAAAAGAAAAATGAGGACATACAGCGACGATTTTTCTCACTCAGTCCATCAAATGAACGCCCTCCCCACACCCGCTGCCCCGGGGCCAAAATTGCGTAAGCAGGTGCTGGCTCGGTAAACGTATGCAGTTGGCCAAGCGCCACCACCTGTTCGCGGCCATCACGAGAATGCCAATAGAATTTAGGGAAAATAGGCTGCGCTTCAAGCCAATCAATTAAGGTGAATTTCAGCGCGGTGTCGATGGGCTCAATCAGACGGCTCTCGTCCTCTCCAGCATTTTTGACTCGTTCAATCAGTTGGCCAATGGCTTGATGAAAATACGACAAATCGACCTCGAACATTAGAGGATAAAGAAAGACTGTCGCTACTCTATTGATAGACCCTGATCAAATCAAGGTTGTAGGACATCTTTTACCAGATCCTGTGATAACAGGCGCTCATTCGTTCGCGCTCTTTCAAACACAGAAAGTGCGTATTACAGAAACTTTAGGGTTAATTGCACTTTGCTGTAGATTTTTATCCTAAAGAATGTCAAGTTAGTGTGCTTTAATAAAGAAATTATCGATTTTTCAGGAATTATACAATGCAAAATATCGGGATGTCGTCAAAACTTGATAATGTCTGCTATGACATCAGGGGTCCGGTACTCAAACATGCTAAACGCATGGAAGAAGAAGGGCATAAAATCCTTAAACTCAATATCGGAAACCCCGCCCCATTTGGCTTTGACGCCCCTGATGAAATTCTGGTCGATGTCATTCGTAATCTACCAACCTCTCAGGGTTACTGCGATTCCAAAGGTATCTACTCCGCACGTAAAGCGGTTGTACAGCATTATCAGCGCAAAGGAATTCGCTCACTCGATGTCGAAGATGTCTACGTGGGCAACGGTGTGTCTGAACTGATTGTGATGGCGATGCAAGCGCTGCTGAACAACGGTGATGAAATGTTAGTGCCTGCGCCAGACTATCCATTGTGGACGGCGGCCGTATCGCTTTCTGGCGGCAAAGCGGTGCACTATTTGTGTGACGAAGAGTCGGATTGGTATCCTGACCTCGAAGACATGAAAAAGAAAATCACGCCTAAGACGCGCGGCATCGTGCTGATCAACCCCAATAACCCGACAGGGGCGGTTTACAGCCGAGATTTTCTACTGCAAATGATCGAAATTGCTCGCCAACACAAATTGATGATTTTTGCCGATGAAATCTATGACAAAGTGCTGTACGACGGCGCCGTGCACACTTCGGTTGCGACACTGACTGACGATGTGCTGGTGATGACGTTTAACGGTCTGTCGAAAGCTTATCGTGTGTGTGGTTTCCGTGGCGGTTGGATGTTCCTCACCGGGCCAAAACATTTGGCTCAAGGTTACATCAATGGATTGGACATGCTGGCGTCGATGCGCTTATGTGCCAACGTTCCCATGCAGCACGCAATCCAGACTGCGCTCGGGGGTATCAGAGCATTAATGAGCTCATTTTGCCGGGCGGACGTTTGCTGGAACAGCGTGATCGCGCGTGGGAGCTGATCAATCAAATTCCCGGTGTGTCGTGTGTTAAACCGAAAGGGGCGATGTACCTCTTCCCGAAAATCGACGTGAAAAAGTACAACATTATCGACGACCAGAAGATGGTATTCGACTTCCTAGTACAAGAAAAAGTGCTGTTGGTACAAGGAACCGGGTTTAACTGGCCTAAACCAGACCATTTCCGCATCGTGACTCTGCCGCATATTGAAGATCTCGAAACCGCGATTGGCCGTTTCGAACGTTTCTTACATACTTATCGGCAGTAGTAATTAGTATAAAACTTTCATATGCTTAAAGGTGTTCCCTCAGGAACACCTTTTTGTTTGCTGTCGATGAGGTCTGTGATGAAAGAAAGCCATTTTTTTGCCCATCTCGCCAGAATGAAGTTGATCCAACGCTGGCCGCTCATGCGCTCTGTCTCGGTCGAGAACGTTTCGGAGCATAGCCTGCAAGTGGCGTTTGTCGCTCACGCTTTAGCGTTGATTAAAAACAAGAAATTCGCAGGTAATGTCAACCCAGAACGAGTTGCTCTGATGGCGATGTACCACGACACCAGCGAAGTATTGACTGGGGATTTGCCAACGCCAGTGAAGTACTACAATCCTGACATTGCCAAAGAGTATAAAAAGATCGAAGCAGCGGCGGAAAAAAAGCTTCTGTCGATGCTGCCTGAAGAGTTTCAAGACGATTTTCGCCCTTTCCTACTCTCAGAAGAAGCACCGCAAGACGAAGCCAACATCGTAAAGCAAGCCGACTCGATCTGCGCCTACCTAAAATGTTTAGAAGAGCTCAGTGCTGGCAATCACGAATTTGCCTTGGCTAAGAAACGGCTAGACATCACTTTGGCCGAGCGTGAAACGCCGGAAATGGTCTATTTTCTACAGACCTTTGCCCCCAGTTTCGAATTATCGCTCGACGAAATCAGTTAATTCCCAAGCGGAGCAAGACAGTGCAAGTAACCCTTAGCCCACAATGGCTGGAACGCCATGATGATGAACATAAGATCCGCAGAGACGATCACCGCAGCCCCTATCAACGTGACCGGGCGCGAATACTGCACTCGGCCGCTTTTCGCCGCCTGCAAGCCAAAACACAAGTGCATGGAAACAGTCTGGAAGATTTTCACCGTACTCGCCTCACTCACTCGCTAGAGGCGGCGCAACTGGGCAGCGGCATTGTCGCGCAAATTAAGAAAAAACAAGCGGAGTTTCGCGATCTGCTGCCAACCGAAAGCTTGATCGACTCGCTCTGCCTTGCTCATGATATCGGCCATCCACCCTATGGGCATGGTGGTGAAATCGCGCTGAACTACATGATGCGCGACCACGGAGGCTTTGAAGGCAACGCGCAGACCTTTCGCATTGTCACCCAACTAGAGCCGTATACCGAACATTTCGGCATGAATTTATCGCGCCGCACTCTATTGGGTTTGATCAAATACCCCGCTCTTATCAGTCAAACTCATGCGCTCGTGCAGCCTAAAGCGGTTTCCCACCAGAGACAACTCAAAGCCAGTGACTGGATGCCAGCAAAAGGTATTTATGATTGTGACCGAGCGCTGTTTGAATGGGTGTTAGCACCACTTAACACCCATGACCAGCAGTTGCTTGGCCAAATGCGCATCGCGCCAGAAAATCCTTGTGCTCATCGTAAAACGCGCTTCAAATCTCTCGACTGTTCGATCATGGAGCTGGCCGATGACATCGCCTACGGTGTGCACGACCTCGAGGACGCCATTGTGTTGGGTTTGGTCAATCGCGGGCAATGGCAAGAGGGCGCGGCCAGTAAACTGGCGGATTGTGGTGATGCTTGGTTTGAACAACATCTTAGTTCGATTGGTGACATGCTGTTTAGCGGTAAACACCATCAGAGAAAAGATGCCATCGGCGGCATGGTCAATGCACTGCTCACCAGCATCAGTGTCCAGCGCGTAGAGGCTGATTTTGCCAGCGAGCTGCTGGCATACAACGCCTTTCTTGAGCCGGGAATGGACCAAGCACTGACCATACTCAAAAACTTCGTTAGCCACTACGTCATTCAGATCCCACAAGTGCAGATTGTCGAATATAAGGGCCAACAGATCATCATGGATCTCTTTGAAGCCTTTAGCGCTGATCCCAAGCGCTTACTGCCAATTGCAACCCGGCAGCTTTGGCAAGCAGCGCAAGAGGAGAGTGCTCAGATGCGGGTGATCGCCGACTACATCTCCTCGATGACCGACGGCCATGCACAGCGTTTGCACCAGCAGCTCTTCTCTTCACACCATTAACGTTTACGATAGTTTTGCTCAAACACCCCAGGCGGCATTTGCGCAATTTGAAACTCAATCATATTGTGAAATGCCGTCAGCAATGGCGTGAAATCGCGCTGTGGCTCAAGCAGAGACAAAAGATGATAGCCCGCTTCCAGCGTTGATAAACTGTTTTCACTCGGCGCTTTACGAATCACGTAATTGCCCACCAGATTGTCTGGCAGCTTGACGCAAGGCAGTGCATGCAAGTTGCTCGATAACTGCCACATTTTAAACGCTTTCTTCCAGGTTCCATCCAGTAAAATCACCCTGAGTTTTCCCGTTACGGCGTTTTTCTGCGTAAGGTCACTGAGCGGATACGCCTTGTCACTGGGATAAAGCAGCCAGTGTTGGTAACCTTCTTCACAAAGCAGATGGTTCAGCTCTTGATGGTGTGTGAAGTCCTCTCCGATAAAGCAGCGGCTATTGGCAAGTGAAAGCGAGAGAATTCTCGCGCTGCCCAATGGACGATGTTCTTCACTCGGATGTTGAAGAATGATAAGTTCGGTATCCGCTGGCAGTACACGAATCCACTGACACAGACAGGCTTTTTTCGCTTTACCACATCGGGAACAATAACGGGACATAGAGTGAACCTTTTTATCTTTCTTTCAATTATCAGTGCCGTGTGCCTTAAGCTGCAATATCCCACGTTGAGTGAGCTCGCTGAGTGGAATAAATTGGCCATAGAGCAAGGGCAATGGTGGCGAATCCTAACAGGAAATTTCACTCATACCAACTTTGCCCATCTGGCAATGAATCTCGCGGGGTTGTGGGTCATCTGTTATCTCTTCAAACCGCGTTGGATAAGCGTCGCTTGGCTACTAGGCTTGGTAAGCTTGTTGGTCGGTGTGGCAAACCTCTCGACCTCTATGTCGAGCTATGTCGGTCTTTCAGGCACTTTACACGGACTGTTTGCTTATTATGCCCTGACGGAGTATCTGCATGGGCGAAAGAGCAGTGGGCTATTGGTTGTCGGGGTGATAGGAAAAGTGTGGTGGGAACACACCTTTGGCGCGTCAATTTCGACCAGCGAGCTGATTGCTGCGCGAGTGGCGATTGAAGCCCACCTGTTTGGCATGCTTTCTGGCTTGGCTTTCGCCTTGATATGTTTGATTATCGATAAAGAAAGGCCGGTGTAACACCCGCCTTGTCATACATTGAACCGTAGCGAGCCAATACTACTCCAACTTGATCCGCTCTTGATTCTTCGCCACCGTTGATGGGCCAATGCCCTTAACACGCGCTAAATCTTCCGCCGACTGAAAGGGACCATTCGCTTCGCGATCTGCAACAATCTGCTGCGCTTTCTTAATCCCAATGCCTTTCAGCAACGCGGCGATCTCCTCCGCACTAGCGCTATTGATATTGACGGTGATCTCAATCCCTTCATGCTTGTCGACTTTCGCTGGTGCCTCGTTAGCGTTCGCCGTAAAAGAAAACAAACAACTCAAAACAAGTGCGATAGATACCAGTATCCTTTTCATAAACCTCTCCTTTGATTGTGTGTTGCTGTTTATACAAACGCCAACAAAAGAAAGAAACTCGGCTGGATAAAAAATAAAACGGGTCACTTCCGTAACCCGTTTTAAGTAACATATCAGTTGCAACTCAACTGGTTAGTTGCTCACGATGTAATACTCGATATCAGTATTAGCACGCAAAACAGATAAGATCGATGCCAAGTCACGTTGCGCCGACATACGCTGAAGTTGCATCGCAAGTTGTGGTGCCAAAGCCGGCTCTAGGCTTTCTTGCACTTTTTCTAGCGCAACCACAACCACGTTGCCCGCATAGTCTCGGGTTTGAGCGTACACGGCTTTACCTTCTTCTGGTTTAGCCATCGCAAACACGGTTTGCGCCAATGGTGAACGGCGATCGATCTGCTCGACATCGCCAAAGGCTAGGCCTTTTTCAGCCACAAGCTCGGTATTTCCCTCTTTCAGCGCCACGACCAGGTCGCTCGCAAGCTCAATCGCTTGTTGCTCGCCTCTGACTTTCGATAGTTCTGCAACCACGTTTGATTTCACTTCATCCAGTGGTAACACCGTCTCTGCGCGAGCATCTTCAACGCGCACCACCACAATGTGCTCTGGCGCGATTTCAATCGCTTGCGAGTTGAGGCCATCTTCCTTCACTTCAACGGTTTGCAGCGCTTGCATGACCGCAGGGGTACGCAGTACAGCAGGCGCATCCACTTCAGAGATGAAATCCGTGTGCTGCACTACGATATCAATTGCTTTAGAGGCTTGTTCGAGCGAATCAGGGTATTCAAACGCCACTTTTTCTAGCTCACTTTGCAGATCGTAGAACTGATCAATCGCTTGCTGATCGCTCAGCTCTTGTTTGATCTGCTCTGCCACTTGCTCATACGGCTTGCTCTCAGGCTTACGTAGCTCTTCAAGCTTGATAATGTGGTAGCCAAAGTCAGACTTAACTAGACCGGTCGTTTCTCCCGGCTTTTGCAGGGCAAATGCGGCGTCTTCAAATGCAGCATCCATCACATCACGCTCAATCCAGCCAAGATCGCCACCATTTTCCGCGCTGGCAAAGTCATCGGATTTCTCTTTCGCAAGCGCAGCAAAATCAGCCCCCGCATTCAGCTCATCCAAAATAGCTTGTGCTTTCGCTTCATCATCACCTTCGACCAGAATGTGCGCAACACGGCGCTGCTCTTCCGATGAGTATTTATCCAAGTGCTCTTGGTAATACTGCTTCGCTTGTTCATCCGATACTGACATTTGCTTTTTCAGATCTTGTGCGTTCAGTTCGATATAAGCCACTTTTACTTGCGCCGGGCGAGTGAAATTGGTTTTGTTGTCATTGTAGTACTGCTGAATCTCGTCATCGCTTAGCGTGACTTTGCTCGCGAAGTCATCCAAATTTAAAACCATCGAGCGGATGTCACGAGTTTGAGTAAACAGCTTACCTTCAGAGTCCACTTCGCCAGGTAGAGTAAACTCACTGGTTTGCAGTGCCTCCATCAACTGGCTGCGCACCATCTGGCGACGCATGTACTCAGCAAAGGTATCCGGTGAGTGACCAATACGACGCAACATTGATTGGTAGATATCCTGACTGAATTTACCTTCCGCTTGGAACTCTGGCATATTCAAAATAATGGTGCGGATTTGCGCATCACTAATACGTAGCCCGAGAGACTCTGCGTGCTGGTCAAGCAACACATCGTTGATCATCTCATCAAGCACCGATTTACGGAACGATTCAACATAACCAGGATCAGCAAGCAACTGGGAGAAGTAATCGCCCATCTGTGATTGCATACGGTTACGAGCATTCTGGTAAGCCATTTCAAACTCACCACGACCGATTTCTCTGTTGCCCACTTTTGCCGCTGCATTATTGCTACCGCTGACTAGGTAGCTACCAACACCTGCAAAGATGAATGAAAGGATGATCAATCCTAGGATAATTTTTACCGCGATGCTATTCACGCCTTCGCGTAATCGATCCATCATAACTAAACTACTCTCCGCTCACGAAGCCATCTGCTTCTCAACAAACTAATCGCGCGATAATACCAGAAAAAGAAATGCGCATCAGTAGGATGCGCATAATTTAGAAAAGTTCGGCTGTTACAACACAAAATTTGCTTCAAACTGATTTATTAGAACAAAAAACGTTCAACTGCAATCAGTTACAAGCATCTTTCAGCGCTTTACCCGCTTTGAATGAAGGTACTTTTGCTTCTGCGATTTGGATTTCTTCACCCGTTTTTGGGTTACGACCAGTGCGTGCTGCACGAGTACGTACGCTGAACGTACCGAAGCCAACTAGAGCGACCTGCTCGCCAGACTCAAGGGTGGTGCTTACGGCTTCAATGAATGCATCCAGGGCACGACCTGCTGACGCTTTAGAGATATCTGCATTTGCAGCGATGGATTCTACTAGTTGAGTTTTGTTCACTGTTATTCCCCTTTGTGCCATCTGTGATTATTTTTTTAGATGACTTTCGTTCCATTAAAACAAAAAAATCAGCGCCAAGCCTTATTACAAAAGGGCTGGCCGCTATCGAGGTCTAAGTTAGCTCTCAAAAAAAAGGCTGACAAGCCTTTTCGGACCTGTCAGCGCAAAGTTTTACTTATTTTTGCAGCACATCACTATTTTTTCGCGTCAAATTCGACCCCAGTTGGGTCTTTTTCTAACGCAACTTTCAAAACCTCATCAATCCACTGCACCGGAATGACTTGCAGATCAGCAATCACATTGTCTGGAATGTCTTCGAGATCACGCTCGTTATCCTTAGGAATCAATACCGTTTTGATTCCACCACGATGAGCCGCCAACAGTTTCTCTTTCAAACCACCGATGGGTAGTACCTCACCACGCAGCGTGATTTCGCCTGTCATGGCAACTTCCGCTTTGACTGGATTACCCGTCAAGCTAGAGACCAGGGCTGTGCACATTGCGATACCCGCACTTGGCCCATCTTTTGGTGTCGCGCCTTCTGGCACATGTACGTGAATGTCTTTTTTCTCGTAGAAATCGCTGTTAATGCCTAACTTTTCTGCACGAGAGCGAAACGACGGTCATTGCGGCCTGAATCGATTCCTGCATCACGTCGCCCAGTGAGCCAGTTTGCGTCAGCTTGCCTTTGCCTGGCATCGCCTGCGTTTCAATGGTCAGCAGATCACCGCCCACTTCCGTCCACGCCAGACCCGTCACTTGGCCAATGCGATTGCTTTCATCCGCTTTACCATAATCGAAACGCTGCACACCGAGATACTCTTTCAAGTTTTCGATGGTGACCGTCACCGACTTCAGCTCCGGCTTAAGTAGAATGTTCTTCACCGCTTTGCGGCAGATCTTCGACACTTCACGCTCAAGGCCTCGTACACCCGCTTCACGAGTGTAGTAGCGGATAATGCCAACAATCGCCGAGTCTTCAATGGTGATTTCATGCGGTTTCAAACCATTTCGTTCAACCTGCTTCGCTACCAAATGGCGCTTAGCGATGTTGAGCTTCTCATCTTCGGTGTAACCAGAAAGACGAATCACTTCCATACGATCCAGCAGAGGCCCGGGAATGTTCATCGAGTTTGACGTCGCGACAAACATTACGTCAGAAAGATCATAATCCACTTCCAAGTAGTGATCATTGAAGGTGTTATTCTGCTCTGGATCAAGCACTTCAAGCAGCGCCGATGCAGGATCACCGCGCATATCCGATGACATTTTGTCGATTTCATCCAACAAAAATAGCGGGTTCTTCACACCAACTTTTGCCATTTTCTGAATAAGCTTACCCGGCAATGAACCGATGTAAGTACGACGATGGCCACGAATTTCGGCTTCATCACGCACCCCACCTAACGCCATACGCACATACTTACGGCCTGTAGCTGCGGCAATTGAGCGGCCTAATGACGTTTTACCTACACCTGGAGGACCAACCAAACATAAGATAGGCCCTTTCAACTTGTTGATGCGATTTTGCACCGCCAAGTATTCTAGAATGCGCTCTTTTACTCGCTCTAAGCCATAGTGATCTTCATGAAGAATTTCTTCTGCTTTCGCCAGATCCTTCTTCACTTTGGAACGCTTATTCCAAGGTACATTCACCATCCAATCAATGTAACTACGAACTACCGTCGCTTCTGCTGACATAGGGGACATCATTTTCAGCTTTTGCAGTTCTTGTTCGGTCTTCTCGCGCGCTTCTTGCGGCATTTTTGCATCGATGATCTTCTGTTTCAGCACTTCAAATTCATCAACACCATCTTCGCTCTCACCCAGTTCTTTCTGGATCGCTTTCATCTGCTCATTCAGATAGTACTCGCGTTGCGATTTTTCCATCTGCTTCTTGACGCGATTGCGAATGCGTTTTTCAACTTGCAGTAGGTCAATCTCAGATTCCATTTGCCCCATAAGAAATTCTAAACGTTCGTTAACGTCGACAATTTCAAGCACCTTCTGTTTATCTAGAAGTTTTAATGGCATATGGGCAGCGATAGTGTCAGCAAGACGTGCTGCGTCATCAATACCACCTAGTGAAGTCAACACTTCAGGCGGTATTTTTTTGTTTAGCTTAATAAAACCTTCAAACTGGTTGATCGCGCTGCGAACGATCACCTCTTGCTCACGCTCATCCAACTCGGGAGTCAGAACGTATTGCGCTTCTGCGAGGAAAAATTCCCTCTCTTTAAAATGGGTTATCTTGGCGCGTTGCTGGCCTTCCACCAATACTTTAACGGTGCCATCTGGTAATTTCAGTAGCTGTAAAATGGTCGCGACCGTACCAACATTAAAGAGGTCATCAATCTTAGGTTCGTCTGTATCTGCTTGCTTTTGTGCCACCAGCAGAACTTGCTTGTTAGTTTCCATTGCCGACTCAAGGCAGCTGATGGATTTTTCTCGACCAACAAACAAGGGAATCACCATGTGTGGATAAACCACCACGTCACGTAGAGGTAGTACGGGGATCTCGATAAGCTCGGAACGTTCCAAGTTCATATAATTCTCTCTTCCACTTACTGATATGAGCAGTATATGGGGGCTAATTATTTGGATTCAATAATAGAAATTAAAAAAGGAGGTAATTACTTACCTCCTTTTTGGGTTTTGGGAACTTACTCAGCGCCAGCGGCTTGGCTATCAGTGTTGCTGTAGATTAGCAGTGGTTCTGACTCGCCGTTGATCACCGATTCGTCGATAACCACTTTGCTCACGTTGTCCATGGATGGTAACTCATACATGGTTTCCAGTAGTACGCTCTCGAGAATTGAGCGCAATCCACGAGCACCCGTTTTACGCTCCATTGCTTTTTTCGCAATCGCGCGCAATGCATCTTCACGAAACTCAAGCTCGGCATCTTCAAGTTCAAACAACGCTGCGTACTGTTTGGTTAGCGCATTCTTCGGTTCACAAAGGATCTGAATCAACGCATCTTCATCCAGCTCGGTGAGTGAAGCAGTCACTGGAAGACGACCGATAAACTCAGGGATCAAACCGTATTTCACCAAATCTTCAGGTTCAACTTGGGTAAACAGTTCACCTACGGTTTTCGTTTCGTCTTTCGAACGTACTTCCGCCCCGAAGCCAATACCTGTGCCAGTAGCAACACGCTGCTCAATCACTTTATCTAGGCCTGCAAACGCACCACCACAGATAAAGAGAATTTTCGATGTATCGACTTGGAGAAACTCTTGTTGAGGGTGCTTACGTCCACCTTGAGGTGGTACAGAAGCGATTGTGCCTTCAACCAGTTTTAGTAGGGCTTGCTGAACACCTTCACCTGACACATCACGCGTAATTGACGGATTTTCCGCTTTGCGAGAAATCTTATCAATTTCATCGATATAAACGATGCCACGTTCGGCTTTCGCTACGTCGTAGTCACATTTTTGCAAAAGCTTTTGGATGATGTTTTCAACATCTTCGCCCACATAACCCGCTTCTGTTAGCGTCGTGGCATCTGCCATAGTGAACGGTACATCGAGGAAACGCGCTAGCGTCTCGGCAAGCAACGTTTTACCGCTACCCGTTGGGCCGATCAGCAAGATGTTACTCTTGCCCAATTCGACACCATCGTTAGTCGTATCACCATTACGTAAACGCTTGTAGTGGTTATAAACCGCAACCGCGAGCACTTTTTTCGCTCGGTCCTGACCAATTACATAGTCATCAAGATGTTCGCGAATTTTACGCGGCGTCGGTAACGCTTCGGATTCACGCTTTGGAAGTACATCTTTGATTTCTTCACGGATGATGTCGTTACAAAGGTCGACACATTCATCACAGATGTAAACGGAAGGACCCGCGATTAACTTGCGAACTTCGTGCTGGCTTTTACCGCAGAAAGAGCAGTATAACAGTTTACCGCTACTGCCCTCTTTGCCTTTATCTGTCATTCGCTAACCTCTTAGCCTTTACTCATTATGCTTTGAGTGTATAACAATTCGTATCAACTTGCGTAGGCAAATTATGCACCACGGTGAGTGAGAAACTGCATCCACCAATCCATATTCTACTGCTTGTTCTGCCGCCATGAAGTTATCACGATCGGTGTCACGTTCAATCACTTCCAATGGCTGACCTGTGTGTTCTGCCAATAGTCGGTTGAGTTTGTTCTTAATCGTCAGAATTTCCTGAGCGTGGATCTGAATATCCGACGCTTGGCCTTGGAAACCGCCCAGAGGCTGGTGAATCATTACACGTGAATTTGGCAGAACGTAACGTTTACCGGGAGCACCACCCGCAAGTAGGAAGGCGCCCATTGAACACGCTTGTCCCATACATACAGTGCTCACATTCGGCTTAATGAACTGCATGGTGTCGTAGATTGACATACCAGCAGTGACACTGCCACCAGGAGAGTTGATGTACAGGAAAATATCTTTGTCTGGGTTTTCGGATTCTAAGAACAGTAGCTGAGCCACAACAAGGTTTGCCATGTGGTCTTCAACTTGTCCCGTAAGGAAAATCACTCGCTCTTTGAGCAAACGAGAGTAGATGTCGTAAGAACGCTCACCACGGGAAGTCTGTTCAACCACCATGGGTACTAGTGCGTCAAGAATTGGCGACATTGCATTTTTTTCTTGGTAGCTCATATTCTTATGTCCCTAAAATAAATGGCCCGGATGATGCTTATCACACGGACCATTGTTAGCAGAATAGTTAACGTTTAGTCAACCTTCTACGCTCGATATTGCTGATTAAGCTGGTTGGTTCATTAGCTCGTTAAAGCTAACTTCTTTATCAGAAACCTTCGCTTTAGCAATGATTGCGTCGATAGCTTGCTCTTCTAGAGCAACGTTACGCATGTTGTTCATTAGCTGTTCGTTTTGCTCGTAGTAAGCAACCACTTCTGATGGATCTTCGTACGCTGTCGCCATTTCAGAGATCAGTGCTGTCACTTTCTCTTCATCCACTTTCAGCTCATCGGCTTTGATCACTTCGCCTAGCAGCAGACCAACGACAACACGGCGTTTTGCTTGTTCTTCGAACAGTTCACGAGGAAGCTGCATTGCCGCTTCAACGTTGCCACCAAAGCGTTGAGCCGCTTGTTGACGCAGAACGTTGATTTCTTGGTCGATAAGCGCTGCAGGTACGTCGATTTCGTTTTCTTTAACAAGACCGTCAATCGCTTGCTCTTTGATGCGATTTTTAACTGCTTGCTTAAGTTCACGTTCCATATTCTTACGAACTTCAGCTTTCAGAGCGTCAATACCGCCTTCAGCAACACCAAACTTAGCAACGAATTCGTCGTTCAGTTCTGGCAGTTCACGAGCTTCTACTTTGTTGACTTTGATTGCGAATTTCGCCGCTTTACCTTTTAGGTTTTCTGCGTGGTAATCTTCTGGGAAAGTCACATCGATTTCGAATTCCATGCCTTTAGACTTACCAACGATGCCGTCTTCAAAGCCTGGGATCATGCGACCTGCGCCCATTTCTAGTGGGAAGTTTTCTGCTTTACCGCCTTCGAACTCTTCACCGTCGATAGAACCAACGAAGTCGATGGTGGCACGAGTGCCAATTTCTGCTGCGCCTTCAACTTCTTTCCAAGTTGCTTGTTGCTTACGCAGTGTTTCGATCATCTCTTCAACGTCTGCGTCTTTCACTTCAACCGCTGGTTTCTCAACAGTGATGTTTTCAAGACCCTTCAGTTCTACTTCTGGGTAAACTTCGAAAGTTGCGTTGAATACTAGGTCTGCGCCTTCTTTGTTCTCAACAGGAGCGAAAGTTGGAGCGCCAGCTGGATTGATTTTCTCTTTGATGATCGCTTCAATGAAGTGGCGTTGCATCACTTCACCTAGGATATCTTGACGTACTGCGCGACCGTACATTTTCGCAACCATCTTCATTGGCACTTTGCCTTTACGGAAACCATCGAAACGACGGTTTTTCGCGATGTTGCGTAGTTCAGCTGTCACTGCATCTTCGATGTTAGCAGCAGGAACAGTAATATTCAGACGGCGCTGTAGGCCTTCTAGCGTTTCAACAGTAACTTGCATTGTATATAAACCTCAAAAATGGCTCAGATTACTCTGAGCGTATGAGCCAGACGGTGGCTAAAGCGCCCTGACCAGCTGCATCCTTGTCTGTGCTCTGGTGAGCACCTATTTTAAAAATCGAGTACGGTGCGAAAGTTCACACCTGACTAATCAGCGATATCTTCGGTTAGCCAAAGGTATCTCCCATTAGTCTCAGGACGAAATTTCAGACGCGACATTCTAACGATCTGATCCTACCCTGTCGAGCCAATCGCCACTATGTGCGCAATGTCTGTCCTAAAAACTCGAATTTACGTCGCAATATGTGTTGCCTTATCGCTAAGATTGGGACAATAGCGACTTTTTCAAGAGAATCGACAGCTTTTTTTATCCAAAAGCCCAAAAAGAGATCTTGCTCTTGTTTTGCTCCACAGAGTTGAGATCTTTTCCGCGACTATTTTCTACAACTCGATAACATAAACGCGATAACACATTTATCACGCCGGCGTTCGCGCTACGCTGGCTCGTCTTGATGCTTTATCCGTGTCAGTAGCTGGAGGCAAGGAATGTCACAACGCAGACGCACTGTTTTGATTTTTATCGCCTTTTACCTTTTTTCATTAATACTCACTGGCCATTGGGTTTGGCAAACCACCTACGCTTCACTCCTCCAGCAGCACCAGTCTCAATTAGAGCGTTTTGCTAGCCATATTCAGAATAAATTGGATAAGTACGCCCATATTCCGCAGTTACTCTCCAAAGATGAGCCATTGATCCAAGCCTTGCTTCATCCGAACAATAGCGCACAAATCGATGTCACCAATCGCTATTTGGAAGAGGTCAATCACGTGATCAAAGCGGTCGATACCTATTTGATTGATCAATTTGGCAACACCATTGCCGCAAGTAACTGGAATCTCGACCGCACCTTTATTGGTCGCAACTTCGCTTTTCGCCCTTATTTCAAACAGGCGATTGTGGGCGAACAGAGCCAGTACTTTGCCCTTGGGTCAACCTCTGGCCAGCGCGGCTACTACTACTCCTACCCCATGACATATGCTGGCGCTCCGATTGGCGTTGTCGTGGTCAAAATGGACCTTACCTCGATAGAGGAAAACTGGCGTGAAAAGCGCAGTATTTTTGTCGCTAGTGACCGCAACCAAATTGTATTTATGTCGAGTAATCCCGACTGGCTGTTCAAAAGTCTAACGCCTCTCAACCAAGAGACCTTGGCGCAGATCAGCGCATCACGCCAATATCTCGACCAAAAGATTGAATCACTCAATTTTGTCGGCGATCTCACCAACGAACACAGTGAGATCCGTCAAGGCAGTCATTATCGCTCTGCCACTATGGTGGTCTCCTCTCATGCGCTACCTGAGCTGGATCTCACCATTCGCGTACTCTCATCCAAACACACCATCGTGTTTACTACTCTCGGCGCTCTGCTGGTCTTGACGCTGGTTTTCGCTATCTTATTTCTGCTGGGACAGCTTTATTACCATCGCCAGCAAAAACACCGTCAAATAGAACAATTGCAGCAAGAGGCCAATCAAAAGCTCGAATTTCAGGTGATGGAACGCACTGCCGAATTGCAGGCAGAAATTGCCCAACGCGCTAAAACCGAGCAAGTGCTGCGCGTCACCCAAGATGAGTTGATTCAAGCCGCCAAACTGGCCGTATTGGGGCAAATGTCCGCCAGCATCAGTCATGAGCTCAACAACCCGCTGGCGGCAATTCGCAGTTTTGCAGAAAATGGCAAGCTGTTTTTGCACAAAGAACGCTATGACCGGGTCGATGACAACCTCAGCCGGATATCTGCCCTTACGGACCGAATGGCGAAGATCAGCCAGCAGCTGCGTTCTTTCGCGCGCAGGACAACAGGGGATGAGCTGGTTGAAACCAAACTTGTGCCGATTTTGCTCTCAACCAAAGAGTTGATGAAACCCGCGCTTAAGTCTGCGCGGGTCCATCTGGAAACTGATTTTCCTCAGGATGATATTTGGCTGTTGGCCAACACCATTCAGTTGGAACAAGTGCTGATTAACTTGCTGACAAACGCGATGGAAGCGATGAGCGAGTGTGACAACAAACGCCTAGTGATCACGGTCGAGTTAAGTACAAACGCGGTGGTCGCCATCCACATTGATGACAACGGGCCAGGTATCGAACTCAATGCTTTCTCAACGCTTTGCGAGCCTTTCCACACCACCAAAAAAAATGGTCTCGGGCTGGGCCTGTCCATTTCACAACAAATTCTTTCCGGCATGAAAGGGAAACTGAGTGTGAGCACAAGCGCGTTAGGCGGCGCTCGCTTCACGGTAGTGCTGCCGGTGATTAACACAGAGGTGTCATGATGTGTCTAGTGTACTTTATTGACGATGAATCGGATCTGCGACTGGCCATAGAGCAAAGCTTTGAGCTCGCGGATATTAAAGCCTGTTTTTTTGCTGATGCCGAGAGCGCCCTGCTGGCGATGAAAGGAGACGACAAACCCGGTGTGGTGGTAACCGATATCTGTTTACCGGGGATCTCAGGGATGGATCTGCTTAGCACTCTCAGCCATCGTGATAAAGATCTGCCGGTGATCATGATTACTGGTCACGGTGATATCTCCATGGCGGTGAAAGCACTGCGTCAAGGCGCGTACGATTTTATTGAGAAACCTTTCTCGCCGGAGCACTTGGTCGAAACGGTCAAGCGGGCGATTGAAAAACGCCAATTGACCAACGAAAACCAAGCGCTGCGCCAGTCGCTCAAAGCGAGTAAAACGCTCGGACCACGCATTATCGGAGAAACCCCGTGTATTCAAGAGCTGCGCGACACCATCAGCCATATCGCCGATACCAGCGCGGATATTTTACTGTTCGGCGAGACGGGAACCGGCAAGGAACTGATTGCTCGATCGATTCATGAACAAAGTAGTCGCCGCGAGCAAAATTTTGTCGCCGTCAACTGCGGTGCAGTGCCGGAAAATTTGATTGAAAGCGAGCTGTACGGACACGAGAAAGGCGCGTTTCACGGGCGCAGACAGCCAGCGCATCGGAAAATTCGAGTTCGCCCAAGGCGGTACGCTGTTTTTGGACGAAATTGAATCAATGCCGATGCAAGCGCAAATTCGCCTGTTGCGAGTGTTGCAGGAACGAGTGATTGAGCGCGTCGGCTCAAACCAATTGTTACCTCTCGATATTCGCGTGATAGCAGCCACCAAAGTCGATCTCAAACAAGCGGCTGCGCAAGGCGAATTTCGTCAAGATTTGTACTACCGCCTCAATGTCGTCACGCTGGATCTGCCGCCTCTGCGCGAGCGCAAAGAGGACATCCCAGCCCTCTTTCATCACTTTCTCTTGGTCGCAGCTTCCCGCTACGGCAAAACCGTTCCGGCACTCAATAGCAGCGATTTACAACAACTGCTCGCCCACAGTTGGCCGGGCAATGTCAGAGAGCTGCGCAACGCCGCTGAGCGCTACACACTATTAGGTAAACTGGCACAGTTGGGCGATCTCCCCAGCGTCAGTAACAATGCACAAAGCTTAGTCGAACAAGTGGCGGAGTTTGAGAAAAGCATCATCGAGCAAACACTGCTCGAGTGCGGGGGGAGCATCAAGGAGACGATGGAAAAACTCAAAGTGGCGCGCAAAACGCTTTACGACAAGATGCAACGTTACGATTTAGATAAAAGTCACTATAAAAACGATTAAGTCTCATGATTAAGACCTCATAACAAAGCCGCCTCGGCAAATAGGCCGAGGCGGCTCTTTTTTAGGCCTAATTAGCGGCTATTTAGTAATAATCTCCGGCCCCATCAAGGTGGTCGGCAGCCACGTCGACACCCATGGAATATAGGTGACGATAATTAAGAACAGGAACATCACCGCCACCCAAGGGAGCGCTGCTTTTACCACGCCCATCATCGACATTCGTGCCACCCCAGCGGTCACAAACAGGTTGAGGCCAACCGGTGGCGTGATCATGCCAATCTCCATGTTGACCACCATGATGATGCCAAGGTGGATTGGGTCAATGCCAAGCTGAATCGCAATCGGGAAAACCAGTGGCGCGACGATAATCAGCAGACCGGATGGTTCCATAAACTGACCACCAATCAGCAGCAGCACGTTGACCACAATAAGGAACGCAATTGGGCCAAGACCTGCCGACAGCATGGATTCTGTGATCATCTGCGGAATGCGTTCTTCGGTCAGTACGTGTTTGAGAATCAGCGCGTTAGCGATGATAAACAGCAGCATGATGGTCAGCTTACCCGCTTCAAATAGCGTTTTTTGCGTATCTTTGTGCACAAAGGTTTCGACCACTTTCACTAGCGCCGGGCGTCTGTTCTCTTTGTCGGCAAACGGGCCCATGTCTTTGTAAACGAAATTGGCGATAAAGAACGAGTAAACAGCAGCCACCGCAGCCGCTTCGGTTGGGGTGAAGACACCGCCGTAGATACCGCCGAGAATAATCACCACCAACAGCAAGCCCCAACTGGCGTCTTTGGCGGCGGCCATCGCCTCTTTCCAGCCAACAAAAGGTTGCTTAGGTAGGTTTTTCACTCTTGCGGCGATGTAAATCGCCACCATCAACATCAATCCCGCCAGCAGACCGGGAATCACGCCGCCAAGGAACATGCGCCCAACCGACACGTCGGTTGCCGCCGAATAGACCACCATCACGATAGAAGGTGGGATCAAGATACCGAGCGTACCCGCGTTACAAATTACCCCGGCGGCAAACTCTTTCGAGTAGCCGTTTTTGATCATCCCGGCAATCACAATGCTACCGATCGCCACCACCGTTGCCGGTGAAGACCCCGACAACGCGGCAAACATCATACAGGCAACCACAGACGCCATCGCTAGGCCACCACGAAACCAACCCACCATCGCAATCGCGAAACGAATAATCCGCTTGGCCACCCCGCCAGTCGACATAAAGCTCGACGCCAGAATGAAGAAAGGAATAGCCAGCAGCGTGTAGTGTCCTTCAAAAGCATTGAATAACGTCTGCGCCACCGATGCGAGAGAGGCGTCTGAATGCCACATCAAAAACAGAATGCTGGATAGGCCCAGCGAGACGGCGATCGGCACGCCAATCAGCATGAAGGCGATCACCATCAAAAACAGAATCAGAATATCCATGGATTAACGCTCCTTGCTGTCGGTTTGTTGCGGTTTGCTCATGATGGCTTCTGCGCCGCTTAGCTCCGCTTTCAAGCTCTCTAAATCTTCTTCCGCTTCGTGCCCCGCGATCATGCGATCTTGTTGATTAGTGACAATAAGCCAAGCCACTTGGAGAAAACGGAAAGTGAGCAGCCCCATACCAATAGGCAATGCCATGTAAGGAAGGAAACGCGGGATCTTTTCATACAGCTCCCCTTCGTTAAACCACACAGATAAAAATTGGAACATCTCCGGCATCGGAATATCGTCGGTCTCATACCAAGCACGTTCAGTGGCAAACGGATACCAGTAATTCCACGAGCCAATCAGCAGCAGGATGGCAAACGCCAGACAACAAGCCACGGCCAACAACGCCAGCACTTTGCGAACTTGTGGTGGGGCTTTATTGATGACCACATCGACTCCGATATGGAAGTGCTTCTTCACGCCGTAGGACGCGCCGACCAGCACCATCCAGGCAAACATAAACACCGTCAGCTCCAAGGCCCATAAAATGTTGTCGTTAAACAGGTAACGCATCACCACGTTGATGAAGGTTAGCAAGGTCATCGCCCCTAAGAAAAAGGCGATCAACCCCTCTTCGACTCGGTCGGTAAACTGGCCGATTTTGGCCATCATTGATTGTTCCATAATCGCTTTCGCTCTTTATTTTTGGCAGGCCTCACGGCTGAGGCCTGCCGTTTTTCGTTATTTCTTGTTTGACGCCAGCGCTGCGTCAATCAGATCAGAACCGATATCTTTTTCAAACTTTTTCCATACTGGCGTTAGCGCCGTGACCCACTCTTGGCGCTGCTCTGGCGTCAAGGTGCGCACCACGCCCCCGGCTTCAATCACGTACTGTCTGTTCGCCAGCTCCACTTTGTTCGATTCGGCATTACGCATTTCAGTCACTTCTTTCAAGATAGTGGCGAGCTGATTGCGCACATCGCTTGGCAGGCCATCCCACCACTTGGTTGATGTCACCACCAAGTAATCCAGAATGCCGTGGTTAGTTTCGGTAATGCCGTCCTGAACTTCGAAGAACTTCTTACCGTAGATGTTTGACCAAGTGTTCTCTTGACCATCGATAACTTTGGTTTGCAGACCACCGTACACTTCGGCAAAAGACATTTTCTGTGGGTTCGCGCCCAGTTGCTCAAACTGAGCCACTAACACATCCGACGCCTGAACGCGGAATTTCAAGCCTTTGGCATCGGCTGGCACCATAATGGGTTTGCTGGCCGAAATCTGTTTCATGCCGTTGTGCCAAAATTCGAGGCCGCGAATACCGCGACGATTCATGGCGTTTTTCAGCTTTTCGCCCGCTTCGGAGTTTTGAAAACGGTCTACAGCATCAACATCATCGAAAAGGAAAGGCAGGTCAAAAATGCGGTATTTCTTGGTGAACTTCTCGAATTTGGAAAGCGACGGCGCAGCCAGTTGCACGTCACCGTTGAGCATCGCCTCAAGCACTTTATCGTCATCGTAAAGGGTTGAGTTTGGATAAACCTGCATACACGCTTTACCGTTCATCTCCTTATTGACGCGCTCTTCCAACAGAGAAGCGGCGATCCCTTTCGGGTGTTTGTCGGTGTTGGTCACGTGGCTGAACTTGATCACGATTTCGCCCGGGTCACAGTTCGCGGCGGCGTTAAAGCTGGTCACGGCAAGAACAGAGGCAGCAAGTAGGGTAAGAGGTTTAAACATTGTGTTCTCCTTGTTGAAGTAAGCAGCCCCTTCTTTGGGGACTGATGTTTCACTAAGAGCAACAACCAGGCCACATTTGCTAACAATTTTATAACCATTAAGAATCAATGAGATAAAATCAATTCACTTATATAAAGACAATATTTCACTAGTTATTCACTCTAGAAATGGGTGGAAAATGACCCATTAAAAATCACCAAAGGGTGGGAAATGACCCATTGATACTGGGTGCTTAAATCAGGAACAGCATAAGTAAGTGAAAAGAGAACGGAATGGAGAAGAAGGGCGTGTCCTCACACCAGACAGCAAGCGCTCTGGTCACTCTCCCCGATTGTGCCGGTCGCAGCCTGTGCCAACTGCGAACGCGATAGAGGACACGCAAATAGAGGCGTCGTTTGCCCGGAGAAAGCACAAACGACGCAAGCGGGTTAGAACTCGATGCGCGCCTGACTTTGCGCGTCGAAGTAAACCGCTTTAGACAAGTCGAAATAGAGCGGCGCGGTATCGCCCACTTTTGCTTGCAGTTTCTGGCGATAAACGGCACGCCACTTCTTGATCGTTGACTTTGATCATCGCGATGGTGTCTGGCCCCGTCGGTTCCAAAACCTCTAGTTTAAGATTAAGACAAGTCGACGCCGATTGATCATCACTCGGTTTGTCGCTGATGTGCTCAGGGCGCAGGCCAATCACCACCTGCTTTCCGTCTTGCTCCCGCATCGACACTGGCAAGCGAATGTGATGCTCTTGCCCACAGCCGCCCGTCACTTTAATCACGGGCTGATCTTGTTCATCCAGATCCACCATAGTGTGAATAAAGTTCATCGAAGGCGAACCCATAAATCCGGCGACAAACATGTTGGCTGGTTTGTTGTAGATCTCCTGCGGGGTACCGAGCTGTTGTAAGATGCCGTCTTTCATCACCGCGATACGGTCTGCCAGTGTCATTGCTTCTATCTGATCGTGGGTCACGTAAACGATGGTGGTATTGAGCTGCTGGTGTAACCGTTTAATTTGATGGCGCATTTCCACGCGCAATTTGGCATCCAAGTTCGATAGCGGCTCATCAAATAGGTAGAGTTTTGGCCGACGTGCCAGTGCTCGCCCCATCGCCACCCGCTGGCGTTGACCGCCAGAAAGCTGGGACGGCTTGCGATCCAGCAAGTGGTCGATTTGCAGCATTTCCGCCACGCGCTGCACTTCGGCATCGATCTCGGTTTTCGCCATCTTGCGGATCTTGAGGCCAAATTCGATATTGCCGCGCACTGTCATATTGGGATAGAGCGCATAGGATTGAAACACCATCGCGATGTCGCGATCTTTCGGTTCAACCTCCGCCACGTTCACCCCATCAATCACAATTTGCCCTGAGGAGATGTTCTCAAGCCCAGCAATGGTGTTCATCAGGGTCGATTTTCCGCAGCCAGATGGGCCAACGAGGATCAAAAACTCGCCAGAGTCGATACTGATATCGATTCCTTTGAGGGTTTCAATGTCCGCTTTCGCGTAGGTTTTGCGGATCTGTTTGAGTTCTAGAGTTGCCATGTTACTTATCCTTTTACTGATCCTGCCGTTAAACCACGCACAAAATATTTGCCTGCTAATACATACACCAACAGCGTCGGCAGCGCTGCGATGATCGCCGCCGCCATATCAACGTTGTACTCTTTAACCCCGGTACTGGTGTTGACTAAGTTGTTCAGCGCCACGGTGATCGGCTGCGTCTCTGAGCCGGAATAAACCACGCCAAACAGGAAATCGTTCCAGATGGCGGTAAATTGCCAAATCACCGTCACCATGATGATCGGGGTGGAAATCGGCAGCAAAATCTTAAAGAAAATGGTGAAAAAACCAGCGCCATCAAGCTTGGCGGCTTTGATCAACTCATCCGGTACGCCAATGTAGAAATTGCGGAAAAACAGCGTAGTAAACGCCATACCATAGATAACGTGCACCAGCACCAAGCCTGTGGTGGTGTTAGCCAAACCCAGTTTGCCCAGTACAGCCGCCATCGGTAACAAAATCACCTGAAAGGGAATAAAACAGCCAAACAGCAGCAAACTGAAGAACAGGTTGGAGCCGCGAAATTGCCATTTGGTTACCACGTAGCCGTTGAATGCGCCAAGCAAAGTGGATATCGCCACCGCCGGAATGACCATCTGAAAGGAGTTCCAAAAATAGCCTTGCACCCCTTCACATTTCACCCCGGTACAGGCACTGCTCCACGCTTTGTACCACGCATCCATCACCCACTCTTGCGGCAAAGACATCAAGTTGCCTGCTTTGATATCGGGCAAGGTTTTAAATGAGGTGATCACCATGACAAACAGCGGCATCAGATACACCAAGCAGAAGAAAATCAAGGCAGCGTAAATCGTCAGGCGGGCCAAGTTTATTTGACGGTTCATGAACGCTTCTCCCTAAGTTCGGAATAAAGATACGGCACCAAAATGGCAAGAATGCCTGCCAGCATCATCATGGCACTGGCTGCGCCAAGGCCGATCTGCCCGCGGGTAAAGGAGTGCGCGTACATAAATAGCGCAGGTAAATCAGAGGAATAACCCGGCCCACCTGCGGTCATAGCGGTGACCAAATCGAAACTCTTAATCGCAATGTGCGATGTGATAATCACTGCGCTGAAAAATACCGGGCGTAAACAAGGTAAAATAATTTTCCAATAGATGGTCGGCAGACTCGCGCCATCAATTTGCGCCGCTTTGACAATCGAAGCGTCAATCCCGCGCAGCCCAGCTAAAAACATCGCCATGACAAAACCAGACGATTGCCAGACCGCCGCAATGACCAAGGTATAGACCGCCATATCAGAGTCCACCAACCAGTCAAACTCAAAACCAGTAAAGCCCCAATCATGCATCAGTTTTTCAATCCCGAGGCCGGGGTTTAGAATCCACTTCCACGCCGTGCCCGTGACGATAAACGACAGTGCCATCGGGTAGAGATAGATGGTACGAATCGCCCCTTCTTGGCGAATATTTTGGTCCAGCAAAATCGCCAGCCCAACGCCCAAAACGATGGCAACCAGCATAAATAGCAGCCCAAACACCCCAGATTGGTGATCGAAGTTACCCAGCGGTCGTTGTCCATCAGCTTGGCGTACTGATCAAAACCCGCAAAATTGAAACTCGGCAAAAAGCGCGAGTTGGTCATAGACAGCGCTGCTGTCCAGAAAATAAATCCATAAATACACACCACAGTGACCAGCATCGTTGGTGCCAAAACGATTTTTGGCAGCCAATGTTGCAAGCGGTCGGCAAAACCCGGTTTCGGTGCGTTTTTGGCAGATGACCCGTGCAAAACATGCTCCATAACGATTCCTTGTAGCAAACACTCAGCCGTGGCCAACGTCGCCCGTTGTCCATAATATTGAGTGGCAGAAATAGGCAGACAGGCTCCCCACAAGCCTGCCCGCCCCAAGAGTTAGATGGCCGCTTTCACCGCTTTCGCCAGCTTTTTCGCCGCTTCTTTCGGATCGGCTTTGCTGTCGTTGAAGAAGTTGGTCACCACGTCATAGATGGCACCTTGCGCGTAGCTGGTGGTGGCAAGACCGTGCGCCATACTCGGCACAAGATCGCCTGACTTAGCACTGGCTTTGAAAGTCGCCATGGAGTCCAACGCACACTGGTCGAACTTAGACATATCCATGTCCAGACGCACTGGAATGGAGCCTTTGTTGAGGTTAAAGACTTCTTGGAACTCTTTGGTCAAAATGGTTTTTGCCAAGTCTTGCTGCGCTTTTTGGTTGGCTTTATTGCTCAGTTCAAAGAAAGCAAAACTGTCGATGTTGAAGGTAAACTGCCCCGCAGTGCCCGGTGCTGGCGCGCAGATGTAATCTTTGCCCGCGACTTTACCCGCCGCAGAAAACTCCCCTTTCGCCCAGTCGCCCATGATCTGCATCGCCGCTTCGCCGTTGATCACCATCGACGTGGCCACGTTCCAGTCACGTCCCGGCGCGTTGTCATCAATGTAACTGCGCATTTTCTTAAATTTAGTAAACACTTCGACCATTTTGTCGCCCGAGAGCACATTCATATCGAGATCGACAAACGCTTTGTTGTAGTCGGCGCTGCCAAGGACATCGAGTGCTACCGCTTCAAATACCGTTGCGTCTTGCCAAGGTTGACCACCATGTGCCAGTGGAATAAAGCCCGCAGCTTTGATTTTGTCGGCGGCGGCAAAAAATTCATCTAAGGTGGTTGGTAGCGCAACGCCTGATTTTTTCAGCACTTCTGGGTTAGCCCAAAGCCAGTTGACGCGGTGCACGTTGACAGGAACCGCCACATATTCACCATCAAACTTCATCACTTTGCTGACCACCGCAGGAAGAATGCCATCCCAGTTCTCTTTTTTTGCCGTCGCGTTCAGTGATGTCAAAAAGCCGAGCCCGCCCCATTCTTGGATATCGTGGCCTTTGATTTGCGCCGCAGAAGGCGGATTGCCAGAAACAGCACGGGTTTTGAGGACGGTCATCGCAGACTCACCGCCGCCACCAGCAACGGCGAAATCTTTCCAAGTGTGGCCTTGCTGCTCTAGCATCTGTTTCAGCACAGCGGCAGATTTAGCTTCGCCGCCAGCAGTCCACCAGTGAAGTACTTCCACTTCACCAGCCTGAACCAATGAAGTCGCAGAAAGAAGAGAGAGGGTAAGTAGGGTTTTGGTCATTTTCATTGTTATCTTCCATGTATCGGCTTAGTCAAACCAGGCTTGGTCTGATATTGAGCAGTCTATCCGTAATAAACCGTATGGATTGCAACAAACAGTAACCACAGTGTAACAATTAGGTTACATTACACTTCAAGCCCTGATGGAATCAGCACTTCCACTTTCAGGCCTCCCTTTGGCAAATTGCTCAGAGTGAGATCTCCGCCGTGTCCGTGCAAAATATTGCGGCAAATACCCAGCCCCAAACCGTGGCCCTCGGTATCATGCGCTAAGCGATAGTAGGGCTCAAACACGGCTTCCAGTTTATGGTTGGGAATACCCGGACCAGAGTCAGTGATGGTCACTTTCACCCAGTTATCGTTTTCCTCTAGCTGCACTTCGGCACGGCCTGCATACTTGAGCGCATTGTCGAGCAAATTGGTCAGTACTCGCTTAATGGCTAAAGGTTTCGCGACCAAGGGCTCCATCGGATGTGGGGTAAAGTGAACTCGGACCTGATGCTGATTGTAACTTTCGATGATCTGCTCCAGCATGACGTTAAGATCGATATAGTCGTTATTTTCATGCAAATCCGTGTCACGCACGCACTGCAGCGCGCCTTTGACCATCATCTCCAGCTCATCCAAATCTTGATTGAATTTACTGCGCTTACGCTCATCGTCCAACAGCTCTGCCCTAAGGCGCAGGCGAGTGATCGGTGTTTTCAGATCGTGGGAAATCGCCGAAAACAGATGCTCACGATCCGCCACGTAACGACGAATACGTTGCTGCATACGATTAAAAGCGCGCGTGGCGGTGACCAGTTCACTCGCCCCTTCCTCCGCCAGCGGCGGCTGTTCGATATTCATGCTCATCTCATTAGCAGCGCGCGCCAGCCGTTTGAGCGGTTTCACCTGCCGACGGATCATCGCATAGGTGAGCAGCAGCAATAAGCTGGTGGACAAAAACAGAAACAGTATCTGCTCTCGCCCCAACAGTTCGTCATCCAAGGTCAGATACGGAGCAGGTAAAAGCGCAGCGATGTAGATCCATTCATGGCTACTTAGCTCAATTTGCACCACCAGCACAGGCGGGTTAATCGGCGCCAAAGTTAAGGTGTGGTGCGCCCACGATTTGGGCAAATCGTGCAAATAGATGTCGTTTTTGAGCAGCCGTAATTTTTCCGGGCTGGAAAAATCGACCGACACCGATTCGACCCGCGTGAGCTTTTGCTTTAGCACACTTTTGATGGCGCTAACCGACGCCTCTTTTAAGCGGGTATTTTCAATCGGTTCGACCTGTAATTTTTCGCGGTTAAAGGAGACGAAAAAGCGCGTACCGCCCATATTGCGGATCTGATCCAAAACAATATGACGATAGTTGACCGGTAAAGATTGGAAAAAGGTTACGGTCGAAGCAAACATGCTCGCCATGCTGGCTGACGTCGAGCGGATCCCTTCAAGCTCTTTCTGTTTCGACTGGCTATACCAAATCGCGGTGGCGATGCCTTGGGCTATCACCACCGCCAGTAGCGTCAACATCAAGGTTCGCGCAACCAATGAATGGGGCTTGAATCGCAGCATCATTCATCTCGCTTAATGTTCATAACTGACAGGGACTGAGAGAATGTAACCGTTGCCGCGCATGGTTTTGATGTAGTGCGGATAGCGCGCACTGTCACCCAAACGCTGGCGCAAACGGCTCAATTGCACATCGATACCGCGCTCGAATGGCAGTGATTCTCGCCCTCGGGTTGCATAGGAGATGGTGTCGCGATCCAGCACCTCATTTGGCCGAGTCAAAAACAGCATCAGCAATGCAAAATCACTGCCTGAGAGCTCGTGTTGCGTTTGCGTTTCCTGATGGGTAAGGCGATGGGCCAGAGTGTCTAGGCTCCAATCACCGAACAGAATCTGCTTTGGCAACGTATCACTGCTCTTTTCTTGTCGAACTTGCACGCGACGCAACACCGCTTTGATGCGGGCGATCAGGTGGCGCGGATTAAACGGTTTCGCGATGTAGTCATCAGCGCCAATTTCTAAACCGATGATCTGGTCAGTCTCTTCCGAGACAGCGGTAAGCATAATGATCGGCACGCTCGATTCACGGCGAATGTACTGGCACAAGCTAAAGCCATCCTCGCCGGGCAGCATGATGTCGAGCAGGATCAAGTCCGGAAAGCCCTCTTGGCTAAGATGTGCTTTGAGCTGTACACCATCGGCGACAGTTGTCACCTGATATCCGCTGCGCGACAGATACTCATCCAACAGCTCACGGATCTCTTCGTCGTCGTCAACCACCAAAATTCGGCTTACTTCCTGCATTCGCCTTTACCTATCATTACAATTTATTTACATAGTCTATCGATTTCGCCAATCAATAATGAGAGATAGTTTAGTGAAATTTGAAGCAAATCCGCGTTTGGATCACAGTTAGGAAGAGCAGCTGATGACCATTTTCTTACCCCACTCAGGCGGAAGACGCGCGTAGTGGTCAAATTGCGGCGAGTCATCGTAAGGACGGCGAAGTAGCTCTGCCAGTTGTTGCACTTGGCTAAAATCACCTTGCTGCGCTTTTTCTATCGCTTGCTGAGCCAGATAATTACGCAAAATGTATTTAGGATTCACCAAACGCATCGCCGCGCAGCGCGCACTTTCAGACAGCGGTGAACCGTCTGCTTGCACTTCTTGTTGGCAGCGCACCAGATAATCATCCAGCCAGCGTGTTGCCGCCTCTCGGTCGATAAAAAGATCGATCACCGCTTGTTTGCCATGGCGATCCAGCTCCGACAGCGTGCGCATAAAACGGGTGTAATCGGTACGGTTTTCCGTCAGCAGGGCAAATAGTCGGTCGAACAACTCGCTATCTCCGGCACATCGCGCATTCAAACCCAATTTGCTGCGCATCAAGCGGCTAAAATGCTGACCCAATAAGACGTCAAACTGCGCCAACGCGGCTTGCAAGTCGGCCCGTTCAATCAATGGCGAAAGCGCGTGAGCCAGTGCAGAGAGATTCCACAAGGCGACTCTGGGCTGCTGATCAAAGGCGTAGCGACCTTGATAATCGGAGTGGTTACAGATGTAGCCCGGCTCGTAGTCATCAAGAAACCCAAAGGGGCCGTAGTCAAACGTTTCACCCAAAATCGACATGTTGTCGGTATTCATCACCCCATGGGCGAAACCGACCGCCTGCCACTGCGCAATCATCAGTGCGGTACGCGCGACAATCTGATCAAACATCGCCAGATAAGGCTTAGCCGCTTGTTGGCATTGCGGCAGATACCATTCGATGACTTTGTCGGCCAGTAGTTTGTGCTCAGCCAACTGATTGGTATAGAAAAAGTGCTCAAAATGACCAAAACGGATGTGAGTGGTGGCTAAACGGATCAGCAGCGCGCCGCGCTCGGTCTGCTCACGATAAACTGGGGTATCGCTACTCAACATCCCCAGCGCGCGCGTAGTGGCAATACCTAACCCCGCCATGGCTTCACTGCACAGATATTCGCGAATGGTCGAGCGCAGCACAGCACGGCCATCGCCCATGCGCGAGTACGGCGTCTGCCCCGCCCCTTTGAGATGCACGTCAAACCAACTGCCCTGCTTGTCCTGCATTTCACCCAGCAGCAGGCCGCGACCGTCGCCCAAATCGGGATTATAGACGCCAAACTGGTGCCCGGCGTATTTCATTGCCAGCGGCGAGAAACAATCCGGCATTTGCTCAGCCGCAAAAGCGCAGCGCAAGGTTTCATCGGCAACCTCCGGCAAAGCAAAACGGGCGGCTAAAGGTGCGTTCCACACCACCCAGTGGCTATTTTGCAGTGGCTGCGGCTTAACCGGAGTATAAAAAGCACGAGGAAGCGAAGAAAAACGCTGTGAGAATGTGACCGATTGCCAAGCAGACATAAAGGGCTCCAAAAGAGAGAAGACCTGCTCAAACTAGCACAGAGTGAATGGGACAAACACCGATTGGCAGCAGGGAAATTGCTTGTACAGCATGGTTCTGTCGGGGAGCCTAAAGTGAAAAACGCGCCCGAAGGCGCGTTTTAACAAAGTTAGGTGCGCGAGCGTCTGCGCCCAAGTAAAGCGAGAAATAGCAGAGGCAGGACGGCAAGTGAACCACCGGATGAACCGCTAGAAGAGCTGGCAGTAAAGGAGGTCGCATTGCTTTCTGGCGTCACCGTTACTAGTACCGTTCCGCGGGCTATCGCCCCTTCAGAGTCCTGAATTTGGTACTCCAGCGTCACCTCCGTTTTTTGCGTCACACTGCTTGGCGCTTGGTAGTGAATTTGATTGTTCGCAATGCTCGCCGAGCCGAGCTCCGGAGTTGACACTGAGATGAGCGTCAACACGTGGTTATCCTGATCGTAGTCGTTGGCTAACGCCATAATGTCGACACTAGAGCCAGCGGAGAGGCTGATGGAATCTTGCTTCGCCACCGGTGCACTGTTAGCCACTTCAAGCTGAATCGTGGCACTATCGCTCAAGCCACTTGGATCTGTAACCGTTAGCGAAAAAGCCAGTGTATTGCCCATTTTCGCCTCTTCTGGTACCACAAATTCGGCAATACTGCGGTTGGCATTGATCAGCGTAACTTGGGGTCCAAAGGTTTGACGCCATTGAAATTGCAACGCGTCACCGTCGGCATCGGTGCTTGCCTCGCCCAGCAGCGATATGCGTGCTCCCGCGACCACAGTAACCTCGGCAACCGACATTTTGGCTTGCGGAGCCGCGTTGCTGCCCGTGACATCGATATCAACGCTCACCACTGCAGAAACCAAGTTGCCGGATGTAGAGCGTAAGCGATAGGTCAGTTGATCTTGCCCAACAAAGTTGGTTTTCGGCGTGTAAACCCAGTTTGCGACCGTGCCGTTAGTCGGCGGCGAAACCAACTCGGCTTGGAATACATATGCGGGGTCCATAGTGTCGTTAGCCATCACATCCAACGCCACCGAGCCGTTTTTATCAACCTCAACCTTATCTGCCATAGGTTGGACTAAACTGGCGGAATCAACATCAAACAGCGCAGCAAAAGGAACGGTTTGGTAACCTAGTAGTTTACTCAGGCCGTTACTCTCTTTCTCTAAGCGGCTGCCGAGCCACGCTTTCTTCTCATCCTTGGGCTCCATATTCTGCAAATCACTGAAGAGATAGTTTTGCTCTAAAATGCCATTTTGCAGCTCCACCAGCAAGGTATGAGTCCCTGTGGCGAGCTTTGCAGGAGTACCAAACATCACTCGACCAGAGCGGCTCACTACCCCTTCGGCTAATCGTTCTTGCTGACTGCTGTCTAACAGCAGATTGGCAAAGTTTGCCCCATTTTGTGGATAGCGAGAAACGGTGTAGCGCACTGGCAGCGAGCTATTTACCACTTGGTAATAGAGCTGAATACCATCGATCTGAGTGGCTTTGGGCAAATTCACTTCAAACGCCAGCGCGTCTTTGCCCGCTTCTGCTTGCACATAGCTCCGGCGTAAACTGGTTAACCAAGCGAACTTCTCACCATCTTGCGGTTTGACAAAATCAAAACGCGCAGCGTGATCACCGCTGACAATCCCAGTTAGGCTAACGCCAGTTTCAAAGCCTGCAACGCTGGTTAAATTCGGCTGTGAGTTGTCCGAAATTTGGGTATTACCATAAAGACCCGGGTAGATGTCGGCACTGTCGGCGCGACCGCCGCGCTCCAGTTCACCCAATCCATCGGCTTGCATGATCTGCACCTGCATTGGGCCAGTTTCGTTAAATGCATTGTTGACGTTAACCGAGGTCACCAGCATCCCTTCGGCCTGCAAAGCGCGGTCGTAATCGACATTACGACGATTTTCTACATATAGCCGCGGGCCAAACTCTTTCAAATAGGGGTCAAGGTAGATAAGCCCTGCCTCTGCGTTTGCCACTTGCACTGCCGCTTGCGACTGACTTAACACCTGCGGCGCAACAAAGCCGGAAGCGTGTTTGCTCCACGCACTCATATTGACTGGTGTGTCACCAGCATACTGGTCATCCGGAGCCATAGCCCAAGACCCTGCCCCCATCACACCCCACTGGCCAACGGAGCCATTATGTTTGTAGGAATAGAGGTCCGGCAGGCCAAGCATCAGATGGCCCAGCTCATGGACAATCACCCCGAGTGTAGCTTGGTGGTCGACTTGATAATCACCAAACAAACAATATGCCGAAATGGTTTTACCATCGACAGGGACATCGTTGTGGTAATACATGTGAGGCCAGATCGAAGGCCGATTGACAACACCAGTAGAGCGATCGCCCCCGGCGAAGACAAACATCACTGAAAGTTCGGTCGGATCAATGGTGCCGTCCGCGTTAAGATCGTATTGGGAGAAATCGACATATTGATCAAGCTTTTGGTAGCTTTCAGCAAAAATGGTGTTGAGGCGACTGGTACACCAGGCTGAGTCATGGCAGTTAGGATGAAACTGATCGAGTGTAATATCAATGACACCATCATTCTCCGTGCCAAAGCTTTCTCTTGCGGGCACGACTTGATACTGACCCGCCGAGTTTTTCGCGTAGTAATCCACCACGCTCTGCCCCGCCTCACCAAACACTCGCTCGGTAAAATCATGCACCATATTGACGTTGGAAAAGGAAACTTGCACCACCAACAGCGGCTGTTCAAACGGCTGCGCTGGCGCAGAGAAAGCACTGCGTGCAGCCGTCATTTTGCTGGGAGTAAAACTGCGCGAGCGGAGAACTTGGTTAGCACTGTCGGCGTTGAGCACGTCAGGCAAATTGATCGTCGGACGTAACTGAGAGCGTATCGGCGCTTGCGCGCCCGCAAGTAAAAGCTCTCCGGTTGAAATCAGTTGAGCGCCCGTTGTGTCACTTTGAATTTCAGCAAAATACCATTTATCCCCTTGCAAGATGAGAGCATTGCCTTGCTCATCTTCGAACCAATTGAAATGGGCCGAGCCCTGCAGGCGAATTTGCGTACTGGAACCATCCGGCAGCACGATCTCATGCCAAATCGGCGCAGGGGGAACCATCGCCAGCGCAGAGGCCGACAATGCCATTGTCGCGGCGCTACACGCCAGCGTAGAAAGCCATTTTTTCATTCTTAACCCTAACTCCCTTTAAGATATTCTTTGGCTTGTGTCTCAATAACGAAACGAAAGCACACACCTTATGTATCTCCAGCTCAGACACAAGAACAATTTATAAAATACGAGAATCATTCAGCAAAATTATCTTTTATTATTGATAATCACTCCAATAGGCCAAGCATCCTTGCTCACTACGGACTTGCTCTGGTGAGGTGTCAAAAAGGCCCCTGTGGGTCTAGAAAATCCCATCCTGCAAGGTGCCTATCCGTTCACTGAAGAGTTACTTTGGCCGCACGCTGCGCTTGCGGCGCGAGATGGATATCGAGTATCTGATGAGCAACAACTTTGCTTTTGGTGGCATTAACACCTCGATCATCTTTAAACGTGTACGCGATTAACTTCACCATTAAGGTGCTCAGATTGTGGCTTACTCTTTTTTGCTCACTAAATGTGCAAACTGGTCATTCTATCAACGAGCTTTTATTGTTGTGAAACAAAGTGTTGACCTGACCAGAACTTACGATTAGAGTAGACGCCATCGGACTGTAGCGCAGCTTGGTAGCGCACCGTCATGGGGTGTCGGGGGTCGGAGGTTCAAATCCTCTCAGTCCGACCATACACCTAGAAAGAGAGAGCTTCGGCTCTCTTTTTTGCTTTCTGGCCTAAAATTTTTTAGCCCGCAAATATGGAAATAGCTTAACCGCGCTAATCTTCCATCCTTCTCTCTTCATCATTTCATGTCAGCGCTTTTTTTTGCCCGTTCGCCTAATGCTCCTACTTGTCGCTTTGCATGAGAAAGAAAGGGAATAGCAGTGGGGGAAGGGCGAAGCGCGTAGAGAAGAGTTACAAGAAAATCAGGGCGAATAGAAAGAATAGAGGCAGACAGCATCGACTTTGTCCAGAAGTGACAACGCTATCTGCCAAGTTCAATGGCGCAGGCAAACTACAGGCTTAAGATCACACCAGCAATCGAGGCGCTCATTAGGTTTGCCAGCACACCAGCGGCAATGGCGCGAAAACCATAGGTCGAGATGAAGGTACGTTTCTCCGGCACTAAGCTACCTAAACCACCAATCAGCATCGCCATGGTTGAAATGTTGGCAAAGCCACACAGCGCGAACGTCACAATCGCTTGAGAGTGGGCACTCAACTGCTGCTTTACTTCCATCAATTGAATAAAAGCGACAAACTCGTTGACGACGATCTTATTACCAATCAATGAGCCTGCGGTGATCGCTTCTTGCCAAGGAATGCCTAGCAGCCACGCGACGGGAGCAAATAAATAGCCAAGGATCAGCTCAAAGCTCAGGCTAATGCCAAACCAGCTGCCAATCCAACCCAAGATTCCGTTTAACAGCGCAATCACACTGACAAACGCCAGCAGTGTCGCGCCCACCGCAACGGCAATGCGTAGCCCCGACATCGCCCCATCGGCCATCGCTTCCACCACATTGGTGGCTTTTGGCATTTCAATGTTTTCCATCTGTGCCGCTTGTGGCGAAGATTCTGTCTCTGGCATGAGGATCTTCGCCATTAGAAGGCCTGCTGGCGCCGACATAAACGCAGCAGCAATCAGATAGTTCAGTTCCACGCCGAGCGAGGCATACCCTACCAAGGTACCACCAGCAACCGAGGCAAGACCACAAGTCATCACTGCAAAAAATTGCGAATCACTCATGTGCTTTAGGTACGGTTTGACCACGAGGGGGGCTTCAATCATGCCGACAAAAATATTCGCCGTCGCTGAGAGCGATTCAGCCCGTCCCGTACCGAGCAGTTTCTGTAGGCCACCACCAATCAGATTGATCACTTTGGGCATCAAGCCAATGTGATACAGACCCGAGATCAGCGCGGAGAAGAAAATGATGATCCCAAGCACGTTAATGGCGAAAGTGAAACCGCCGGTTGCCAAACCGCCGAACAGAAAAGCGATGCCTTCCTGCCCATAATTGATCAATCCTGACACAGCGCCCGTCACTGTATTCAGCGCATTTTTGCCCGCAGGAACATAGAGCACAAGTAAGGCAAACGCGACTTGCAGACAAAACGCCAGCAGTACCGTTTTCAAACGAATGTTTTTTCTGTTGGTAGATAATAGCCACGCGACAAAGAGAATGGCCACAATACCCAGTAAAGAATTCATAGAAAGTTTCCAGAGAGAGGGGGAACAAGGAAGGCGCGGATTGTATAGTGACAAGCGCGGGATGCAAGTCGGGAATGTTAATAAAGTGGAACAGAAGGAACAGCGGCCAACGCTCATGCGCTTAACTATTTGAAATAATTCAAGATAAACGTTTGCTATTTGGTATTGTTTCCATATAAGGAAAATGTTTCCCAACAGAGAAATAATATGTGATAAATATCACTCAATGCGCAATAGTGATATAAGGCAACAGCTTTTGATCCCAGTGACATGGTGCACCGATCTTTTGCCGAATAAATTCGATCACCGCAGAAGTTTTCTTGGGCATGTGTTGACGACTTGGGTAGACCGCATAAAACGGCATTTGCTGGCTGGCGCGCCAATCTGGTAATAGCTGAATCAGTTTTCCGCTGCGAAACTCATCACCCAGCAAATAGGTGGCAAGATAACCTATCCCCCATCCGGCAATCGCGGCATCGCGCACTGCTTCGGCCAAATCAACGGAATAGTTGCCTGCCACTTTGACGCATAACTCTTCGTCGGCACGGCGAAAAGCCCAGCTGGTGTAATCACGTTCCCAACTGCGATAAATCAAACAGTTGTGCTCGCTGAGGTCCGTTGGATGTTTAGGCGTGTCGTGACGCATTAAGTAGTCGGGTGACGCAGCAAGCACGAATTGGCAATCGGCCAGACGCTGGGCAATATATCCCTCTGGCAATTTCTCGTGGTTGGTGATCCACACATCCAGCCCTTCGTTTAACATATCCACTTTATAATCAAACAGGTGCAATTCGACTTGCAGTTGTGGGTAGCGCTGACGCAGTTCGTCAATCGCGGGCAGCACATGCAAGGTACCGAAAGATTGCGACAAACCGATGCGCACCAAGCCAGCCACCTCATCGCGCTGGCTCTCCATTTCAGACTGCGCATTGTTCACCGCTTGTACCACCTGATGGCAATGACGATAAAAGCTCAGTCCTGCTTCAGTCGGCGTAAAACTGCGCGTGGTACGCTGAATCAGTTTGATGCCAAGCGAGGCTTCGAGTAATGCAAGCTGCTTGCTGACGTGTGAGACCGACACACCCAAGCTTTTCGCCGCCTGAGTGAAGTTGCGATGTTTAACCAAGGCGGAAAAAACCACCATTTGTGCTGCGCGTTCAGATAACATGTTGTCGTAAGAAGGGCTTGCCATCACGCAATGCATGAGACAAGCGGTGGTTAATCTTTAATGCGATCAGCCAGATGGCTAACAGCGAGAGCGAAGTAGTGAGAGCGGTTCCACTTCATCAGTACATTGTAATTGTTGTACACCAAGTAAACTCGGCCATTTTCATCATCCGGCATCACCAGCCAAGCTTTGATATCTTGATTGAGCGTCGGCAACGCCCCGCCCGCATAATTGGTGATACCTAGCTTTTTCCACTCTTGTAAATACTTACCTTTGGCTTCTTCCCTGCCCTGCAAGGAAAGGTCAAACCCTTTAGGGATTCTTACTTGTCGCCCCCAAGTGTACTTGTCATCCCAACCAGACTGGCTGAGATAACTGGCGGTCGAGGCAAATACATCGTGGGTATTGCTCCAGATGTCTTTTTTGCCATCACCATCGCCATCGGCGGCATAGGCTAAAAACGAACTGGGCATAAACTGACATTGCCCCATGGCACCCGCCCAAGAGCCTTTAAAATTCTCGTATTCAATGTGCCCTTGATCGAGAATCTTCAACGCCGCCATGGTTTCGGCGCGGAAAAACGCCTCACGGCGCCCTTCATAGGCCATAGTCGCGAGCGCGTCGACCACAGGAAAATTGCCGGTAAATTTACCGAAATTGCTTTCTACGCCCCAAAGCGCAACAATAAATCGTGCTTGCACGCCATAGTGTTCAGCAATTTGCTTCAACTCTGCGCCATGTTTTTGGTAGAGATCTTTCGCCTGCTGTACTTTCCAATCGGGCACCGCACGTGGCAGATACTCATCCAGAGTCAGTTTTTTTTCTGGTTGATTGCGATCCGCTTTTACTGCTCGGGGCTTGTACTCGACATTGTGAAACGCCTGCGCGATGGTTTGTGCGCTAATACCTTCCGAGCGAGCTTGTGCTTTCAAGCGTTCAATATACTGCTCGAAACTTTCCGAGTTTCGCCCAAACCGAAGCACTTAGACTCATACCGAGCATCGCTGTTAACAGTGTTTTCATATTGCCCTCCTTGAGCCAATCGGTCCGCAAAACCAGCCTCGCCGTTAGTCTGACTTCTGCTGCGCTTTGCGTTCTTTATGTTGTTCGAGAAGATTTTTCGGTGGTGGTGGCAGTTGCAAGAAGAAACCGTCATTTATTAATGATTCGCGAACCTTCTCGACACTGACCAACGCCAACGTACGACCCTGCAAATTTATCGTCATCACTGGCAGTGGCTTACCAAACATTGCCATTAATTGTTCAGGAACTTTTGAAAAATCATCCTTCTTAGGAATGTAAAGATATGTGCCTTCTTTCTTAGAACTTTTATAGATAGAACAAAGCATGACAAGCCTTTTTTGTTAATTTCCGCATCTGACACGCGAAATTTAATTAAAACGTAATTTTTTAGACGAAATCACCTAAATGACCGCAAGATAACTTGCTGCGTGCAGGGATGAAATATAACATGACAACCTTAGTAAAAGACAACGCTCTTTCAATAAAGGCAAGAAGTATCGGATGTCTCGTACCCCTGATTTAAAAGGTAGCAGCTTCACTTTGTCGGTGTTGCACCTAACAGAATGCTCGGTCGACAGCGCCATTGAATTTGTGCAGGAAAAAGTTGACCAAGCACCGGCGTTTTTCGCCTCTGCTCCAGTCGTGATCAATATTGCCGAGGTCGAAGGCGATATCGACTTCGACCGCCTGAAACAGGGGATTGCAAAAGCGGGCTTGATCCCAGTTGGCATTACAGGCTGCAAAGATAAGCGCACACAAAATCTCGCTTCACAAGCGGGTTTCGCCATTATGTCAGCCAGCAAATCACCGAACCAAGCTCCGGCTAAAATTGCTCCAACAAAAGTGGTGCGTACGCCAGTTCGCTCCGGACAACAAATTTATGCCAAAGACGCGGATTTGGTCATTTTAAGTCACGTCAGTGCTGGCGCAGAAGTGATTGCCGATGGCTCAATTCATATCTACGGCACCCTACGCGGGCGAGCTATCGCCGGCGCGAGTGGTCAAAAAGAAGCAAGAATACTCTGCCATGATTTGCAAGCGGAGCTGATCTCCATCGCTGGAAACTACTGGCTGAGCGATCAGATCGACCGCGAATTCTGGCAACAAAAAATTATGTTGAGCCTAGTGGATGAATCACTCCACCTCGAATTGCTCACTCTTTAAGGATTAGAAAGGAAAACACAATGGCACGCATTATTGTTGTTACGTCTGGCAAAGGTGGGGTTGGTAAAACCACGTCAAGCGCCGCCATTGCCTCTGGCCTCGCGCTACAAGGCAAAAAAACGGCCGTGATCGATTTTGATATTGGCCTGCGTAACTTAGACCTGATCATGGGCTGTGAACGTCGCGTTGTATACGATTTCGTCAACGTGATTAACGGCGAAGCCACGCTTAATCAAGCGATGATTAAAGACAAGCGCACTGAAAACCTGTTCATTCTGCCTGCATCGCAAACCCGCGATAAAGACGCGCTGACCAAAGATGGTGTAAAACGCGTGCTGGATCAATTGGATGAAATGGGCTTTGATTTTGTCATTTGTGACTCACCTGCTGGCATCGAGCAAGGCGCGCTGATGGCGCTATACTATGCAGATGAAGCGATTGTGACCACCAACCCAGAAGTCTCTTCCGTTCGCGACTCCGACCGGATTCTCGGTATTTTGGATTCAAAATCACTGCGCGCAGAGCAAGGGCTTGAGCCCGTGAAACAGCACTTGTTGTTGACACGTTATAATCCCACGCGTGTGAGCCAAGGCGAGATGCTCAGTGTGGAAGACGTGGAAGAGATCCTGCACATTTCTCTGCTTGGCGTCATTCCAGAAAGCCAAGCGGTGCTAAATGCTTCGAACAAAGGGGTGCCAGTCATTTTTGATGAAGCATCGGACGCCGGTATGGCTTACGCGGATACGGTCGAACGTCTACTGGGTAAACAGGTAGATTTTCGTTTCCTGACTGAAGAGAAGAAAGGACTGTTCAAAAGACTGTTCGGAGGCTAGTTTATGTCACTTTTAGAGTTTTTCCGCCCACAGAAAAAAAGTTCTGCCAGTTTGGCCAAAGAACGTCTGCAGATTATTGTGGCGGAACGTCGTAGCCAGAACGATCCCGCGCCTTCTTATCTTCCTCAATTAAAAGAAGATATTTTGAAAGTGATCAGCAAGTACGTGGCGGTTGATCCGTCGATGGTTGATCTCACCTTCGAACATAAAGACGATGATATTTCGGTTCTGGAGCTGAACGTCAAGTTACCCGACGAAGAGAAATAAGCACTGACGCTGTAAAAAAACATGCTGTCAAAACACATATTACTGTGTTTTGCTTACAAAAAAGACAGACGCTCAAATCGTCTGTCTTTTTTATATTCCGCGCTTAGATTAGAGCATTCATTTTTTCGCCCAAAATGGGCAAACGCCAACCTTGCATCAGATCCGGCAAATTCTCTGGATCGCGATCTTTTTTCCACACCCAGGTAATCAGTTGATTAATTTGCTTCTTCGATGCCAAAAACTCTGCGGCCAAGCCGGTGCTTTTCGTCGCTAGAGTTACTTGATCTTTGAGCTGCTTAAACAGCTGCTTATAGCCCGGCAAGTCCATCAAACGGTCTATCTCTTCAGGATACTCGTCCGCCGGCGTCGTGAGCGCCTCTCTGACAATAGCCGCAATTTTATTGCCATGACGCTGTACGGAACGCAAATCCATTCCCTCTTGCTCCATGCGTTTAAAGCTAGTGAGTCCCAAACGGGCAACTGTTAACAAATCTTGCTCTTTAAAGACAAAGTTGAGCGCCAAGTCACGACGAATCGCCTCCTGCATTCGCCAAGTCGCGAGCGGCTTCAAGATGGCCAACTCACGCGGTTTTAGCTGCCATGCTCCTTTGATCTCGAGATAGGCGTTTGCTAAATCTGGGGTGCGTACGCGTTTACCCGCCAGCAGTTCACTCTCTTGCTGTGCGGCTTGCCACCAGCCTGCCTGCTGCACTTGCTCTCGCAAAATGTCATACAGCGGCAGCAAATAATGCACGTCAGCCGCGGCATACTCTAGCTGTTTGTCTGATAACGGACGCGCTAGCCAATCCGTGCGAGATTCACTTTTGTCCAGTTGAACATGTAAATATTGCTCAACCAAAGCGGCAAAGCCCGTAGACAGTCCGTGACCGAGAAAGGCCGCCATAATTTGTGTATCGACCATAGGAACTGGCGTGCAACCAAACGCGTTGTGAAACACTTCTAAATCTTCGCCGCAAGCGTGCAGTACTTTAATCACCGCGGTGTCTTGCAACAACTCAACGAAAGCATCCATCTCTTTCAATGTCGTTGGGTCGATGAGTGACAAGTTTCTCCCCGTCAAACAACTGAATCAAGCCAAGTTGAGGATAGTAGGTTCGCGTTCGAACAAATTCGGTATCCAACATCACCACATCCGCTTGTCGCGCTTGGTGGCAGACCCTATTCAGCTCTTTTTCATCGGTAATAATCTGATAATTCACTCGTCACTCGCTATCGCTTGAAAATAAAAATGCCAGCCTGAAAACTTAGGCTGGCATTCTAGCATTGATTGTTACACTTTGCGCGGATTACGCAGCAGCATCATTTTTCGCCAGTTTTGCATCATTCTCATCACGCAAAACTCGACGCAATATTTTCCCGACGTTAGTCTTAGGCAACTCTTCACGGAATTCAATCAGCTTCGGCACTTTATAACCAGTGAGATGCTGGCGACAGTGATTAATGATTTCTTCTTTGGTCAAACTCGGATCACGCTTCACCACATAGATTTTCACCACTTCACCAGAGACTTCATGTGGTTGACCAATGGCGGCCACTTCCAGCACTTTACCATGTAGCGCAACCACATCTTCGATCTCATTCGGGTAGACATTGAAACCGGAGACCAAAATCATATCTTTCTTACGATCAACAATGTGCAAAAAGCCCTCTTGATCGAACTTCACCACATCCCCGGTCGATAACCAGCCTTCGCTATTGATCACTTCTTTAGTCGCTTCCGGGCGCTGCCAGTACCCCTGCATCACCTGCGGGCCACGCACTTGCAGCTCACCCGTTTCGCTGTTGGCTAGGGCTTCCCCTTCATCATTGACAATACGCACCTCGGTTGAAGGAACAGGCAAGCCAATTGAACCGTTGTAATCAACTAAGTCGTGCGGGTAGGCGGCAACCAGAGGTGAACACTCGGTTAATCCGTAGCCTTCAAGCAGATAGCAACCTGTGGTTTTTTTCCATTTTTCCGCTACCGCCCGCTGCACCGCCATGCCGCCGCCCACAGCAAGTTTGAGATTGCTGAAGTTCAACTCGTGGAAATCTTCATTATTAACCAGAGCGTTAAACAGCGTATTGACCCCGGTAATCGCGGTAAAAGGATACTTTTGCAGCTCTTTAATGAACCCAGGAATATCGCGAGGGTTAGTAATAAGTAGGTTACGGCCACCCATTTCGATAAACAGCAAACAGTTTACGGTCAACGCAAAAACGTGATAAAGCGGCAACGCCGTTACCACTAACTCACGCCCCTGACTCAGGACAGGACCATACATGCCTTTGGCTTGCATCACGTTGGCAATCATATTGCGATGGGTGAGAATCGCGCCCTTGGCTACGCCTGTCGTGCCGCCTGTGTATTGCAAAAAGGCGATGTCATCACCGCTCATAAACGGTTTGACATATTGTAGGCGACGCCCTTTGTGCAGCGCTTTACGCATTGAAATCGCCCCGGGCAAATCATACTTAGGCACCATGCCTTTGACGTATTTGACGACAAAATCAACAATGGTCCCTTTCGCACGTGGCAACATTTGTCCCAAACTGGTCAAAACCACGTGTTTCACTGGCGTGTTTTCAACGATTTGCTCAAGCGTGTTGGCAAAGTTGGAGACAATCACAATCGCTTTGGCGCCAGAGTCGTTTAACTGGTGTTCCAGCTCGCGAGGAGTGTAAAGAGGATTGACGTTGACCGCGATAAGACCAGCGCGCAGCACGCCAAACAGCGCCACAGGGTATTGCAGCAGGTTTGGCATCATCAAGGCAACGCGATCGCCTTTTTTCAGTTTGAGCTCGTTTTGCAGATAGGCAGAAAAAGCACGGCTGCGCTCTTCTAATTTGCGAAACGTCATCACCGAACCCATGTTCATAAACGCGGGTTGGTCGGCGTACTTCTGCACTGATTGCTCAAACATTTCCACCAGCGATTCATACTGGTCTGGGTTGATGGTTTCAGGTACGTCACTTGGATAACGTGAAAGCCATGGTTTTTCCACGATGTTACTCCTCGTCAATAGCTGGCTAACGAAAGACTTTTTGTCTTGCGCAATAGCGTCCTTTCTTATTTTGTTCGCTATTACAGCACAGCCGTCATGCTTGAGCACGAAACTCTCAAACACTTGTTTAAATTTTGTTAACTACACCAAGAATTCGCTGAGCCACCTCGAGCGATTGCTCTAAATGACAATGATGACCGCCCGCAACTGTCGCGACTTTTGCAGGATTGCTCACATTTAACTGACTGAAATCCTTCAGCTCGCGAAAGCCATTTTCGCCTAATATGATCAGATGAAAACAAGAAATCTGCTCTAAAATTGTTTCAGCATGTTTGTAGGACATGCGATAGAGCGAGTCGCATTTCAATCTTGCATCATGCCGCCACTGCCAAGTGCCTCGCAGCTCAATCACGGAGCGCTCGACGATCGGCCGTAACAGATCTGGAGAAAGCTGATTTGCCATCACGCGAAGGCGTAGTGCCTCGTCAAAACTGGCGAGATTACGGGTGGGTTTGGTGCGCAAACGATTACGGCTGAGCACCCCTTGCCTGAGCCTTTGAACCGCATTGTGCGGGGCTTCAGCCAAAGGCCCGTAACCTTCTATCTGAACCAGTGCATCCACCTGTTCAGCAAAGGCGGCACTATAGCAACTTGCAATCAATGCACCAAGAGAATGGCCGACTAACAGCAGTCTGTTTGGCGACAAAACGTGCAAAAATTGATGAATATCATCAATGTAATCGTGAAAAGGGTAAAAATTGCCCGGTGATTTATGATCAGAATGCCCATGCCCTGGCAGATCGATCGCACATAGATGTAATTTAGGGCACAAATAATGAAGATGTTGCATAACAGAGAGAAAACTGGCGGCATTATCTAACCAGCCATGAATAAAAACGACTGATAAATCAGCCGTTTTTGCATCACCAATCTCAAGTGCCGCGAGACTTGAGTCCGCCAGCCTATAACGGGAATCACGCATTATTTGACTTCTTTAATAATTTTCCCATCACGAGGAAGATCAATCACTTGGCGACAAGAAATGGAGTAACAAGGAGAGAGATAAGTGGAAGTGTCGTAAACTCGGACTCGCTCTTCGATGGTCCAGAGTCGGTGACCATAAGCTTTGATCACAGGGAAAACGTAATCATAATCACCAATTTTACCTTGTTCTTCACCGCCGGCTTGCCCAACGACCGTCATTAGACGGCCTTGACTGAATGCAACGGGTTCAAGATAGCCCGGAAGGTAGACAACAAAACGGCCATGAGGCTCTTGACCGATATCAGGCTTGCCTTGCTTGCTTATCGGCAGATTAACCAGTTCGACTCGCGTTTGGTCTGACAGGTTATCGACTTTGGCGATCACGCCGCCAAGACGAACTTCCTCTGTCGCTTGGCCTTGCTGCTCAGCAAAGGTTTTGTAATCGGTCAACACAGACTCACTACGCGCATTGAGCTCTTCAGGTAGCGAACTACAGGCACTGACAGTAAAGAGCGCAACCAGTGTGAACAGTAAACGGAACTCTTTTTTCATCTTTACACTCACCTTTAACGTTTCAATCCACATAGCCAGAGCGCTATACAGGGCTATACGTAGATATCGACACCCACCAGTTGGGCAAGTTCCTCTCTACGCGCTTGATTCATCACATCCATGTACTCTTCCATGGCTCGGCGTGCGCGCCCTTCCGGAAGGTCGTATTGCAACTGGGCACGCTCGACATCCGCTTGAGAGACTTGACGGATGGAATGGGCTACCGCATCGGCCACCTTGGAAGGTTGTCCGACTTGTTGTTGGCTTTTATTGACCTTTTTACGGCTGCTCTTATTGGTCCGGCCCGTACCGGGAATAATCGCAGGAGGTAAACCATTAATTGAGGCCATCGCATTCCATCATCATTGTTTAGTGAGTTGGGCAACTACTCTCGCCCAGGCAATTTCTTCCACGCAACGTTATCACGCAGATACACTGGGCTCGACTCTTCAACCGCGACGGTGTTTCCCGCTGCCCATTCGTGACCGGCTAACACCACAATATCTTGCGCATCCGGATAGAGGATGTCGCCTTTTTCAACTGAAATGGTCAATGCGCCCAGCGCATCAGCGTATGCATCCCAGCCTGTTCCCGCTGTCGTCCAAGTCTGTGCATCGGAGCTTAACTGAGCCACCAAATCGGCAGGGGGAATAACGCACTCGTCATCCACATTTTGCCAACGGCCATCTTCTTGGCGCTGGTAACGTCCCCAGTACACTTCGTTCATTCGTGCATCAATCGCCGTCGCCACATAAGTCGCCCCATTTTGACGATAGCTGCCCTGCGCCATCGCCGCCAGTGTCGAAATGCCAATCATGGGTAAATCAGCACCAAACGCTAAACCTTGTGCAATACCAATGCCAATTCGCACGCCGGTAAAACTGCCCGGACCTCGACCGAATGCTAACGCATCCAGATCATGCAAAGTCAGTCCTGCCTCTTGCAGCACTTCGTCCACCATAGGTAACACTTTTTTGGTATGGTCACGCGGAGCCACTTCGCTGCGTGAGAAAACCTGCTCACCAACTAGGAGCGCCACAGAACAGTTTTCCGTGGCTGTGTCGATAGCGAGAATTTTTGCGCTCATTTAGTTCTCTGTTTGTTCTGTTAGAAATTGTTGAATGATGTCCAGATCGCGTGTTCTTGGGATCGGAGGCAGACTGGCGAGGAAGACGCCACCATACTCACGGGTCACCAAGCGGTTATCACAGATAATCAGTGCGCCGCGGTCTTTTTGATCGCGAATTAGACGTCCTACCCCTTGTTTCAAGGTGATAACGGCATCAGGCAACTGGACCTGTTCAAAAGGTTCTCCACCCCGCAAGCGGCAATCTTCAATCCGTGCTTTGAGCAAAGGGTCATCAGGTGATGTAAAAGGAAGTTTGTCGATGATAACACAGCTTAACGCGTCACCTCTAACATCAATCCCTTCCCAAAACGCGCCTGTCGCCACCAACAGCGCGTTACCGAGTTCCATAAACTCTGCCAGCGTTTTCTGTTTACTCATTTCCCCTTGCAGCAGCACGGGCAAACTGAGTACCTCGCGAAAGCGTTCACCCAGTTCACGCATCATACTGTGAGAGGTACAAAGGAAAAAACAGCGCCCTTGGTTCGCTTCAATCAACGGCGCTAACATGCGCACCAGTTTGTCGGCTAAACCGGGGCTATTGGGCTCTGGCAAATAGCGCGGAACACAAAGGCGCGCCTGCTGCTGATAATCAAAAGGACTAGGCAGCGAGAACTGTTTCGCAGGCTTTAGCCCCAATCTTGCGGTGAAATGGCCGAAATCGCTATTGACCGCCAAAGTCGCGGAGGTAAAAATCCACGCGCCCTGTTTCATCTCAATCTGCTCATGGAACTTATCAGCCACCGACAGCGGCGTAATGTGCAGGGTGAAATGACGAGGGGAGGTATCAAACCAATAAGAATATCCCGTTACGCTGATGTCACAGACCCGCTCTAAGCGCGCTTTGATCAAATTTGCCCGCTCAAACGCCACATCAAGCAACTGGCAGCGACCAAGTGCTAATTTAAGCACATCAATGGTAAGTTCTAATGCATCGACCAAACGCTCGACTTCACGCTTTATTGATGGTGATTGCAACGCATCACGCCAGTTACCACGAAAACCGGACTCTCCCAGCACAATGCGCATATCCATGGAGGTTTGCACCAGCTTTTCGCCCACCTTTTGCAACTGACGCATATCTTTCACTTCCGTGCGATAAGCAATCTCGATGTCTTTGGCGAGATCTTGGATCTGTCGGCTTGAGAGTGACTGTCCAAAATATTCGCTGGCAATGTCTGGCAACTGATGAGCTTCATCGAAAATAAACACATCCGCCTCTGGGATAAGCTCGCCAAATCCTGTCTCTTTGATCGCCAAATCGGCAAAAAATAGGTGGTGATTAACCACCACCACGTCCGCATCCAGCGCTTTTTTGCGCGCTTTAAGAACAAAGCAATCTTGATAGCTCGGACAATCTTTACCCAGACAATTGTCATTGGTTGAGGTGATGGTCGCAATCAGCGGGCTATCTTCTGGCAAATCATCACAATCCCCCAGATCGCCCGTTTTGGTTTCCGACGACCAACTGCGTACTTTGACTAGTTGGCTCAATTGAGTTGAATCGGCCTCATGATGATGCACTTCCACCATTTGTCGGCTAAGTCTGTCCAAGCAGAGATAATTCGAGCGTCCTTTCAGCAGCGCAACCTGACCATAAAAACCCAACGCATCGATCATCAACGGCAGATCGCGGTGAAAAAGCTGCTCTTGCAAGTTTTTCGATCCAGTACTGATAATGGTTTTCTTGCCGCTCAATAATGCAGGTACAAGATAGGCGAACGTTTTTCCGGTTTCCGGTGCCCGCCTCCACCACCAGTTGAGACTTGTCTTGTATCGCCTGACTGACCGCTTCAGCCATGTCAATTTGCGGCTGACGAGCCTGAAATCCAGGGATGGCTTTGCCTAATGCGCCTTTGGAAGAGAAGGTTTTGGCTATCATTCTGTGTGCTGGTGATGGATAAGTGGGGCTGATTATGGCAGTTTTGCGAAGCCGAGGCGAATCGGATTTGGCTCGCCTCGGAGTGATGTAGAATCTATGCTGATCGATTATTTGCGGTTCAGGTAGCGGTTTAACCATGCCGGGCCGCTAAAATGTTCACCCTCTAAAATGACTTTGGCTGCCTCAGATGGAGAGGCACGATTTTCCCACATTTCCGTAATAAGCTCCTCATCGATTTCGTGCTGACCGACCAGAGTCGAAACTCTTTCTAGGTACAGTTTGCGAGCCAATAGATCTTTGTCCATAAGTTACCACCTTGTGTATCGTTTTGACGGCTCTTCTCAGCAATCCTCTTTAGCAAAACGTTTGGCCCAGAGAATATGTTGAAACCAAATTAATAATAGATTATCTATTAGCCTTGTATTGCGGTTTAGTTCACTATTCGACGCCCAAACAATTATTCGTACCATAAAAAAAATTATTCACGGAAGTATCTTAAATATGGAAAAGAAAACACTACTGACTCATTGCTCAGACGCGCCGGGTCTGATCTCGAAAATCACCAACATATGTTACAAACACCAACTTAATATCATTCACAACAATGAGTTCGTAGATAACTCCAGCGGTCATTTTTTCATGCGCACCGAACTGGAAGGATACTTCAACGATCACACCTTTCTCGCCGATCTAGACCAAGCGTTACCAAGCGGAGCAAAACGTAAGTTGGTCAGCTCTGAGCGCAAGCGCATTGTGATTTTGGTGACCAAAGAGGCCCACTGTCTGGGTGATATTCTGATGAAAAACTACGATGGCAGCCTCGATGTCGAGATCGCTGCTGTGGTTGGTAACTACGACAAACTGCAAACCCTGACCGAGCGTTTTGATATTCCATACCATTATGTGTCGCACGAAGGGTTAAGCCGCGAAGAACATGAACAGAAAATGCTGGAGGTGGTTGACCGCTACCAGCCGCATTATCTGGTGCTGGCAAAGTACATGCGCGTCCTGACCCCAGCTTTTGTCGAGAAATACCACCACAAGATCATCAATATTCACCACAGTTTCTTGCCAGCTTTCATCGGTGCCAAGCCTTATCAACAAGCCTATGAGCGCGGCGTCAAGATCATTGGCGCCACTGCCCACTTTGTCACCAATGATTTAGATGAAGGACCGATCATCAAACAGGACGTTATTCCTGTCGATCACAATTTCAGTGCGCAAGATATGGCGCAGGCCGGACGTGACGTGGAGAAAAATGTCTTGAGCAAAGCGCTGAATAAAGTGCTTAACGACCATGTTTTTGTCTACGGCAACAAGACCGTAATTCTCTAATATTTGGTTTAGCCGTGAATGAGGGTTGCCACTTGGCAACCCTCTCCTTTTTAACGCGCGTTTTGTTCCGATTCAACAATGCGTTTGAGAGAGTGCGGATGAAGCTTAATGCAGACCCCTTGGTATTTGAACGCTACGGTTGGGTTATTCAAGCGCTCCCCTTCCCCTTTCGGACTCGACAGTTTGACCTTCACACCTAAACCCGCCAGCTTGGGGAACTGAGCACCAAAAGCGGGATAAGTATGCCGTAAGTCCTCTAGGTATGCCTCGGCACTTTGCGCGTGCGAAGGTACGACAAATTCCACATGCTCCCAACTTTCGCTGGGGTAAGTTTTGCCCGGCGCTGGGTATGGCAACTCCAAACAGTCGATTTTCCAGCCACGCGCATGCAATGGTTGCTTGAAAGCGATCACGACAATGGGCCGACCATTGATCATCGCCTCAGAAATGGTCTCGCCATAATCACACCAAGCCAGATGCGCCGCCTTGGCAATATGTGCCTCATTAATTCGCAGCGCCAGATGATCCGCCTGAGCCAAACTCAAATCTAATTGCAGCAAATCAGCTAAAGACTCAATTTTTTGCATAAAAGCGTCTAAATCTTCCAGCATTTGCACCGGTGTCAGGCGTTTTTCTTCTAGTAATCTATTCATTTTGCTCTCACGAAAGCTTGGATTTTCGGCCTCATAGTAGCAACTCCGTGGTGAAATCGCAGGCATTTTCATCTTGCTGGAAAAAGTCGAAATTTCACTGAATCCTCTCTGTATGATCATCAAGAAAATTGTTATCATTAGCGCCATTTTTGTGAACTCAAACAGAACCCAGCCACTTGCTTTCTGGGTTTTCCGTCCTTGAATTGAAGGAAACGCGTGTGAATATCCAAGCACTTATTAACGACAAAGTATCTCAGGCTCTCGAAGCTGCTGGCGCTCCTGCAGGCAGCCCTGCAGCGGTTCGCCAATCCGCTAAGCCACAATTTGGTGACTACCAAGCAAACGGCGTAATGGGCGTAGCAAAACAGTTGGGTACTAACCCTCGAGAATTTGCGCAAAAAGTATTGGATGTTCTTGAGCTAGACGGCATCGCAAGCAAAACCGAAATCGCAGGTCCGGGCTTTATTAACATTTTCCTTAGTGAAGAGTTCCTCGCTAAACAAGCCGATGCCGCATTGGCAGATGCACGTCTCGGCGTTGCTGCAGAAGAAGCAAAAACCATCGTAGCCGATTATTCGGCGCCAAACGTGGCTAAAGAGATGCACGTTGGTCACCTACGTTCAACCATCATTGGCGATGCGGTGGTGAGAACTCTTGAGTTTTTAGGTCACAAAGTGATCCGCGCCAACCACATCGGTGACTGGGGTACTCAGTTCGGTATGCTTATCGCCAACCTTGAGCGCGTACAGCAAGAGTCTGGCGAAGTGTCTATGGAACTGGCTGACCTTGAAGGTTTCTACCGCGAATCGAAAAAGCTGTACGACGAAGATGAAGAGTTTGCGGTAAAAGCTCGCGGCTACGTTGTTAAACTGCAAAGCGGCGATGAGTTCTGCGCAGAGATGTGGAAGAAGCTGGTTGACGTCACCATGATCCAAAACCAACGCAACTACGATCGTCTCAACGTTTCCCTAACTCGTGATGACGTCATGGGCGAAAGCATGTACAACGACATGCTGCCTGGCATTGTTGCTGATCTGAAAGAAAAAGGCTTAGCGGTGGAAGATGACGGCGCGCAAGTGGTATTTCTTGAGGAGTACAAGAACAAAGATGGCGAGCCTATGGGCGTGATCATTCAAAAGCGTGATGGTGGCTTCCTCTACACCACCACCGATATCGCGTGTGCGAAATACCGTTATGAAAAACTAGGCGCAGACCGCGTGCTTTATTTCATCGACTCTCGTCAGCACCAGCACCTAATGCAAGCTTGGACGATCGTTCGCAAAGCAGGTTACGTGCCTGAATCAGTTTCTCTTGAGCACCACGCGTTCGGTATGATGCTAGGTAAAGACGGTAAGCCATTCAAGACACGCGCAGGTGGCACGGTTCGTCTTGCTGATCTTCTGGATGAAGCAGAAGTGCGTGCAGCGCAACTGATCGAATCGAAAAACCCAGAACTTGCAGAAGACGAGAAGAAGGCGATCGCGAACACAGTGGCAATGGCCGCGGTGAAATACGCCGACCTTTCTAAACACCGTACCACAGACTACGTGTTCGATTGGGACAACATGCTGGCGTTCGAAGGCAATACCGCGCCATACATGCAGTATGCTTACACTCGCGTAGCCTCTGTATTTGCTAAAGCTGGCGTTTCTATGGATGAGCTACAAGGTGATATCAAGATCACTGACGAGAAAGAAAAAGCGCTTATCGCCAAACTGCTGCAGTTTGAAGAAGCGGTGCAATCTGTCGCGCGTGAAGGTCAACCACACATCATGTGTAGCTACCTGTTTGAACTGGCGGGTCAGTTCTCTAGCTTCTACGAAGCGTGCCCTATCCTAGTGGCTGAAGATGAAGCAGTGAAACAAAGCCGTCTGAAACTAGCAGCACTGACGGCGAAGACCATCAAGCAAGGTCTATCGCTGCTGGGTATCGATACGTTGGAGCGTATGTAATAGGTTCGAGGTTCGAGGTTCGAGGTTCGAGGTTCGAGGTTCGAGGTTCGAGGTTCGAGAAAATTATAAGAAAGGTTGGCGTGAAAGCGTCAACCTTTTGTTTTATCTGGCGTATACTGATTTAACTCTCTTCAAACCGGACACAACAATGAGTTTTGAACTGCACCCTCAATTGGCAAAAGACACCACTCTCATCGGTCACTTCCCGCTTTGCGTTGCACTGCTACACAAAGACAATGCCGTGCCGTGGGTGATCTTGGTACCGAAACGGGCAAACCTAAAAGAAACTGCACCACTTACCCATGCAAGAGCAACAACAGTTTTTGCTTGAGTCGCAAGCGGTAAGCCAAGCGCTTGAAGCGACATTCCGTCCAGACAAACTCAACCTTGGTGCGCTAGGGAACATGGTTCCACAGCTGCACATTCACCACATTGCGCGTTTTAAAGACGACGTGGCATGGCCAGGACCCGTTTGGGGCAATACCAACGGTGAGTTCCGCAACGAAGCAGAGCAAGCAGAAATGCTCAAACGCATCCGCAATGTGTTGTCATTGAGCTCACTGTTTCAAAAAGGATAATTCCGCAGGTATGAAAAAAAAGCCGCAGTCGTTGCGGCTCTTTTCTTTATGGTCACATTGTGACGGTGAGAGACAATCCCTCTTTTGGGGTCACCGTATAGCGCACCCGCGTGACGTGATTCGCCTGGTTGGTATCGACTAAGCGGCTGATCTTACCTTTCTTGATCCACACACTAAGCATGGCATCAACACCGTCATCACTCATGCCAAAATGCTTGGCTAAATCACGACAAGAAACCACCCCTTGTTCGGCGACATACTGATAAAGTTCATCCAAAATCACGCTAAGGTTGCCTCTAAGCGACGTTCTTTTTTGCCTGCTCGTCTTAGTCGGTGGTAGGTCAAAACAAACAGCAGAATAATGGAGGCCATCCAAACCACACTACTTATTGGATGATCTGTGATATGTGCGGCTTGATAGTAGAATGTCGCTCCACTGTAGGCCAATCCCATGGTCCACAGAGCAATAAAGCGAGCATAAGGCGCACCAAACTCACGTACATAAGCCCCCATTGCCGCAACACAGGGCGTATAAAGCAAAATAAAGATCAGATAGGCAAACGCGGCGTGACCTGATGCGAACTTCGCTGTTAAATTACCAAAAATAGAGGCATCCACCGCTTGCTCTTCCGCTACCACAGACGCGTCAGACAGATCACCCACTTCAATCCCCAACGGGTCGGAAAAACTCAGACCGGCTAAATTATCTGGAATAGTCATCACCGCTTCTTTCAAACTGCCTGCCAAATCGTACTCTGCCGCTTCTTCCTCACCGGGCGTGGTGTATAAGCTGTTCAACGTCCCCACCACGGCTTCTTTGGCAAAAATGCCGGTGATAATACCTACGGTTGCAGGCCAATTCTCTTGCGTAATGCCTATCGGTGCAAAAATTGGTGTGACTACCTGCGCCGCTTTCGACAGCATAGAGTTTTCACTGTCTTGATTACCGAAGCTGCCATCAGTGCCAAGCGAGTTTAGAAAACTAAGAATGGCGACGACCATGACGATGGTCTTGCCGGCACCCAATACAAAGCGTTTTAGCTTTTGCCATGTTTTTAACAGCACGTTTTGCATCGTCGGGAACTCATAATCAGGCATTTCCATCAATAAGCTGTCGCTACTACCGGGATACAGCGTTTTTTTCAAAAACAACCCGGTAAAAATCGCCGCCACAATACCAAGTAAGTACAAAGCAAAGACAAGGTTTTGCCCCGCACCGGGAAAAAAGGCGGCAGCAAAAAGAGCATAAACGGGCAATCTAGCCCCACAGGACATAAAAGGAGCCATTGATGCGGCCAGCTTTCGCTCACGTTCTTGATCTAAAGTGCGCGTTGCCATAATTGAAGGCACATTACAGCCAAACCCCAACACCAGTGGGACAAAAGCCTTACCCGGCAAGCCAATTTTCTGCATCACTTTATCCAACACAAATGCGGCCCTTGCCATATAACCGGAGCTTTCGAGTATCGCGAGAAAAAGATACAAACAAGCAATCACTGGGATAAAGGTAGCAACCGTTTGTACGCCGCCACCAATACCATCGGCTAAAACTGTCACTAACCAGACAGGCAAATGGTCATCGAGTAAGTGGTGGCCACCATCAACCAGTAAAGCCCCCACTCCGATGTCAAAGAAATCAATAAAGGCACTGCCAATATTGATGGAGAACATGAACATCAGATACATGACAACAAAAAAGAAAGGGATGCCGATCCATTTGTTGAGGATAATCTGGTCCAGGGTTTCGGTAGTGCTGCGGCTTAATTTGCCCTCGGTACGACGCACGCGCTTACAGATTTGATGTAAAAACGTATATCTCACGTTGGCTACTTGCAAATCGATATCAAGTTCTAAATTGCCTTTGTGCAACAAGACTTGATTTCGTTGACCTTCACTAAGGCTATTTAACACTAAGGTATCCGACTCCAAAGCACGAATCGCCAACGCGCGGTAAGCCACTTCAGCACTCGTAAATATCGGCTGCAAATTTTTGATCGCCGCTTCCATCTCGGTGCCATAGTCTAATGCTACGTCGTTGAGTGCTACGCCCTGTAGCAAAAGTTTATGCAGTTTTTCTTTAAACTGGAGAACCTGTTTACTATCAGTCGCAGACAAAGTGACCACTGGGCAACCTAACACCTTCTCCAACTCTTCAACACTGAGTACTTGTCGCTCTCTCTTTAGAGCGTCCATTTTGTTCAGCACCACAATCATTGGCCGCCCGAGCTCACGCAGTTGCAGGGTCATATAGAGACTGCGTTCAAGGCTTGTCGCATCCACAACATTGATAATTAGATCGGCGGGGTGTGTTAATACAGCTCGAGCGGCAATCGATTCATCAATACTGTTACTGTCATTACCGCTGTCGAGTGAATAGATACCCGGTAGATCCGTCAGAGCAAAATCATCCCCGGCGTGCATGTAACGACCGGTTTTTTTCTCAACGGTGACCCCCGCCCAGTTTCCCACTTGCTGTTTTGCACCTGTCAGGCCATTGAACAACGTTGTTTTACCGCTATTCGGATTGCCAACGGTCAGAATTTGATACTGCATTTATTTGCTCTCCACTTCGATCTGCGCGGCAATGTTCTCTCGAACCGCAAGTGACACACCACGGACTTCGACTTGCAACGGATCGCCCATCGGTGCTCGGCGAATCAGTCTGATCTCGGTATCCGGTAATATCCCCATTACCATCAGCTTTTTTCTGACATCAATGGAGAGAGAGAGGAAAGCGCGTACGGTCGCACACTGCCCCTGCGCTAGTTCGGATAACTTCATGATGGATACCTTAATCGGAAATTGAAATGAGAAGGATTATTATTAGTGGTGTAATTTTATCGCTCAATACCCAGCGCTTTATTGCGTGAAATCAAAGTTTACATTTTTGAAGCCGTAACTTTCGTCAATTTACACCTCGTTACTTTCGTCAAAATCATTGCCCAAATTCAAACTTTAAATTGGCAAAATTTTTACACAGCTGTAAGGACTAAAATAAAATCATTTATTTTCAATAACTTAACGCCAAATCGGAGAAAGTGTCGCATTTATCAGGTAATGATGGCGTTATTTTTATAAAGAAAATAAGTGCATTCTCTTATAGTGAACCCATCGAGAGCATGTTCTCTCAGAGATTCCAGAGGTGGCACGATTTACTCGTGTCACTCCGGCAGCAAGCGAAGGTGTCATTGACACCCGTGGTATAGTCCCCCCGGCTATACCACGATATTTTTTTCTACTCTTTTGATACTTCTTTCTTCTCTTTACACTCTTCATCCTTCAACTAAAACTTTTAGTCGCTCTCAATCGCTCGTTCATTGAACTGTGTAGGGTATTGAAGCTACTTCTCCGCACGCTGATCTTCTACTACCAGCATGCCCTAAGAAAATTACTATCAAACTGCTAGCCAAAGTGAACATAAAGCTATCGTGAGCGGTTTAGTCTTGCTCCTGCTGATGCAACGCAAACTTGGAAGGAGATAATCCGAAGTGTATTTTGAAGCGTTGGCTAAAATAGGACGGATCGTTAAAACCAGAAGAGAAAGCAACATCGGCAATTTTCTCGCCAGCAAGTAGGCTTTCACACGCACGCTCTAAACGGACTTCGGTAAGATAATCTTTAAACGTTCTTCCACTGGCTGACTTGAAGCGACGCTGTAAACTTCGCTCCGAAACATACAACATCTTCGCTGCCATCGCAGTACCAAATTCCGCATCTTGATAGTGTTCTGCGACCAGACTTTCGACCTTGTTTAACCAGTCAAGTTCTGGCGTTGCTGGCAGCTTTATTTCTTCCATACTAGGCAGCAGCGGCTCGGGTAGGTAATCAAACTCGGGCGCTTTTAGCCAACAAAGATGCAATTTATTGCGCGCATCACCAATAAAGGCACTAAATTGACCACCGCTGGCGGCAACCAACGCGGGTACGTTTTCAATACTTAGGTCAATCTGAGTTTTACTCCCCACGCTCCTGTTCAGAGCATCACCAGATAGACTCAAAGGCAGCGCATTCCCATAGTCAATAAATGACAACTCCGCATACTGCTCTGATTCTCGCAGGTGAATTTCCAATGTTTGTCCACGGTAAGTTCGCCGCACGACGCTGGCGAGGATGCTATTTAAGATCACATCCAAATTGAAACAATCAACCGTAATTCTCACATTGGCTTGCACTTGACTCATATCCACAGTGATAGCCGCTTTAGTTAGATCGTCAAACCATACGGCAACCACAGAGTGTATAACTTGGCTTAGATTGTACTGCTGAAGCGCGTTTTCCTCGGATCCGTTAGGGGAACTAAGCAATTCATCCAACTGCATGTGAATTTTATTAAGATGATCACGGCTATCTCCTTCCAGCAAGGAATCAGACTGAGGAACAATGGCATCTAAGCTAGATTTCACCGATTTAGCTACGTGATCGACTAAAAGATTGCGAACTTGTATCTGCTTACGCAACTGTTGGTTGCTGTTGAGCAGCACGCGACTCTGATGCCGCAACTGATTGGTTTTCAAAGCAACTTGAGCCATTAACTCACGGTTATGTGCCATTACATAGCGCGAACGCCAAACAAACAGCAAAGCCACAAATGCAATCGAAAAGAACGCAAACAACAGCCAAGCAATTTTCGTCAGATACCAAGGTTCTTCCACGACAAAATGAATCGATACCGATAGCATCTCCCCTTGTGCCGCTTTCACTTCTAGCTGATAAGCACCCGGTGAGAGGTGTTCAAAAGCAATTTGGCCTGCTTCCGTGGCATGCCACTTATCTTGATTTAAGCGGTAGTAGAGTGGTTGGTTGTAGGCGATAGGCATCACTCCGAGCATAAAGCTGACAGAAGCGCCATAGGGAATAAGCTCTGGGACAGATTGATGATAACCGGTAACCAGCACTTGGTTATCAACGCGCATTTGGCTAATCACCGCCTGTACTGGAGGTAATTTTGAAATCAATAGCTCTTGACGATTAACAAACAGAAGCCCCTCTTTTGAACCAAACAACAACTGCCCAAAAGCGCCCTCATTCAGCGAGCTCGAGGCGCACACACCTTGTAAAAACTCGTTGCTAAGGATCCCGTTCGGCTCACCAAAATGCTTTACTAGCTCTCCGGCAAAATTGTAAAAACTCAACCCGACCGAGCTCGACATCCAAACCCCCTCTCTATCTGGGATCAAACAGGCTGGCCTGACGTTTTCCTGTGGTAAAGGTAGCTCGATAAAGGAATTCTCACTCTTGCTTTTACGATAGAGTCCATATGAGCCCGCGAGCCACAATGTCTCATCCATAGCACGGACGATGTCGATGCTTTCGCCCAGTACAGAGCTGCTACGATCAAAGCGGATTTTATTTTCTGTCAAGGTGTAGGCACCGTGATCGGTGCGAACAACCAGACGCTCTCCTGTATCAACCTCAAGACCTAGGATCTGTGCAGGTAAGTAAGTAGGCACTATCCATTTTTCGCCATAGTCTTTGAGCTGTTGTGTCATAGTGTCTAAAGAAAACAAACGATAGCCGCTATTAAACCAGACGGTACCTTGCTTATCGATGGCAATATTATCAATAGGCTTACCCGCCAGTTGAGCAACTGTCTCATTGTGCACAAAACGTTGTTTTTCGGTATCGTAGATAACAATCCCATTCTCCGTTGCAATCCAAGCTTGATGATGGGCAATCGCGAAGTCGTTTACTTTTTCGGTTAGATGGATAGGTGTGAGCACATACCCTGTGTCCATACGATAAAGGGTTTGCGTATCTTTCAGCCAAAGTTTCCCTAAAGAATCATACAAAGCTTTATGTATAAGCCCTGTCATCTGGGTTCTGTTTCCTGGCGAAAAAGGACTAAACCGCTCAAACTTGCGACTAAATAGAGAGTGATAAAGCAAACCTGCGTTGGTTGCTACCCAAATACCTCCACTACCATCATTCACCAATGCGTAGATCTTCCTTTTTTCTAGATCAATTCCTTGGTGTTCAGAAGATTGGACTGGCGTGACTTGCCCATTCAGAAATGAATAACTAAACAATCCATGCTCTGTTCCTACCCAATATTCTTGGCTCGTTTCACTAATGGACAGTACATGAGAATCGCCAATCATCACGTTTTGTTGCAACGGCTGAAAAATATTTACCAACACAGCTCCACGCATGGTACCCACTAATAACTCGCGTCGGGTGTTAGAAAAATAAAGCTTCGAGACCGCATGCTTACCCGATGCTTTGATATGGGTAAACTGTTTCTCTTGTGAAAGATACGCCCCTGCCGTTGTTCCAAGCACCCATTTACTCAATACACGCTGCGCGTCATTGATATACACGTAACTACTGTGGTTGTTTTGATAGAGCGATAAGAGTGAATAAGTCTCAAGCTGACCATTTTCGACGTTATAGGTGTAAAAGTTAATTCCGTCACTGACCCAGATATACTGTTCAGAACTGCCAATTTTGCGAATTTGCGCTCCAGGGCTGAGGCTAAATATCAAGGAGCGTTTGCGATTTGGATAGGTTTGAAAGACTTCATTGTCGACAAACGTCCAGAAACTTCCTTGTAGAAAGGCAACTTGTTCAGCGTTGAACTCTAAAAGGCTCCCTTTTTTAGGAAGCACCGTATTACCATCGTAGAAACTGCACTCGGCCATGCACATCATGGATCCACAGTCCGCCATCTTTGCCGATAAAAAGGTTTTTTGCAGCAACAAAAGTTCCCTGCTCCTGTCCGGGCAGCGGGTAAAAAATAACAGATTGGCCATTTTCAGCTTGTGCTACCAATGGCAGCACAAGCCCAAACAGTAGAAGGGCCAGTATACGGAGCAAGAGAAAATTCCTTTTATAGTCGGGTGATCACCGGACATTTATCAGTAGTGATGTTTTTTTGAGCTGATAATTATCTAGTATGATATATCAATTCCGAGCTGATTAAAGGCTGATAGCATCAACTTGCGTTATTTTCCTTGTTAGATCACGTAAACGGTTTCCGTTAAATCGTTACGGCTGCTTCAGGCATTGTAGATAGTCGCCAGCTAAACCATTGAGGAATCGGAAGTAGCTGCCGTTTTCAACGGTATACTTGCTGCCAATCGGGTCTAGCACGCCTCGATTGACGGGACTGTTACCAATCACCGTATCCACCACTGCTGGCGTAAATTGCGGTTCAGCAAACACGCACTGGACATCTCCTTTTGCTAGTCGGTTGCGGATCTGGATCAAGGTTTTCGCGCCCGGCTTCCGCTCTGGGCTTACGGTGAAATGGCCAAGGTTGTTCAACTGGTAACGAGACTCAAAATACCCATACGCGTCGTGAAAGACAAAGTAACCAAGCTTCGAAACGTCGTTCAACTGCTCTTTAAGTTGTACATCGGTACTGGACAACTGCGTAAGAAAGCGAGTGAGATTGCGCTGGTAAATATCTTGGTGGGCCGAGTCCAATTCTATTAACTTTTCACTGATTGTTTTGGCGGCGACTTCAACCACATCGACACCTAACCAAAAGTGAGGATCATAGCTACCGTGATTGTGCCCTTCATGGCCGTGATTATCTTGATATTCACGTAGCGGGATATCCTTAATCGCACCGATAGTGACCACCTGCGGATGGCTTTCTAGCAACTTTTCCATAAAAGGCTCTAAACCTGGGCCAAACCAAATCACCAAATCAGCATGGCGGATTTTCTTCATATCAGAAGGGCGCAACGCATAATCATGTGGAGAAGCATTACTAGCGAGTAGTACATCCGGCTTATCGACATCAAGCATCAGTTCATGGACAATCATTTGGATGGGTTTGATACTGGTAAGAACCTCCACAGCCCCAGCCGTGGTTGGCAATAAAAGTAATAATCCAGTTAAAAACGCGCGCATCATCATTCCCCAGTAAGGCAGTAGCATTAAGTGAAGTAAAATGTTACTTTATAACACTCATCAATTGCAAATAAGTTCCATTCATGTCGGCGTTAGTCAGTCTCAAGAACCTGTGCGTCACTTTTGACGACAAAGCAGTTCTCGATAACATCAGCCTCGAATTGCATAAAGGCAAAATCACCACACTTATCGGACCAAACGGTGCGGGTAAATCCACACTGGTCAAAGTTATCCTTGGTTTGGTCAAACCCAGTGATGGTAGCGTTACTCGCCAGGACAAGCTCAAGGTCGGTTACGTGCCACAGAAGCTCAAACTCAATGATGCTCTCCCGCTAAAGGTGAAGCGTTTTCTCAATCTCTCGGGCAAATACAGCTCGCAGGAAACTCTTGAAGCGGTGAAACTGGTTGGCGCGGAACATTTGCTAGAGAGCAATATGCACAAACTCTCTGGGGGCGAAACACAGCGCATTTTACTCGCGCGGGCCCTACTACAACGGCCAGATCTGTTGGTGCTGGATGAACCAGCTCAAGGCGTCGACATTCAAGGGCAAATTGACCTGTATGAACTCATCGAAAGCATCCGCCATCGCTTCCACTGCGCGGTCTTCATGGTGTCTCATGACCTTCATCTTGTCATGGCGAAAACTGACGATGTAATATGCCTACAGCATCACATTTGCTGCTCAGGTTCGCCCGCAGATATTACCCAGCACCCCTCTTACATTGCGTTGTTTGGCAAAGCCACTCAGCAATCGCTGGCGTTTTATCACCATCAACATAACCATCATCACCATGATTTAGCGGGTCAACCCGTTTCTGGCGAGGCGACAAGCTGCGGTCATCACCATCACGGACATCATCATGATTGAATTTTTGTTGCCTTCGATTCTAGCCGGTATCGGTATCGCGCTTATCGCCGGCCCTCTTGGCTCATTCGTTGTTTGGCGGAAAATGGCCTATTTTGGTGACACGCTCGCCCATGCATCCCTGATGGGATTAGCGCTCGGTTTTCTGCTCGACATCAATCTCTACTTAGCATTGGTTGTCTGCTGTCTGACTTTAGCGGTCATTTTGGTCACTTTGCAAAAACAGCAGTTGATTGCGTCAGATACCTTGCTTGGCATTCTCGCCCACAGCGCACTTTCCATCGGTTTAGTCGCGGTAAGCTTTTTAGACAATGTACGTGTGGACTTGATGAGTTATCTGTTTGGCGATCTTTTGGCGGTCTCCACACAAGATCTGCTATTCATTTACGCAGGTGTGCTAGCGATTGCCGCAGCCTTGTTTATCTTCTGGCGCCCGCTACTATCAACGACGGTAAACGAAGAGTTGGCCGCAGTGGAAGGAGTCAACACCGATTGGATTCGTCTGGTACTCATGCTCATGGTCGGCATTGTCATTGCTGTCGGGATGAAGTTTGTCGGCGCTCTTATTATGACCTCTCTGCTGATTATTCCTGCAGCTACCGCCAGACGTTTTGCCTCTTCTCCTGAACAAATGGCATTTACAGCCGCATTTTTGGGTGTTGTCTCAGTTTTGTCTGGCTTGTCACTTTCATGGCATTTCGATACACCTGCGGGCCCTTCTGTCGTCATCAGCGCGACAAGTTTGTTTGTGCTTTCACAGCTCGTACCACGCAACAGTTAAATGTGAGCCCACCGTATTTATCAAGTAAAAATAAAGCCAGGTATGAACCTGGCTTTACTATTTGTTTGGTCAGATTACCAACCCGTTACTTCACGCAACGCTTTGCCAATGTCAGCAAGGCTTTTAACTGTTTTCACCCCAGCAGATTCCAGTGCAGCAAATTTCTCGTCTGCTGTCCCTTTACCACCAGAAATGATTGCGCCAGCGTGGCCCATACGTTTGCCCGGAGGCGCGGTCACACCTGCGATGTAAGACACCACTGGCTTAGTCACATTTTCTTTGATAAATGCAGCGGCATCTTCTTCTGCTGTACCACCAATCTCGCCAATCATGACGATCGCTTCAGTTTCTGGGTCTTCTTGGAACAGTTTTAGGATATCGATGAAGTTTGAACCCGGGATTGGGTCACCACCGATACCAACACAGGTAGACTGGCCGAAGCCTTCGTCTGTAGTTTGTTTTACTGCTTCATACGTCAAAGTACCAGAGCGAGAAACGATGCCCACTTTACCTTTCTTGTGAATGTGACCAGGCATGATACCGATCTTGCATTCATCAGGCGTAATAACACCCGGACAGTTAGGACCAATCATGCGCACGCCAGTCTCTTCCAGCTTCACTTTCACGTCGATCATGTCGGTCGTCGGGATGCCTTCAGTGATGGTCACGATCAGTTGAATGCCTGCGTCAATCGCTTCGAGAATCGCGTCTTTACAAAATGGTGCAGGAACGTAGATAACCGTTGCTGTCGCACCAGTCGCTTCTACCGCTTCACGCACGGTATTGAATACTGGCAGACCTAGGTGAGTTTGCCCCCCTTTACCAGGAGAAACGCCACCAACCATTTGCGTGCCGTAAGCGATCGCTTGCTCAGAGTGGAATGTGCCTTGACCACCAGTGAAACCTTGACAGATTACTTTGGTGTCTTTGTTAATTAGTACAGACATTATTTGCCCTCCGCAGCAGCAACAACTTTCTGAGCTGCGTCAGTTAGCGACTCAGCTGCAATGATATCCAGACCTGACTCAGCAAGCACTTTACGACCTAGTTCAGCGTTAGTACCTTCAAGACGAACAACAACCGGTACAGTTACACCGACTTCTTTGACTGCGCCGATGATACCTTCTGCGATCATGTCACAACGGACAATACCACCGAAGATGTTAACCAATACCGCTTTCACATTGTCATCAGACAGGATGATCTTGAATGCTTCTGCAACGCGCTCTTTGGTTGCGCCGCCGCCGACATCTAGGAAGTTGGCAGGTTTGCCGCCGTGCAGGTTAACAATGTCCATAGTACCCATTGCTAGGCCAGCACCGTTCACCATACAACCGACGTTGCCATCGAGTGCGACATAGTTTAGTTCCCACTGCGCCGCGTGCGCCTCACGAGCATCTTCTTGTGAAGGATCGTGCATTTCGCGCAGTTTCGGCTGGCGGTACATCGCGTTTGAGTCGATATTGATCTTGCCATCCAGACACAGCAGATTGCCTTCAGCCGTGATCACTAGCGGGTTGATTTCTAGGAGTGCTAGGTCGTACTGAGAGAACATCTGGCCCAAGCCCATGAAAATTTTCACGAACTGTTTGATTTGATCGCCCGCAAGGCCCAGTTTGAAAGCCAGTTCACGGCCTTGGTATGCCTGAGGGCCTACCAGTGGATCGATAGCCGCTTTGTGGATCAGCTCTGGCGTTTCTTCCGCCACTTTCTCGATTTCCACACCACCTTCGGTAGATGCCATGAAAACGATACGACGTGTTGCACGGTCAACTACCGCGCCCAAGTAGAGTTCGTTAGCGATGTTTGACGCTTCTTCAACAAGGATCTTGGTGACTGGCTGACCATTTGCATCCGTTTGATAAGTCACCAGGTTTTTACCTAGCCACTTTTGTGCAAACTCTTTCACACCATCTTTAGTATCGTGCAGTTCAACACCGCCCGCTTTACCGCGGCCACCAGCGTGAACCTGACATTTTACGACTTTCTTGGCTGTACTAATACGACCTGCGGCCTCAAACGCTTCTTGTGGGGTATCACAAGCGTAGCCTTCCGGTACAGGCAAACCGAATTCTGCAAACAGCTGTTTGGCTTGATATTCATGCAAATTCATTGTGTTATTCCGTATGTTTATCCCTTATGGGATTTATTATTTCCATAAAGTGCAGCAACCGCTGCGCTATACGTACGTAGGGTGCTTCTCAAATAAGCCACAGGTGACTCAAATGAAGGCCAGACGTTGAGCGAGTCTAGCCCTGAAAACTTTAGACGTCCAGCCATCTATGGCCGAACGTCTAATTTTAATTACACATCAAGCAGCAGACGTGCAGGATCTTCCAGCAGCTCTTTCACTGTCACAAGGAAACCAACAGACTCGCGTCCATCAATCAAGCGGTGATCGTAAGAAAGTGCTAAATACATCATTGGCAAGATTTCAACCTTACCGTCAACCGCCATTGGACGATCTTGGATCTTGTGCATACCCAAAATAGCCGATTGTGGTGGGTTGATGATTGGCGTTGACATCAGTGAGCCAAATACACCACCGTTGGTGATGGTGAAGTTACCACCAATCAACTCATCTACCGTCAATTTGCCATCACGACCTTTGATAGCAAGCTCTTTGATGCCTTTTTCAACATCAGCAAAGCCCAGCGTGTCACAATCTTTTAGAACTGGCGTCACCAAACCACGTGGTGTTGATACCGCCATGCTGATATCAAAGTAGTTGTGATACACAATGTCATCGCCATCGATCGAAGCGTTGATTTCCGGATAACGTTTCAACGCTTCCGTAACGGCTTTGACATAGAAAGACATAAAGCCGAGACGGATACCATGACGTTTTTCGAACTGGTCTCCGTACTGTTTACGAAGATCCATGATAGGCTTCATATTCACTTCGTTAAACGTCGTCAGCATTGCTGTACTATTTTTCGCTTCAAGCAGACGATTTGCCACCGTTTTGCGTAGACGAGTCATCGGTACGCGTTTTTGACTGCGAGCCGCAGCTGGCGCAGCAACAGCAGCAGGAGCCTCAGCTTTGACTGCTGCTTTTGCGTTGACCAAATGCGCCTCGATATCTTCACGCGTAATACGGCCACCAACACCTGTACCTTTCACTTGATGCGCTTCTAGGCTATGTTCAGCTAACAAACGGCGTACCGCTGGACTCAATGCGTCATTGCTCTCTTCCGTTAGCGAAGCTTTGTGGCGCTTGTCTGGTGACGCTACCGATTCTTCCGTCGTGTCTTTGGTTGGCTCGCCTGCCACTGCGCCGGGTTTTAGGCGCGCAAGAAGCTGCTTTGAAAGCACCGTAGCGCCTTCATCTTCTAAGATAGCTTCCAAAATACCCGCTTCTGGCGCAGGTACTTCTAAAACGACTTTATCCGTTTCAATATCGACCAGAACTTCATCACGTTCTACTCTGTCGCCCGGCTTTTTGTGCCAAGTCGCTACGGTTGCGTCCGCGACTGATTCAGGTAAGTCTGGAACCAGAATTTCAATTGTCATGTCTGTTTCTTCCTTTCACTTCTAGTTCTTAATCCGAAGTTTTTGCATTCACGTTCAGAGCGTCTTCAATCAACGCTTTCTGCTGTTTCAAGTGCACCGACATATAGCCTACTGCTGGTGAAGCAGAAGCCGGGCGGCCGGCGTATTTTAGATCTGCACCGGCTGGAATGGCCGCGCGGAAATTGTGTTGACTGCAGTACCAAGCGCCTTGGTTTTGAGGCTCTTCCTGACACCATACGAAATCTTCAACGTTAACGTATGGCGCAATCGCCTCTTTGACCTGTTCCTGCGGGAACGGATAAAGTTGCTCGATACGGACTATCGCCACATCGTCTTGCTCACTACTGCGACGATGTTCCAAAAGATCAAAATAGACCTTACCTGAACAGAAAACGACTCGTTTGACCTTAGTAGGATCAAGGCTGTCAATTTCCGGAATCGCAGGCAAGAAGCTGCCATTGGCGAGATCGTCTAGTGTCGATGTACACAACGGATGACGCAGCAGCGACTTCGGTGACATCACGATCAGTGGACGACGCATAGGGCGAACCACCTGACGGCGAATCATGTGATAGACCTGTGCAGGCGTTGATGGTACGACCACTTGCATGTTCTGCTCGGCGCATAACTGTAGGTAACGTTCCAAACGGGCTGAAGAGTGTTCAGGGCCTTGGCCTTCATAACCGTGTGGTAGCAACATAGTCAAACCACACAAACGGGCCCACTTCTGCTCACCAGAAGAGATGAACTGGTCAATCACAACTTGGGCGCCGTTGGCGAAATCACCGAACTGCGCTTCCCAGATGGTCAAGCCGCCCGGTTCTGCCGTTGCATAACCGTATTCAAATGCCAGCACCGCTTCTTCCGACAACACAGAGTCAAGCACCTCGAATGGGCCTTGTTTGTCGTGAATGTTTGCCAGTGGGATGTAAGTACTGGCGTCGGTTTGGTTGTGTAGTACAGAGTGACGATGGAAGAAGGTTCCTCGGCCTGAATCTTGACCAGAAATACGAATACGTTTTCCGTCGTCGAGCAAAGTCGCATAGGCAAGCGTCTCTGCCATTCCCCAATCGAACTCTTTCTCCCCTTCAATCATCGCCATGCGATCACTGTAGAGCTTGCTCACTCGACTGTGCAAAACGTGACTTTCTGGGTATTGGCAAAGGCGTCGTCCTAGCTCGACTAAACGTTTTTTATCGAATACGTTTGCCCAAGGCGTTTCCCAGTCGTGACCCAGATAAGGAGACCAGTCTACAGAATGCAGAGCCATCGGACGCCACTCTTTCACCACTACTTCACCGCGATCGAGTGCATCACGATACTCGTTGACCATTTGGGTTGCGGTTTCAATCTCGCACTCGTTACGATCAATCAGTACGTCTGCATACAGTTTACGCGGTGTTGGGTGCTTCTTAATTTTTTGGTACATCAAAGGCTGAGTGGCATTCGGCTCGTCAGCTTCGTTGTGACCATGGCGACGATAACAAACAAGGTCAATCACGACATCGCGTTTAAACTCGTTGCGGTAATCCAAAGCAATACGTGTCACAAAAGCGACAGCTTCTGGATCGTCAGCATTAACGTGGAAAATCGGTGCCTGTACCATCTTGGCAATATCGGTACAGTACATGGTAGAACGCGTATCACGTGGGTTTGACGTTGTGAAACCGACTTGGTTGTTGACAACCACACGAACAGTACCACCGACACAGTAACCACGGGCTTGAGACATGTTGAACGTCTCTGCCACCACCCCCTGTCCTGCAATCGCCGAGTCGCCATGAATCGTGATAGGAAGAACTTTACTGCCGTCTTCATCGCCGAGGCGATCCTGACGAGCACGTACCGAGCCCATCACCACTGGGTTTACAATTTCCAAGTGAGACGGGTTAAACGCCAAGGCGAGGTGCACATCACCGCCGGGCGTGGCAAAATCCGCTGAGAAACCTTGGTGATACTTCACATCACCCGTTCCCCAGCTTTCGCCGTGTTTGCCGGCAAACTCGTCAAACAGATCTTGTGGTTTCTTACCCAAAACGTTAACCAGCATATTGAGACGGCCTCGGTGAGCCATACCAATAACCACTTCACGCATACCGCTTTTACCCGCATGACGAATCAACTCTTTCATCATTGGGATCATGGCGTCGCCGCCTTCCAAAGAGAAGCGTTTTGCACCGGGGAATTTTGCGCCAAGGTAGCGCTCTAGACCTTCTGCTGCGGTCAGCTCTTCCAGGAATGTGATTTTTTCTTCTTTTTCGAAGGAAGGCTGGCCGATAACAGACTCAAGACGTTGCTGAATCCAACGTTTTTGCTCTGTGTCGGTCATGTGCATGTATTCTGCACCAATCGAACCACAATAGGTTTTTTTCAGGGCATTATAGATGTCTTTCAACTGCATGGTCTCTTGGCCGATGGCAAAAGAACCTACGTTGAATGTCTCTTCGAAGTCATCTGGGGTGAGATTGTGGAATGCAGGATCGAGCTCCGCCACTTGAGGACGTTGCCATAACCCTAGGGGGTCTAACTGAGCTGCTTCATGGCCGCGGAAGCGGTAGGCATTTATCAGCTGTAGTACTTTTACTTGCTTAGCATCGACATCTGGATCACTGACCTGGACACTGTAATGCTTTGTTTCTTGAGCGAGTCGTCGGAAGTAGTCACGGACACGTGAGTGCGGCTGTTCAGCCACTTCAGAGTGCTTGGGCAACTCATCAAAAACACGTTTCCACTCCTCACTTACCAGATCGGGATCACTTAGATACAGTTCGTAGAGGTCCTCTACATACATTGCATTGGCGCCAGCCAAGTGTGAAGACTCGAGCCACGCCTTCATCACGCCGTTGTGCATATTTTCCCTTAACCAGTAGTTTTCACGTTTGCTTCGGTCTGCGCCGAGCTACTATAAGAGCCGGCTAAATCTGGTTAAGAGTTAGCCGGCAATTTTTATCTATTAAACCGAACGATTGACCAACATTGTTTTGATGTGACCAATGGCTTTTGTTGGGTTTAGTCCCTTAGGACAAACACTTACACAATTCATGATGCCATGGCAACGAAAAACGCTAAATGCGTCATCAAGATTGGACAGGCGTTCATCTGTTGCAGTATCGCGACTATCAATCAACCAACGATATGCAGCCAAAAGACCTGCTGGACCGATAAATTTGTCCGGGTTCCACCAGAATGATGGGCAAGATGTTGTACAACATGCACACATGATACATTCGTACAAGCCATCCAAATGTGCACGCTCTTCTGGAGATTGCAGATTCTCGCGAGAAGGTGGCAACGCACCGTCATCGATCAAGAATGGCTTAACTTTCGCATAGTTATCGTAGAACTGTGTCATGTCAACGATAAGATCGCGCACTACAGGCAAACCCGGTAGTGGTCGAATAATCAGCTTGCCACCGCCCAAAGCCGACAGCGGAGTGATACACGCCAAGCCGTTTTTGCCGTTCATATTCAAACCGTCAGAACCACACACGCCTTCGCGACAAGAGCGGCGAAATGCTAGTGTTGGATCTTGCTCTTTCAATAGGATCAGCGCATCCAACACCATCATGTCAGAACCATCTTCCACATCCAGCGTGTACTCTTTCATGTACGGCTTACTATCGACATCCGGATTGTAACGATACACAGAGAAGTTCAATTTCATTTTTTAGTCCTCCCTTAGTATGTACGTACTTTCGGTGGGAAAGCATCACGATGAACTGGAGACATGTTTACGTCACGCTTGGTCATCTGTTCAGTTTCCGGATTGTAGATAGAGTGGTATAGCCAGTTTTCATCGTCACGATCTGGGTAGTCGAAACGAGCGTGAGCACCACGACTTTCAGTACGATAGTTTGCTGCTACTGCCGTTGAGAATGCTGTTTCCATCAAGTTATCTAGCTCTAAACACTCAATACGCTGCGTGTTGAACTCGGTAGACTTGTCTGACAGATGGGCATTTTTCAAACGTTCACGAATCACTTTCAGCTCTTCTAAACCTTGCGCCATGGCCTCACCTTCACGGAATACCGAGAAGCTATTTTGCATACAGCGTTGTAGATCTTTACGGATTTGCACTGGATCTTCGCCACCGGTGCTGTTTTCCCAACGCATGTAGCGAGAAAGTGACGCTTCGACGTCAGAAGCGGTCGCTGGGCGCGCTTCTGCTTGTGCTGCCAACGTTTCGCCTAAGTGAAGACCTGTTGCACGGCCAAAGACCACAAGGTCGAGTAGCGAGTTACCGCCTAAACGGTTCGCACCGTGTACCGATACAGAAGCAATTTCACCGCAAGCAAACAGTCCTTGAACTTCTTCTTCACGGCCATCAGCCAGCTGTTTAATCGCTTGGCCAGACACTTGAGTTGGTACACCACCCATCATGTAGTGACAGGTTGGGATAACTGGAATCGGTTCTTTCACGGGATCGACGTGAGCAAAAGTACGAGAAAGCTCACAGATACCAGGCAGACGTGATTCAAGTACATCTTTGCCCAAGTGATCGAGCTTCAACTTGATATGTGGACCCCAAGGGCCGTCACAACCACGACCTTCGCGGATTTCAATCATCATCGAACGCGCAACCACATCACGGCCAGCCAAGTCTTTTGCATTTGGTGCATAACGTTCCATGAAACGCTCACCATCTTTATTGAGAAGGTAACCACCTTCGCCACGACAGCCTTCCGTCACCAAAACACCGGCGCCAGCGATGCCCGTTGGGTGAAATTGCCACATTTCCATGTCTTGCATCTGTACTCCAGCACGAAGTGCCATACCCACACCATCGCCCGTGTTGATGTGTGCGTTAGTCGTTGATGCGTAAATACGGCCTGCACCGCCTGTTGCTAACACGGTCGCTTTGGCTTTGAAATAACAAATTTCGCCCGTTTCCATACACAGTGCTGTACAGCCTAAGATAGCGCCATCTTGATTTTTCACCAGGTCAAGCGCATACCATTCTGAAAAAATGGTAGTTTTATGTTTTACGTTTTGTTGATAAAGCGTATGCAGCAAAGCGTGACCAGTACGGTCAGCGGCGGCGGCAGTACGAGCTGCTTGCTCACCACCGAACTCTTTGGACTGACCACCAAAGGGGCGCTGATAGATAGAGCCGTTTTCAAAGCGAGAGAAGGGCAACCCCATTTTCTCTAGCTCAATCACCGACTCAGGACCGTTTTTACACATGTACTCAATGGCATTTTGGTCACCGATGTAGTCGGAGCCTTTGACCGTGTCATACATGTGCCATTGCCAATCATCTTTGTGCGAATTTCCTAGTGCAACCGTAATACCACCCTGAGCTGAAACGGTATGAGAACGAGTAGGAAACACTTTTGACAGCAACGCACAAGTTAGGCCTTGCTCTGAAATTTGTAGTGCAGCGCGCATACCTGCACCACCTGCGCCGATTACTACGGCGTCAAACTCACGAAACTGGAATAGACACTTACGCACCCCACAAGACAAATAGACCAGAGAAGAAATATCCGAACAGCACGGCAATAACGGCTAACTGAAGGCCACCACGCAATTTAGCGCATTTGATGTAGTCAGTCAGAACCTGCCATAAACCAATCCAGGCATGAATCAGTACACAGACCAATGCCAGCATAGTGAAGACCTTAGTAAAGGTGCCACCAAAAAATTGGGTCCAGGATGCGTAAGAGATATCAGTGAAAGCACAAAAGCTCACCAGATAAATTGTGTAGAGTGTCATTATGATGGCCGTAGCACGAATCAGGAGGAAATCGTGCACCCCGTTACGACCAAATGAGGAAACGTGTTTTACCATACTAAAATCCCCGCCAAAACTGAAAGCACGGCTGTTGCGCCGAATGCAACCTTGGCACTCATGGCACCAGATTCAAGCTCTTCAAAATGACCAAGATCCATCATGAGATGACGAATGCCGCCAGCAATGTGGTAGGCCAATGCAGTTAGGATGCCCCACAACACGAATTTCACGATAAAGCTGTCGACGATGTCGCTCGCTTGCATGAATCCGACAGGGGATGATAGGGAAATGGATAGTAACCATAGCAGTATGCCTACCGCGACAAACGTAATCACCCCAGATACACGATGCAGGATGGATGCGATTGCTGTGATAGGAAAGCGAATGGTCTGCAAATCTAAATTAACAGGTCTTGACTTTCTTTCTTTCACGGGCTTGCTCACTCAGCTCCATTGAGCATTTATTGTTATTAACGAATTTTGGCTCTCAACCCCACAAAAGTTAACATTTATTTAACACCAACCGCGCCATATAAGCGACTTAAATGTAAAATTCTTGTTAACAACGAGACTAAAAAAAACACCTCACCTTTGTTTCTAGCCCCGAATTTATAAGGATTTAACCAAAAATTTCTGCGCCACTATACGGCCGGCAACATTCTAATACAATTGATGTAACAAATTATGCTACACAGAACAGATTTTTAACGATTTTTATGTAAAAAATCATATTGAGTGCACACAAAAAGGCAGAACAATTGACTTTAATCCTTAACACCAGTACAAAAATGGCACACAAACATCCTGGACGGATTAAATAATAAACAAAGGAGATTGTTATGGCAGATAAGAAAGCTACCCTTCACATCGAAGGCAAAGCGCCAATCGAACTGCCAATTATGGAAGGTGCACTAGGTACCCCTGTAATTGACGTTCGTACACTGGGAGCAAACGGCTATTTCACATTTGACCCCGGTTTTCTTGCCACTGCATCTTGTGAATCGCAAATAACATACATCGACGGCGGCAAAGGTATTCTCTTGCACCGTGGGTTCCCTATTGATCAGTTAGCTAACAACGCTGATTACTTAGAGGTTTGTTATATTCTACTTTACGGTGAAGCCCCTACACGTGAGGAATACGAGAAATTCAGAACAACCGTGACACGTCACACTATGGTGCACGAACAGATTGCCAGCTTCTTCCATGGCTTCCGTCGTGACGCTCACCCAATGGCGGTGATGTGTGGTGTGGTCGGCGCTCTGGCAGCCTTCTATCATGACTCTTTAGACATTAATAATGATCTGCATCGAGAAATCACCGCTTATCGTCTACTGTCTAAAATGCCAACGCTGGCAGCCATGTGTTACAAATATTCGATTGGTCAGCCTTTCATCTATCCACGCAACGATCTGACTTACGCGGAAAACTTCCTGCACATGATGTTTGCAAACCCATGTGAAGAGTACGAAGTGAACCCAGTCGTCGCGCGTGCAATGGATAAAATCTTTACTCTGCATGCAGATCACGAACAAAACGCTTCAACTTCAACCGTGCGTCTCGCAGGCTCTTCGGGCGCAAACCCATTCGCGTGTATTGCCGCAGGTATTGCTTCTCTCTGGGGCCCTGCTCACGGTGGTGCTAATGAAGCGTGTCTGAAGATGTTGGAAGAGATTGGTTCAGTCGATAACATTCCAATGTACGTGGAGCGCGCTAAGGATAAAGACGATCCATTCCGTCTGATGGGCTTTGGTCACCGCGTGTATAAGAATTACGACCCACGTGCAACCGTGATGCGTGAAACCTGTCACGAAGTGCTAAAAGAGCTCAACATCAAAGATCCGCTATTGGATGTCGCGATGGAGCTCGAGCGTATTGCCCTGTCAGACGAGTACTTTGTCTCTAAGAAGTTGTACCCGAACGTAGACTTCTACTCAGGTATTATTCTCAAAGCGATTGGTATTCCTGTCTCAATGTTTACCGTTATTTTCGCCATCTCGCGCACTATCGGCTGGATCGCGCATTGGAACGAAATGCACAGCGACCCGCTCAATCGCATTGGCCGTCCTCGCCAGCTCTATACTGGTGAAGAGCAGCGCGATTTCAAACCTATGCACGAGCGCCAATAACCAACCAATTAGCTAAAAATAAAGGGTTGAGATGCAAGTCTCAACCCTTTCTCTTTTTTGACCGTTCTAACGTTTTATACAGGATTATCAATATCGATGAATTCAACGTCTAAACCGTACTCCTGTGCGAGCCACTCGCCTAGGGCTTTAATACCATAACGTTCGGTAGCATGATGCCCAGCCGAAAAGTAGTGAATCCCCATTTCACGCGCGCTGTAGGTGGTGCGCTCTGAAATTTCTCCAGAAAGATAAGCATCCAACCCCCGCTGAGCGGCCAGTTCAATAAAATCTTGCCCACCGCCAGTACACCAGCCAATCGTTTCAATGCGTTGTCCACGTTTCTGATGCAATATGCAGTGGCTGACGAGATAGAACTCGCGTGATCTTGTCCGCCAACGCTTCAGCGCTCATCGCTTGTCGCAAACGGCCGAACATCGCCACAGATTGGGCGTGCCCTTCTAATCCACCTTCTACTTCGATATCGAGTAGATTAGCCAGTTGTGCATTGTTGCCTAGTTGTGGATGGATATCGAGTGGCAAGTGATAAGCCAATAGATTGATGTCGTGTCGCATTAGAGTGCGAATGCGATTTCCTTTCATACCTCGAATGGGCTCTGGCTCGCCTTTCCAAAAATAGCCATGGTGGACTAACAGGGCGTCGGCGCCTTTCTCGACCGCTTGCTCTATCAAAGCTTGAGAAGCGGTTACGCCTGTAATCACTTTGCGGATTTCCGCTTTTCCTTCCACCTGTAAACCATTTGGGCAGTAATCTTTGATTAGCGATGCGGAAAGCTTATCGTTAAGAATGTTTTCCAGTTCTAAGTTGTTCATCTTCACATCCAGATTTTGTCTTCACCGCAAAGTGTATACTCAAGCCAATAAGCAATACAATGGTGGCTAAATATCGACATTGTGGATCAACGATGAGCTCTGTTACGCGATTTTATCAATGGATTACCTCCTCACCTTCGTTATTTGAGACCCGCTTACCTTTTGTCAGCGTCTCCCATTTAAATGCCACGGTGCCAAACGATATCGAGCCTTATCAAGGAAATGCTCGGCTTGGTTTTCTCTATCAGTACCTGTGCTCAAAACTGTTGCAACATTCGCCCCAATACCAGATTGAGCTCGAAGAAGTACAACTTCAAAGCAATGGGAAGACGCTTGGTGCGTTAGATTTTCTTTTGCTTAACCGAGAAAGTGGTCAATTTGAGCACTGGGAAGTAGCGATTAAGTTTTATCTGCTGCGGGATGGCAAATGGTATGGCCCCAACGCCCAAGATCGCTTGGACAAAAAACTCGATCACATGCTCAATCATCAGCTTAAGATGAGCTGTTCGACGGCTTTTTTGCAACAATACGAACAGTATCAACACTGCCAACCACGCTTACTCATGCAAGGCCGTTTGTACATCAACCCTTTTTTGCCACAAGACATACCGACCCATTGTCTTGACTATCCAATCAACCCAGACACTATCGCGGGTTATTGGTGTTTCGCCCACCAATGGCCGCAAATCAACCAACCACTGTATGAGTTATCGAAAGCGGATTGGGCGGCCGGCGGCATGGCAGCGGCTGACGCGCCCGCAGTCGAAAAACCGCAAAAACGCTTTATCCACGCCCAAAGCCGAAATGGTCAGTTCTGGTTTATCGTCCCAGACAACTGGCCGCATGGATAAACATGAGGATTTATCCCACCGAGTAGAGATTCTCTATGCTGATGTGCTGGTAACAAAAACCCCAGAGCTGGGCTCTGGGGTTGATATTGAGGCAAGTAGGTTGCAGCTTATAATCCTGCGTCAGCAAAGACTTGATTGACGATCTGCTGCGCTTCGGCTTCGATTTGCTTCAGGTGCTCTGCGCCTTTAAAGCTTTCACAGTAAATCTTGTAGATATCTTCTGTGCCTGATGGGCGAGCGGCAAACCAGCCATTTGCAGTGGTCACCTTCAGGCCACCAATGGCCGCACCATTACCTGGCGCATGAGTTAAACGGGCGGTAATCTCATCACCAGCCAGCGTTGTTGCACTAACCATTTCAGCAGACAGTTTCTTGAGAAACGTCTTTCTGCGGGCCATTTGCCACTGCTTGAATACGGCTATACTGTGATTCACCATGCTTAGCCGCAAGCGCTTCATAGTACTGCTGCGGGTTTTTACCCGTCACGGCCGTGATTTCGGCTGCCAACAAACACAAAATAATGCCATCTTTGTCGGTTGACCAAGGCGTACCATCTTTACGTAGGAAAGAAGCACCAGCGCTCTCTTCACCACCAAATCCGAACTTGCCGTTATAGAGACCATCCACAAACCACTTAAAGCCCACGGGCACTTCACACAGCTCACGGCCAAGATCAGCCACGACGCGGTCAATCATCGCACTGGAAACGAGTGTTTTGCCGACAGCGACATCCGCCGCCCAGCCTTGACGATGGCGGTATAAATAGTCGATACACACCGCTAAGAAGTGGTTAGGATTCATCAAGCCTTTGGGCGTGACAATGCCATGACGATCGTAGTCTGGGTCATTACCAAACGCCAGATCGTATTCATCTTTCAACGCCAGTAGCCCAGCCATCGCGTAAGGTGAAGAGCAGTCCATACGCACTACGCCATCTTTGTCGAGTGACATGAACTGGAAGGAAGGATCTATCGCTTCGCTCACCAACGTGAGATTGAGGTTGTACGCTTTAGCAATTTGGCGCCAATAGTCAATCCCGCTGCCGCCGAGCGGATCCACACCGATCTTGAGATTAGCGTTTTGGATCGCTTCCATATCAATCACATTGACCAGGTCATCCACGTAGGGCTTAACCAGATCTTGCTCTACAAACAGTGTTGATGCTTTCGCTTCGAGCAAAGGCATACGTTTCACACCTTGTAGGCCTTCAGCGATCAACTGATTGGCACGATTTTCAATCGCCTGAGTGAGCTCGCCTTCGGCTGGGCCGCCGTGCACCGGATTGTACTTGATGCCGCCATCTTGCGGCGGATTGTGCGATGGCGTAATCACAATGCCATCGGCTTTGTCTGCATGTTTCTGGTTGTAGGTCAAAATGGCGTGTGAGATGCCTGGCGTCGGTGTATAGCCATTTTCTGCCTGAACAATCACTTGCACTCCATTGGCCACCAGCACTTCCACAACCGTTGCAAAGGCGGGCTCAGAGAGCGCATGAGTGTCTTTACCGATAAACAGTGGACCTTTGGTCCCCTGCTCAGCACGCACTTCAGCGACCGCTTGCGCAATGGCTAAAATGTGGTGTTCATTAAAGGTACATTTATCTGCGCAGCCACGATGGCCCGAGGTACCAAACTCAACTTTATGTGCAGGGTTGGCAGCTTCCGGTTGCAGCAAGAAATAGTTAGCGACCAAAGCAGGAATATTGTGAAGATCTTCTTGCAGAGCTTTTTGCCCTGCCCGAGGGTGCATAGCCATTATTGACATCCTTTCTTAAAAATTAATCAAACAAAAAAGCCTCATAATATCGGCATCACTGTGCGCATTATGAGGCTTCTATCAGGTTTCTTATATCGACCCTGTTACTTTTTCAATTAAATCCGGCTGAAATTCCATATGCGTCATCACCTGTTCCACCATCTGCCGTTTGCGACTGGTATTGTTGTTAGTGATGACCCAAAAGCCCGTATGTGGAATCGCTTTAGGTTTGGTGGTATTGCCGTTTTCCAGCAGCGTCGCTTCATTATCGGCAAAGTAAACGCGCTTACGACCCTTCACTTTGGTCGCCTGAGCAAAACTTTCAGGGTTGATACGGTGCAAAGTCGTTAGAACCAACATAAAGCGGTCAATCGCTTTCGTTAATGAGGCAAACTCGTCGGATATCAACAGCGAGCGCATCTCCTTTACACCGTCCACCTGAGAGGCTTTACCTGCATCTTTGCTAACTACAATACCTTTAGGTTCAGCAACTTGTGTAATGACGATCTGTTTACCATCCACATTCAACAAGCGGCGTAGAATGTCCGACGCACTTTCACCAATGTGTTGGGTTTGACTTGCAATAAAACGGTACAGATCCTCATCAACCTCAATTGTTTTCATTCGCTTTTCACAATCTCAATGTTTAAACTCTGGGGGATTATAACGAGATCCTTTCGGATACTCCACGTTAAACCCATCACGAATAAGATAAAATGTCATCATTGCTCAACTACAAACTTGAAGGTGAAGGACAAACCATTGTTTTACTTCACGGCTTATTTGGCAGTTTAAGTAACCTTGGCCTGCTTGCCCGAGATCTGGTTGCAGATCACCGAGTCCTTAGTTTGGATCTCCGTAACCACGGCCTCTCCTTCCACAGCCCGCAGCATGATTACCAACTCATGGCGCAAGATGTGCTCAGCACAATGGAGGCGCTTTCGATTGACCATGCAATCGTGATTGGCCACTCAATGGGAGGCAAGGTAGCGATGAAATTGGCCGCCATGGCACCACAAATTGTCTCACAGCTCATCGTTTTGGACATGGCACCAGTCGCCTATCAAGTCAGACGCCATGACAATGTGTTCCAAGGGTTACATTCGGTGATTCAGCATAAGCCGACCAGCCGCAGCCAAGCGCTTGATTTACTTGCCAAGCACATTACTTTGGATGGGGTCAGGCAATTCCTTGCCAAATCGCTTTACAATCAAGACGGCCATCTCGCGTGGCGCTTCAATGTTGACTCACTGATCAACAACTACGATGCCATTCTAGGCTGGCAGCCTATCCCACCGACCGAGATCCCAACACTGTTTGTCAAAGGGGGCGATTCTCCCTATCTGCAGAATGAACATCAGGCGGCCGTTGTGCAGCAGTTCACACAGGCAAAAGCGCATGTGATTGCCAATACGGGGCACTGGCTGCATGCTGAAAAACCGGCAGAAGTTTTACGTGCGATCCGAAAATTTATTGTCAGTTAACAAATCAGAAAAGTGACGTCATTTTATTGGCCTTCGCAGGTGCTGCGTGCATTAACTTTGTTGTCCAACAGTGATATAGTGCGCGCAAGCTAAATTGGCACTAAGGGACATCATGCTTTACGACTACATGAACATGCTGGAATCGATTGGACTCGACCTTCTTTTTGCGTCTATCTTCTTTCTTATTGGTATGGCCATTAAAGATGTGTTGAAACAAGGCAATGTTCCCGTTTTTGGTCGTCGTATTGTATGGTTGGTACTTTTCCTTGGCTGTGCTGGTTTTATCGCAAAAGGGCTTATTCAGCTTAGCTGGGAAGGCACTGGTTTGGGTTAAATCCGTCAGGTTTCGTGCCACAACAGACATAATCAAAGGTATAAACTCTATGGCAAGTGTAGGTATCTTCTTCGGTAGCGACACAGGTAATACTGAAGCCGTTGCTAAGATGATTCAAAAGCAACTAGGTAAAAAACTCGTTCACGTACAAGACATTGCAAAGAGCAGCAAAGAAGACATCGATAATTTCGATCTGCTGCTGCTTGGCATTCCTACGTGGTACTACGGCGAAGCTCAATGTGACTGGGATGATTTTTTCCCGGAGTTAGAGCAAATCGACTTCTCAACCAAGCTGGTGGCGATTTTCGGCTGTGGCGATCAAGAAGACTACGCAGAATACTTCTGTGATGCTATGGGTACCGTACGCGATATCGTTGAGTCAAAAGGTGGCACGATTTTGGGCCATACTTCAACAGAAAGCTATGAGTTCGAAGCGTCGAAAGCACTGGTTGAAGGCGACAATAGCAAGTTCATTGGCCTTTGCATCGATGAAGATCGTCAGCCAGAACTGACCGAGTCTCGCGTGAAAAACTGGGTTGAGCAGATCTATGAAGAGATGTGCCTCGCAGAGCTAGAAGATTGATATCAGTCCCCTGTTTCGACAGGGGATTTTTTTGCTTTGCGTTTTACCAAAGCAAGTGACCAATCCAAGGGGCGAGCAGTACAGTCACCATACCAGACAACATCATAACCACACTGGATACCACCCCCTCCGAACTTCCTAACTGATACGCTTTCGCGGTACCCGCGCCATGGGCTGAGGCTCCTAAACTTGCCCCTTTGCTCAGCCGAGAAACGAATGGCCAAACTTGTTAGAATGATCTCTCCCATAGCCATCCCGATCACGCCAGTCAAGACGACAAACAGCGCAGCAAGTTCACTTTGCCCGCCGATGACTTTGGTCGCTTCAACGGCAAACGGCGTAGTAATGGATCGCATTGCTAAACTGCGTTGCAGCAACTCAGGGAGAGAGAATAAACGCGCCAACGCAACCGTACTGCCGACCGCGACAACCACCGACACCAACACACCTACTGTCAGCGACAGCCAATGCTGCTTAATCAAGACTCGGTTGTCGTACACAGGGATGGCAAAAGCAACCGTCGCTGGCCCAAGTAACCAAAGTAGCCACTGTGAATCAGCCATATAGGTTTGATAAGGAATATGCAACCCCGTCACCATCACCACCAAAAGCAGCGGGGCCAACAAGAGGGGCATTAACAGCAAGCTAGGCCGTCTGCGATAAAGATATTTGCTTGCGTAATAGAGCAAAAGTGTCAAAACAAAGCAGATTGCACTCAGCACGGGAGTAGAAATAGTCAATTCCATATTAGTGCCCTCTTGTAACATAAGAGGCACGGCGCCTGCGTAGGGCTAAAAGGCGCTCTAGGCGATGAGTTTTATCCACCACCCAAGCGGTGACTGCAATCACCAGAGACGTGCTGATGACCAGTACCAAGGCAATTTTCACTCCCTCTTGCTTCATCATCTCTTGATAGTTGACCACCACCACAACCGCAGGGACAAAAAACAGCAACATTTCCGCCAAGAGCCAGCTAGCACCAAGACGCAGCCACTCAATCTTGACCATCCGACTAAACAGTAAAAGAAGCAAAAGCAGCATGCCAGTGAGATTGGCAGGCAGTGGCAAGTTAAACAGACGCACAAGCGTATCCGCCGCAAACCAGATCAGCGACAGCATAACGACCTGCAGCCAAATTTTTAAGCCATTTTTGAGTTTCACCATGTGATTCACTTTGAAAATAGAGAGATTAATCACATTGTATTCAAGCTCAAAACCTGCATAAAATGACTTTAAATTATTATTTTCATGCCAACTTGGCATACTCTTTTTTATGCGAGGAGATATGGACATTAGAGGTTTGCGCTATTTTGTGGAATTGGTGCGACAGCAAAGCTTCACTAAGGCTTCCGAGCGAATGTTCGTTACCCAGCCAACCATCAGTAAGATGATTCGCAATTTAGAGAGCGAACTTGGCCAACCACTATTGCATCGCGAAGGACGGCGGTTTTGGCTCACTGAGGCTGGTGAGATCGTCTATCAGCGAGCCCAAGTCGTGCTCACTCAGATGAATGAACTGGAAGCCGAGTTGATGGATCTGGATCAGTTACAACGTGGCCATTTGCGCTTAGGGATCCCCCCTATGGTTGGCCACCTCTACGCCGGACTGTTTCGCCAATATCGACAATGCTACCCAAACGTTGAGCTGACTGTCGTTGAGTATGGCGGGCGTAAAATTGAGCAAGCTTTACTCAATGGAGAGATCGATGTGGCCATGACCATGTTGTCACCACAGATTAGTAGCGAGCTGCAAAGCATTGAACTGGACAACTATCCGATTCACGCTGTTGTGCCAGAAAATAGCAACTGGCAGGCACAGCAGAATGTCCGATGGGTCGATCTCTATAATGAGCCCTTGTACCTTTACACATCGGAGTTCACTCTCAGTGAACACATTTTTTCGCGCTGTCATGAAGCAGGATTCGAACCTCAGGTTGCTGCGCGCAGCAGTCAGTGGGATTTTCTCGTCGCACTGGTGAAAAGTGGCACAGGGGTGTGCTTTTTACCTGCACCATTGTGCGAACGAAATCACACCGAAGGTGTATTAGTGTTACCAATACAACCCGGAATTGACTGGCGTTTAGGTGTCGTTTGGCATCGTAACCGCTACCTATCAAAAACCAGTGAAGCTTGGCTGCAACTATGTCGTGACTACGTACTGACGACGGATAGCTAACTCTGTTGCTGCTCTTCAAGTTGCTCGCGATATTTCGGTTTTTTCCGAACATACAGCTTACGATGCACCTCGGATACCACCGAGCCCTTCGCATCTTTGACATGAATGATAAACTCGGGAAAGCACTTGTCACCATGACGCGTTACGGCATAAATCTCGTCCAGCATGGCTTGGGTTATCTCGAATTGAGCAAAAAGATCGCTCTGCCCCGGCTTGATAAAATTGATGCTCGCTTCTTTGTCCCACACATAATACTCCTCGCCTAAGATGCCCATCAGCATCAGTGAGTAAACAGGGTCAGTGAGAGAAAAAATGCTGCCACCATATTGGGTGCGGTTGGCATTTTTATTCCACCAGCGTAGTTTAAGTTTCATATCGACGGTACGAAAGTCGTCGCTAATACGCAAAATTCGTATGCCTGCGCCCCAAAATGGCGGCCAGATATTGAGGGCAAATTTGACGATTCCTGGTTTATAGATCTTGGCGAGTTGCTTGTTCATCGCTGTCCTGCTTGAGTTCCATTGTTAACAACTTGTAACTGGTCTGACGAGCAATATAAGCGAGCCAGCCACAATTTACAAAAAGATTCTAGTAACCCTTTGAAGTTCGTGGTTTATTGTTAGGACGGGTTCACCTATAATGATCGGAATATTGAATTCTGTACTCTGCGGCAGATCATCGACGGGAAAGTATATGTCAGACAACAACCAAGCGCTTAAGGATGCAGGGCTTAAAGTTACCCTTCCAAGGCTAAAAATTTTAGAAGTACTACAGCAACCAGATTGCCAACACATCAGTGCTGAAGACCTTTATAAAAAGCTGATTGATCTTGGCGAAGAGATAGGTCTTGCGACAGTATATCGGGTGTTGAACCAATTCGATGATGCCGGTATTGTCACTCGCCATCACTTTGAAGGTGGTAAATCGGTTTTCGAACTTTCCACCCAGCATCATCACGACCATCTCGTTTGTCTTGATTGTGGGGAAGTGATTGAGTTTTCTGATGACCTCATCGAAGAGCGTCAGAAAGAGATCGCCGCCGCGTACAACGTCCAACTGACTAACCACAGTTTATACTTGTACGGTAAATGCGCAGACGGTTCATGTAAAACCAACCCTGACGCACACAAGCGCAAGAGTTGATAGCAAATGTTGATAAAAGCTGACCAATAAAAGTCGGCTTTTTTATTAGACACATTGAGACTAAAAGACCAGCATTGCGCTGGTCTTTTATTATGCTTGCAGAACAACGAAGTTATTCAGCGTCAATCTTTGCCCAAGTATCACGTAATCCAACCGTGCGGTTAAAGACTAAGTGCTCTTTGCTCGAATCTTTGCTGTCCGCGCAGAAGTAGCCCATGCGCTCGAAACTGGTAACCTTTCTCCGCTTGCGCTTCGACTAAGCTTGGTTCGACAAAACCGTTCAATACAGTCAGTGACTCTGGATTAATGGTGGCAGCAAAATCGTCTGCCGCGGCAGGATTAGGCACAGTAAAGAGGCGATCGTATAGACGGATCTCTGCAGGCACACCTTTGTCTGCCGACACCCAGTGAATCACACCTTTCACTTTACGCCCATCTGCAGGGTTTTTGCCCAATGTATCTGCATCGTAAGTACAGTAGATAGTGGTGATGTTACCCTCTGCGTCTTTCTCAACACGCTCAGCTTGAATCACGTAGGCACCACGCAAACGAACTTCTTTACCTAGTACCAAACGCTTGTACTTTTTGTTCGCTTCTTCACGAAAGTCTTCACGTTCAATCCAAAGTTCACGTGTGAATGGTACTTCACGCTCGCCCATTTCGGCTTTGTTTGGATGATTCGCAATCAGCAGATTTTCCACTTCGCCTGCAGGGAAGTTTTCGATCACCAGTTTCACCGGATCCAATACCGCCATCGCACGTGGCGCATTTTCGTTCAAATCATCACGGATACAAGATTCCAGTGAACTAAACTCGATCATGTTCTCTTGCTTTGTGACACCGATGCGTTTGCAAAACTCGCGAATTGACGCTGGGGTAAAGCCACGACGACGCAAACCAGAGATAGTCGGCATACGAGGGTCATCCCAACCATTAACCAACTTCTCAGTCACTAATTGGTTGAGCTTGCGCTTAGACATCACCGTGTATTCAAGATTCAGTCGGCTGAACTCATATTGATGTGGGCGACAGTCAATTGTGATGTTTTCCAACACCCAGTCGTACAAGCGACGGTTATCCATAAACTCCAGTGTACAAATAGAGTGGGTGATCCCTTCCAACGCATCTGAAATACAGTGGGTAAAGTCGTACATCGGATAGATACACCACTTGTCACCCGTTTGATGGTGAGAAGCAAAACGTACTCGATACAAAACCGGATCGCGCATCACCATAAAGGACGAAGCCATATCGATCTTGGCACGCAAGCACGCCTTACCTTCTTCAAAACCACCAGCACGCATTTTTTCAAACAGCGCGAGGTTTTCTTCCACCGAACGGTCACGGTAAGGGCTTGGTTTACCAGGCGCAGTCAGCGTTCCACGGTATTCGCGGATCTGCTCAGGACTTAGCTCATCAACATACGCTAAGCCTTTGTTAATCAGTTCCACTGCATATTGGTAAAGCTTGTCGAAGTAGTTTGATGAATAGCAGATCTCACCATCCCATTCGAAGCCTAACCAGCTAACATCATTCTTGATTGACTCAACGTATTCGATGTCTTCTTTCTCAGGGTTAGTATCATCAAAACGAAGATTACATTTACCCTGGTAGTCCTGAGCAATACCAAAATTCAAACAGATGGATTTTGCATGGCCGATGTGCAGGTAGCCGTTTGGCTCCGGCGGGAATCGTGTATGCACACTCGTATGTTTGCCATCCGCCAGATCTTTATCAATGATCTGACGAATAAAGTTTGATGGACGAGCATCAGCTTCACTCATCTAAAGCACCTCAAGTTTGTTTTAGTATTGTTCAGAGAAAACTTAGCTCTGAATTAAGGAGATAATATTCAGAGCAAACTGCTATCAATGATCCACAATTCTGCACGAATAGACAATACGTTCTCGCGCTTAATTGCGATTATTTGCCATCAACTGGCGGAGAAAGCTACGAACAATAGAAAAAGCCTCCCGAAGGAGGCTTAAAATGACACGTTAGGTCGCGACATTAAGGTAGAACGACTTCTGATAAATCTTCGTTCACGCCGATATTTTTCATCTCACCAGCAACAATTTCTGCCAGAGGGCCAAGAATAACTTGCAGGTTATTGGTACCCAGTTTGACCACACCCATTGCACCCAATGCTTTAAGTGTTTTCTCATCAATGATGCTCATATCTTTTACTGACAAACGTAGACGGGTGATACATGCATCGATATTAGTGAGGTTCTCATGACCACCGAGTGCTTTCAGGTACTGTTTTGCCAACACGTGAGACTCTTTCGCGCCAGTCACTTTCGAAGCTGATGTACCTTCATCATCTTCACGACCCGGTGTTTTCAGGCCAAATTTCACGATTGCAGTGCGGAAAATCACATAGTACAGAGCAAAGAACACGAAACCTTGAACAATCAGCATGTACCATTTGTTCGCTAGTGGGTTTTGCGCTGACAACACCATATCCACAAGACCAGCAGAGAAACCAAAACCAGCGGTCCAGTTCATCAGGTCAGCGATATAAAGCGAGATACCAGTCAGTGCCGCGTGAACAACATAAAGTGCAGGAGCTAGGAACATGAAAGAGAACTCTAGGGGCTCTGTCACACCAGTGAAGAAAGAAGCAAAGCCCGCAGCGATCATGATAGAAGCAACTTTCGCTTTATTTTCTGGTTTCGCTGTATGGT